>JAHCBC010000002.1:300000-600000 GCA_019634595.1 Akkermansiaceae bacterium
CTGGTCGCCACCGCCATCGTGGGATTCGGAGGCTGGCCGAAGAGGCTCCTGGAACAGCCCACCTTGCTGCGGATCGGCGCACTTTCCTACGGGATCTACCTCTACCACAACCTCGCCCCGCTCGCGGCGGGCAAGATCCTGCCATTCCTCTGGATCAGCGAATACTTTGACAACGGCTTCGGCATGGCCCTGAAGCTTATTTCCTACGCGGCCATCACCTGGTTGCTCACGCTCGCGTCATGGAAATGGATCGAAAAACCGCTGCAGGAAGTGCGCGCGAAAATCCGGCCGGATCAGGCAAAAGGCGTTTGAAATCATTGGTTTCCAGCGGAATCCGGAAGCCGTAAATGTTTGAGTTTTGGTATGAATCGAGCAACATCCCGCCCGGCAGACGCCTGACTCCAGCCACCCACCCACGCCATGCCCCAATCCTTTCTCCCCAAGCCCTTCGCGCACAACTACGAGATCGCCCCCGAGTATGCGAAGAGCGCCGTCTATTTTTCCTCCGAGTTCGCGATCGACCAGAGCTTCAAGATCTACTCCGGAGGCCTCGGCTTCCTCGCCGGTTCCCACATGCGGGCAGCGGCGGGCCTGAAGCAGAACCTCGTCGGCATCGGCATCCTCTGGACCTACGGTTACTACAATCAGGTCCGCGGTGAGGACAACGAGCTGGCCGTCCAGTTCCGCAAGAACTCCTACGCCTTCCTCCAGGACACCGGCATCCGCTTCACCGTTCCGGTCCACGGCCACGCGGTGTGGGTGAAGGCCCTCTACCTGCCCGGCGACATCTTCAACACCGTGCCGATGTTCTTCTTGAGCACGGACATCGAGGAAAACGACTACCTTTCCCGTGCGATCACGCACCGCCTCTACGACAACGACCCGCTGCGCCGGATCGCCCAGTACATCATCCTCGGCGCGGGCGGCGCACGCCTGCTGGACGAACTCGGCGTCGATCCGGAGGTCTGGCACCTCAACGAGGCGCACGGCCTCTCCGCCGCGTTCCACGTCTATGACCGGTTCCGCAACGTGGAGGAGGTGAAGAAACGCTTCATCTTCACCACCCACACCCCGGAGGAAGCGGGCAACGAGAAGCACGACTTCAACCTGCTGCGCGACTTCTCCTTCTTCGGCTCCATCACCGGTGACGAAGCGCGGAAGATCACCGGCATCGAGGGGGATGTCTTCAACCACTCGCTCGCCGCGCTGCGCCTCAGCCACAAGGCGAACGGTGTCTCCAAGCTGCACGGGGAGGTTTCCCGCCAGATGTGGAAGGACCATCCGGACATCTGCGAAATCGGCCACGTGACCAACGCCCAGAACAAGAAATACTGGGCGGACCACGGGATGGAAGCCGCCCGTGTGAACGGTGACACGGAATGCCTCAGCAACCGCAAGCGCGAGCTGAAGGAGCGCCTGTTCCGGACTGTGGCGGACCAGACGGGCAAGATCTTCAAGCCGGACGTGCTGACCATCGTCTGGGCGCGGCGCTTCGCCGGCTACAAGCGTCCTGACCTCATCACCCGGGACATCCGCCTTTTCCGCGAGATGCTGAACCATCCGCAGTATCCCGTGCAGGTGATCTGGGCGGGCAAGCCCTATCCCTTCGACTACAGTGCGATCAACACCTTCAACCACCTGATCAATCTGACGAAGGACTACCCGAACGCGACGGTCCTCACCGGCTACGAGCTGGATCTTTCCCGCCAGTTGAAGACCGGCTCCGACGTCTGGCTGAACAACCCCGTCGTCACCCGCGAGGCGTCCGGCACCTCCGGCATGACCGCCGCCATGAACGGCTCCGTCAACTTCTCCACCTATGACGGCTGGGTCTGCGAGTTCGCCAAGGACAGCGTGAACTCCTTCATCATCCCGCCCGCGGATCCGCACCTGTCCCCGGAGGACCGGGACCGGTATGACATGATGGGCTTTTACGAAGGCCTGACCCAGAAGATCCTGCCGCTCTACTACGGCAATCCGGAAGGGTGGAACCAGCTCGTGCTGAAGTCCATGAACGATGTGGTGCCGTTCTTCGACGCGGACCGCATGGCGGACGAGTATTACAAGAAGATGTACGCCTGACCTTTTCTCCGAAACCCACCATGTCCCAAGCCTCCCTCCTGGAGCGGCTCACCGGAATCCTCGGACCTGACAAGGTCACGACGGCGGCCGCCGTAATCGAATCCCACTCCACGGACAAATGGTACGCCAGCCATCCGCCGGATGTGGTGGTCTTCGCGGAATCGACCGCGGATGTGTCCGCCGTGATGAAGTTCGCCTCGGAGCACCGGATCCCGGTCACCACCCGTGGCGCGGGCTACGGCTACGTCGGGGGGTGCGTGCCCCTGCACGGCGGCATCGTCCTTTCCACCGCGCGGATGAACCGCATCCTGGGCATCCACCCGGAAGACGGCGTGGCCATCGTCCAACCCGGCGTCATCACGGGGGATCTCCAGAAAGCGGCGCACGACATGGGTTGGGAGTACCCTCCCGACCCCGCGTCGCTGAAGGACTGCTCCATCGGCGGGAACATCGCCACCAACGCGGGCGGCCCTCGCTGCCTGAAGTACGGCGTGACCCGTAGCTACGTGCTGGGCCTGGAAGTGGTGCTGGCCAGCGGCGAGATCCTCCGTACCGGCGGACGCCTGCACAAGAACAAGACCGGCTTCGACCTCATCGGCACGTTCACCGGCTCGGAGGGCCTGCTGGGCGTCGTGACGGAGGCAACGCTGCGCATCATCCCGAAACCGGCCAGCCGCGCGATGCTGGCCGCCATTTTCCCGGACTTCCCCATGGCCGCCGCCGCCGTGCAGGCCATCCTCAACGGCGGGCACCTGCCTTCCGCCCTGGAAATCACGGACACCTTCACTCTGGCCGCCGCACGCAGGAAGCTCGGCGCGGATGTGTTCCCGGAAGGCAACGCCCACCTCATCGTGGAGATCGACGGCAGGCCCGCCGCCGTGCTGTCGGAGCTGGAGGAACTGCACGCGCTCCTCCTTTCGCTCGGCGCGACCTTCATCGAACGCGCTCCGGACGAAGCTTCCTGCGAGCGCATCTGGAAGCTCCGCCGCGAATTCTCCTTCTCCCTCCGCGACACCGGCCTGACCAAGCTCAACGAGGACATCGTCGTCCCACGTTCCAAGCTGGTGGAGCTGGTCAACTTCGCCCGCGGGCTGGAAGCGGAAACCGGCATCGCCGTCGCCTGCTTCGGCCACGCCGGGGACGGCAACATCCACACCAACCTGATGGTCGCGGACTACCAGGACCCGGTCATCCGCGCGAAGGCGGACGCCGCGCTCGACCTGCTTTTCAAATGGGTCCTCGAACAAGGCGGCGCCATCACCGGCGAGCATGGCGTTGGCATCGCGAAGAAGCCATGGATCCGGCAGGCGCTCGGTGAAACATCGATGGCCACCCACCTCGCCCTGAAAAAAGCGCTCGATCCCCAGGGCATCCTCAATCCGGGCAAGTTCCTCGATTTCTGACCGTGGCTGCGGCGTCCCGCCGCAGGCCGTGATTGTGGCGTCCCGCCGCAATTCTTTTCCGAATTTGCCTACCATCGAATCTGGGATCTTCCGCATCCGCCAAATTGGCATCCGCCTCTCTCAGAACGATGGCGGGACGCCATCGCCACGGCCTGCGGCGGGACGCCGCAGCCACCGTTCCGATCCTACTTCAGGCCCTGCAACGCCTTCCAGTCCGCGTCCGTCAGGCAGCAAGGGTCATTCGCCACCAGGTGGCCCGGCGCGATTTCCTTCAGCGAAAGATCCATCCCGATGGTCTCCTCATAGCGCGGATGCTTGATGCGGTGGCCGAAGGCACTGCCCGCAGGCGGGTCGATCGGCGACGGCACATCCCCTTCCAGCAGGATCTTCTTCCGCTGGGCGGTCGGGTCCGGTGAGGGAATCGCGGAGAGCAGCGCCTTGGTGTAGGCGTGGCGCGGATCACGGTAGATCGCCTCGGCGGTCGCCAGTTCCACGATCTTGCCCAGATACATCACCGCCACGCGGTCGCTGATGTGCTTCACCACCGAGAGGTTGTGCGCGATGAAAAGGTAGGAAAGGCCGAAGTCCTTCTGCAGTTCCACCAGCAGGTTGAGGATCTGCGACTGGACGGAGACATCCAGCGCGGACACCGGCTCGTCGCAGATGATCAGCTTCGGCTTCAGCGCGAGCGCCCGCGCGATGCCGATGCGCTGCCGCTGGCCGCCGGAGAACTCGAACGGATACCGCTCCGCGGATGCGGCAGGCAGGCCCACCCGTTCCAGCAGCTCGTCCACCCACTTCTTCCGCTCCGCCCGGTTGCCCAGGCCATGGACCTGATACGGCTCCGTCAGCAACGCCCGCACGCTCATGCGCGGGTCGAGCGATTCCACCGGGTCCTGGAAGATCATCTGGAAATCCCGCCGCAACGGACGCAACCGTCCCTGCCGGAGATGGGAAATCTCGCGGCCCTCGAACCGGATGCCTCCCGCTGTCGGCTTCAGCAGGCGGACGATGGCCTTGCCCAGCGTGGACTTTCCGCAGCCGGACTCCCCCACCAGGCCCAGCGTCTCACCCGGCTTGATCACCAGCGACACGCCATCGACCGCTTTCACGGATCCCATCTGCCGATGCAGCACCCCTCCGCGTACGGGGAAGTGCACGCGCAGATCGTTGACGGAGAGTAACGGGGTATCGCTCACGGTTCGTAACAGAAGGGACAGGTTTCCACCCAGTGGCCGGGCGAGACTTCGGCAAACTTCGGACGCTCGCGCGTGCCACGGTCCGTGCGGCCCATGCGTTGGCAAAAGCGGCAGCCGTGCGCGTGGTCACCCAGTCCAGCCACCATGCCGGGGATGGTGGCCAGCACCGATTTCGGCGGCGTCTCCAGTGTCGGGATGGAGGCCAGCAGGCCCTTGGTGTAGGCGTGCAGTGGCCGCGCGAAAAGTTCCTTTGCCGGGGCCTTCTCACATACCCTCCCCGCGTACATCACCACCACCTCGTCGCACGTTTCCGCGATGACGCCCAGGTCGTGGGTGATGAGGATGGTGGACATGCCGCTCTCTTTTTGCAGTCGGTCGAGCAGGTCGAGGATCTGCGCTTGGACCGTGACATCCAGTGCGGTCGTCGGCTCATCCGCGATGAGCAGCGACGGCTTGCAGGCCAGTGCCATCGCGATCATCACACGCTGGCGCATGCCCCCGGAAAGCTGGTGCGGGTAGTCCATCATCCGCCTTTCCGGCGCGGGGATGCGCACCCGGTCCAGCATTTCGATGGAGGCTTCCCATGCCTCGCGCTTCGACATCTTCGTGTGCAGGCGCAGCACCTCGCTGACCTGCCGCCCGATGCGGTGGACCGGATTGAGCGCGGTCATCGGCTCCTGGAAAATGACGCCGATCTCGCCACCGCGGACCTTCCGCATCTCGCGCTCTGAGGCGTGGGTCAGGTCATGGCCGTTGAAATGGATGTCGCCGCCGAGAATCTTCCCCGCAGGCTGCGGCAGCAGGCCGACGATGGACATGGCCGTGACGCTCTTGCCACAACCCGACTCCCCGACGATGCCCACCGTCCTGCCCCTCGGTACGGTGAAGGAAACCTGGTCCACCGCACGCAGCAACCCTCGCTCCGTTTCAAAGGAAACGATGAGCTTGTCCACTTCCAGGATGTTGTCGCTCTCCTCGCTCATGGTTGTTCGGGTTCCGGTGGATGGACCACGCGGTTCACTTCAGGGAAAATCTTGCCGGAGCGCCGTGCTTCCTGGGTTTCCTTCTGCACGTCCTCATCGATCCAGTAGCAGTAGCCCTCATGCGGCTCATAGGACAATGCCGGCGCATAGTGGGTTTCCGCGGAGTCCGGCCACCTCACCCAGCGCCAGGAGCCCACGCGCTGGAACTCCGTGGTGAACGAGGGCAGGAAGATGGCCTCGTCATGGATGATGTGCTGCAGCTTCTTCGATGCCTCCGCCAGTTCCTCCTCCGTCAATGCGTCGCGCACGGTGAGGGACAGGGCATCCGTGTCCGGACGGCTCCAGACGAAGAGATTGTTCGTGTTCGGCTTCGGGTTGCCCTTGTCGTCGAAGGCGAAGGTGGAGTGAAGGAACTGGAAGTAGGTGGGCGTCGGCGGGGTCGTGTTCCAGCCGGAGAAGTTCATCTCATGCTGCTTCTGCATGACCTTCCGGTAGACCACCGTGCTTTCCAGGCCGTCCAGCCGCAGGTCGAACCCGCAGGCCTTCGCGTCCTCTTTCAGGATGGCCAGGATGCGGTCGTAAAGGGGAATGGTCGGATAGGTGATGGAAACGGATAGCCGCTCCCCGCCCGGCTTCTTCAGGATACCGTCCGGACCTTCCTCCGTGTAGCCAGCCGCGCGGAAGGCTTCCCGCGCCTGCTGCACGGAGTAAGCGCGCGCCCTGATGGAAGGATCGCTGAATTTCCCGAAGCCCTGGTTGAAGGACTGGAGGCGCGAGTAGTCCCCGCGGAAGACCACCTCGATGACCTTCTGCCAGTTCATCGCATGATGGATGCCGATCCGCACGTCGCGGTTGTCCAGCGGCGCCTTGGTGACGTTCATGTAGAATCCCCGTGGGATCCGCGGGTAGCGGTTGAAAACCGTCGCCCTCTCGATGTAGCCGTCATAGACCGGCGGCATCTCCGATTTTTCGTACCAGAACTGCGGCTGCGTCAGCAGGTAGGTGTCCAGCTCCCCCGCCCGGAACAGCTCGAACGCCTTGGAGTCCTCACGCACCAGCGTGGTCACCATCTTGTCGGGGTTGTAACGATATCTGTAGTACTTCCGGTCCTTCGCCCACCAGTCCTTCACCCGTGTCTGGGTGATGGAGACGCCTTTCACGATATCCTCCGGCCGCACCTCGTACGCGCCGGTGGTCGGAGGGAAGCGCCATTGGTAGCGGTCCGCATAGTCGGGTCCGTATTCCTTGTAGAACTTCGGCGACGAAGGGCTGATCGCGCCGGCCAGCACCTCCGCATAGATTTTCGGCTCGGCCAGCGTCACCGAAAGCAGGTCGTCCGAGTAGGTGATGACCTGTGCGTAGTTCTCGCGGAAGAATTCCTTCGTGTAGGGATTCACCACGTTGTCGGAGGCCTTCGTATAGATATCCAGCAGGACATCCTTCGCATACACCTTTTCCCCGTCGGAGTAGGTCGCCTCCGGGTCGATCCGGAAATAGACCGTGCGGCCGTCCGCGGATGTCGCCCACTCGCTCGCCACACCGGGGATCACCTTCAGTGTCGTCGGATGCAGCGTGACCATCGACATGTCGATGTTGTCGTAAAGGTCGCCACGGAACGAGTTGTTGGAATTCGGTCCGAAAGGACGGATCGTCGGTGGAAAGGAAAGGTCGAGGAAATGCCGCCGGATCACGCCACCCTTCTTCGCCCGCGGGTCACCGATCTCAGGCTCGTCCAGACCCTTCTCCCACACCAGATCCGTCGGCACATCCGCCGCGGTGCGGAACTGGAAGAAGTCACCCAGCGACTGCCGGAACTCCAGCTTCGCCATGTCCCGCCGGGCCGCCTGGAGCTGGGCTTCCAACGACGGCTTCTTGTCCTCCTCAGCGGAAGCCAGCGCGGCGATGGTCTTGTCCAGCTCCACCTGGGCCTCCGCCTTCTTCTTCTCCAGCCATCCCGCGATGTGCTTGTTATAGACCGGGACCCATGCGTCGAAACCGAGGCTGCGCTCCACCTCCGCCGTCTCCTGACGGCACCCGGTGAGCGCCAGCGGAGCGACCGCCGCGGCTGCCAGCGCGAGTATGAGCGGAAGGGACTTCATCAGCGGTAGTAGGTGTATTTCTTGGGATCGAACGCCTCACGGATCGCCTCCCCCACGAAGGTGATGAGGACCAGCGTGGAGACCAGCGCCACGAAGGTCGCGCTCACCAGCCAAGGTGCGGAAAGGTTCGCCAGGCCGTCATTGAGCAACTTGCCCCAGGTGGCATACTCCGGCGGCAGACCGAAGCCGAGGTAGTCGAGTGCGGTGAGCGAAAAGATCAATCCCGAGAAGGTGAACGGAACGATCGTAACGATGATCGCGATGGTGTTCGGAAAGAGATGCCGGAACAGGATCCGGGAGGTGCCCGCACCGATCACCCGTGCGGCGGAAATGTAGTCGCGCTCCCGTTCACGGTAGATGGTGGTGCGCATGAGAGTCGCGATGCCCATCCACCCGAAGACCATCAGGATGGCGAGGATGATACCAAGTCCCCTGAACTGATCAGGAACCACGCTGGAGAGGATGATGACGATGAACAGGGTCGGCATGTTCTCGAAAATCTCGATGATGCGATGCATCACGATATCCAGCCACTTTCCGAAATAGCCCATCAGCATGCCAACCGTGATGCCGAAGACATAAACCACCGGCAGGAACAGCAGGGCCGCCTTGAAGTTCACCTGGAGCCCCCCGTACAGGTAAGCCAGCATGTCGTAGCCTTGGGAAGTGGTCCCGAGGAAATTTCCGGTATCCGGGGTGGGCGGGGCCGGATGGTATTTCACCGCCCGCGGCTCGCTGCTCTCCACCGCCAGGAACGCCTCCTTGCCCCCATCGCCGTTGTACTTGTCGGAGACCGCCGCGCCGTCCTGATACTCCGCGCTGTACATCTGGGCGCCGTCCTTGTCCCAGCCATCCACGGGACCGTTGAACTTGCCACTCCGCATGGTGTAACGGAGGTGGATCTTCGAGTCCTCGATGTCGTAGTAGCGGGCCGCCAGACCGAAGTATGGCTTGTCGCCACGGCCTTCATAGTAGATGCCGTCGCGCAGTTCCAGCGGGCGGGAGCGCGGGGCGAGCGTGTCTCCCGTGGGATCATACGGCACCGGTGGCAGGATCACCTTCCCCTTCCCCGTGGCCGCGAAATGACGCTTCAGGTCCCGGTAGTTCGCGGGGGCCTCCGCGCTTTCGCCATCCAGACCGAAGTCCTTGTTCTTGAACTCCTTCGCGGTGAACGCGGGGAAGATCCAGCGCCCCTCATACTTCACCGCCAGTGCCCTCTTCCCGACCAGCGACTGGTCCAGCAAGGCGAGGAATGCCAGGAAACCAAGGATGATGAGGGAGTAGTAGCCGCGCTTGATTTCCCGGAAACGCTTCATCCGCCGACGGATGACCGGATCCCCCGGCCCGCCGGTGAAGGAGCGGCTGAACATCACCAACCCTACCAGGACCAGCAGGACGGATGCCGCCCAGCCGAACCACGGCATCGACTCCGCATGCAGCCACGGCACCTCACGGCTGACCGTGAAGAACCAGCGCGCCGTCGGAAAGGCGATCCCCTTCACTTCGCCGGCGATGGCGAGCGCTCCGAGGAGGGTGAAGAAGAGACCGATCGCGCGCATGGGTTTAGTCGAACTTGATCCGGGGATCGACCATCGCGACGATGAAGTCGGAGATGATGTTGCCCAGCAGCAGCAGGAATGCGGACACCGTCAGCGTGCCCATGATCACGGGCATGTCCCGCTCGATGATGGATTGGTACTGGAGCAACCCGAAGCCCTGGATGTCGAACACGCGCTCGATCAACATGGAGCCAGTCACGAAGATGGAGGTCAGTCCGCCGAGGCTGGTCGCGATGGGGATCATCGAGTTCCGGAAAGCGTGCTTGAACACCGCGCGGCGGAATCCCGCGCCCTTCGCCACCGCGGTCCGCACATAGTCGGCCGCCAGGTTGTCCATCAGCGTGTTCTTCGTCAGCATGGTCAGCATGGCGAAGCCGGACACCAGGTAGCAGACCAGCGGCAGCACCGTGTGGTGGGCCAGGTCCTTCACCTGGTCCCAGCGGTTCATTTCACCGAAGTCCGCGCTCGTCAGGCCGAACAACGGGAACAGGTTCGCCCGCGCGCCCAGGTGCACCAGCAGGATCGCCCCCAGCGCGAAGCCCGGGATGGAGTAGCCGATGAAGATCAGCACCGACGAGGCGGAATCAACGAAGGTCCGGTGCTTCAGCGCCTTCAGAATGCCAAGGGGGATGCAGACGACATAAATGATGACGGAAGAAAGCAGGCCGAAATAGAGGGCCACCGGCATCCGCTCCAACATCATGTCCACCACCCGGTCCTGATAGACCAACGACCGCCCCAGGTCCCCCTGGAGCAGTCCTGAAACCCTCGACTGATAGACGATGGCGCGCGGCGCATAGGCCGGCGTCTCCTTCACCCCGCTGTTCCGCCGGAGGTAGCGGTCCTTCCGGTCCTGCTCCGTCTCCAGCCGCACCTGCCAGTTCTCGGAGGAAAGCGGCTTCCCCGTTTCCGCGAAGGTCGCGGAGACAACCTTGTCCCCGTCCCGCTTCACGTTCACCACCCGGCCATCCCCGCTCAGCACCACCTGGGCCACGGTTTCCGCATCCGGCTGCCCGCCGATCATCTCGTCCGTCGCACCTCCGTACTCCTTCTTTGAAATCCGGATCTCCCTCGGCACGATGCCCAGCCACTGGCCGTAGGCGGCCAAAGTCGGCTTATCCAGGCCGAACTGTTCCTCCAGTTCCTCGAGCTGTTCGTCGCTCAGCCCGCTCTGCGCGTTGCTGCCCGTCGTCTTTCCCCCGCCCTTCTCCGCCGCCGCCTGCGCCTGCTGCAGCATGCGGTCCATCGGCCCGCCGGGCACGAACCGCGTGATCGTGAACACCAGCAGCGTGATCCCGATCATCGTCGGGATCATCAGCAGCAGTCGTCTGATAAAATAGGCTTTCACGCGGGCGTCACATCATTCTTTACCCCTCATCCGTTGCCGTGCAAGTCCGGACGACGATTCTATCAGCGCGCCGTGTGACGCGGCAGCCACCATGATTTGAAACGGGCCGCCTCCCTGCCTGGCCATCCTATCTTGACCACTCATGTTTCAAACCATAGGGATGTCTGCCATATGACCGAGGATGCCAACCGCTTCCGCACCACGCGCTGGACCGTCCTCCGTGATGTTTCCTCCGCCGAGGAAGCTTCCGCCGCAAAGGCCCTCTCGGTGTTCTGCGGGATCTACCGTGCCCCATTGCTCGCCTTCACCAAGGCCACCATCCCCGATCCCCAGGACGCGGAGGACTACGTGCAGGGCTTCTTCGAGAAGCTGATGGAAAGGAACTTCCTCCGCACCGCGGACCCCGACCGGGGTCGCCTGCGGACGTTCCTCCTCACCTGCCTGAAACGCCACATCGCGGACGAACGCCGGAAAAAAGATGCCGCGAAGCGCGGCGGCGGCATCCGCGAAGTCCCCCTTGATGAAGCCGGCTCCATCCCCGCGGACACCCCGGGTCCGGATGAACTCTACCACCGCCAGTGGATCCACCTGTTGCTCGGACGCTCCGTCACCCGGCTGCGGGATGCCTGGGCGGCGGCGGGAAAAGCGGACCTCTTCGCCGCGCTCACGCCCTGGCTGGGTTTCGCCCCGGAAAGCGAGGAAGACCGCGCGGCCCTCGCCACCCGGCTCGGAATGACAAAGGGCTCGCTGAAAACCTGCCTCTACCGCCTGCGGAAGGAATACCGGGAGATCCTCATGGAAGAGATCTCGGAGACCCTCGAAGAAAAAACCCCGGACAGGGTGATGGAGGAAATGAAGCAACTCCTGGCCCTCGTCTGAGCCATCCGGAAAAATCGTCTGTGACCTCCGCGCCCGTTTTACGAATGCAATGACAAGGAGGGTGGGTGGTTGGCCTTTCACCGTGCCATCAACTCCAGCCAGCCATCGGCCCTCCCCACTTCCTTTCCCCATGAAATTTCCCTGCCCCCACTGCAACGCCACCCTGGAAGCCCTGGCCGAACATGAGGGGGCGAATGCCGACTGCGCCCTCTGCGGAGGGAAATTCGTCGTCCCCGCTCCGGAACAGCCCGCCACGAAAATCGCCGGGATCGATGCGGCGGAACTGCTCGCCCGCGGCCTCCAGACCATCGCCCCGCCGGACGCGGGCGGCTGGGAACCCCCGGAGCCGGAGGAGCTTTCCCGCCTGCTCCCGCAATACCAGATCGAATCCATCCTCGGCCGTGGCGGCATGGGTGCCGTCTATAAAGGCCGACAGGAACGCCTCGGCCGGAACGTCGCCATCAAGCTGTTGCCCGCGGAACTCGCGGAGGATGAAAACTTCGTCGCCCGGTTCGAGCGGGAGGCGCGCACGCTGGCAAAACTGGACCACCCCGGCATCATCCACGTCTATGACTTCGGCCAGACTTCCGAGGGCCATCTCTATTTCGTCATGGAGTTCATCGACGGCACGGACCTCCACCAGATGATCCACGGTCCCGGCCTCACCCCGCCGCAATCGCTCGAAATCATCGGCCAGGTCTGCGACGCCCTCCAGTTCGCCCACACCCAGGGGGTGGTCCACCGCGACATCAAGCCCGCCAACATCCTCGTCACCAAGGGCGGCAGGGTGAAGCTCGCGGACTTCGGCCTCGCCCGCCCCATGCAGGCCGGAGCCTCCGGCCAGCTCACCCTCACCCGCGTCGTGATGGGTACCCCGGACTACATGGCCCCGGAGCAGAAACGCGGGGAGGGCGACCACCGTGTCGATCTCTACGCCCTCGGCGTCATGCTTTACGAAATGCTCTGCGGTCGCACGCCTCAGGGCGCATGGCAGCCGCCCAGCACCCGCGCCCGGACCGATGCCCGGCTGGATCAGGTCGTCATCAAGGCCATGCAGGAAGAGCCGGAGCAACGCTACCAGCAGGCCAGCGAGGTGAAGACGGATGTGGATGGCATCCGCACCACGCTGGTTTCCCCCTCCCACGCCGGGAAAGCTCCGCCAACCCCGAAACAAGGCAGGAAACCGGCGGCGCTCCAGGCTCCCGGATCATCCATCAACCGTTCCCCCCTTCCGAAACGGACCCGCAACAACCGCCTCGCCGCGGGTGCCTCCGCCGCCGTCCTGCTGCTGGGCTTGGGAGGCTGGCTGGCCCTGCGGTCGCCGCAGACGCCGCAGACAGTCCCGGATGTGGCTTCCGGGAAAAACCCCGCCGCTCCTGGAGCCGGAACTCCTGCGACGAAAATCCGGTGGCAGGAAGTCTTCGAAGCCTCGAACCGTCATAGTGCCCATACCCCCGGCCCAGACGGGTGGGTCACGATGAAGGCTCCCCCGGCGGGTCCGAACAACAGCACCACCCGGAAGATCGACACGCCGCGCTTCGTCGTCCGGTGGACGGTGAAGTGGCAGGAGACTTCAAACACTTCCGCCCTGACCATGCGAGTGGGAGACCAGTACCGGGATGTCCATGTCACCACGGATCAGGTCTTCATCCCCTCCAACCTCCGGATTCCCCACGACCGCCCCTTGCAGGCGGGAGATGAGATCCACCTCTGTCTCGCCGTGCTCGACCGCATCGCCCATCTGTGGGTGAATGGAAAAAACGGGGGCACCCAACGACTCCCCGCGGACCCGGAATCCCTCGCGTTCCGGCTGACGCGTCCGGAACGCGAAAGCGATGAGGTGGTCCAACTCCGCGACATCGTGTGGGCGGATCTTTCCGGGATGACCGCGGAAGCCGCGCTCCAGCGCGTCGCCACGGAAACGCTCCCCACCCGATGAACCCCGACCCCCGGCACCTCATGGAGCCTCATCGCCGCCCTCAGAGGCGATGATCCCCGGGAAGCGGACCAGGCGCTGGCGCAGATCTGCGAAACCTACCGCTACCCCCTCTACTGCTACCTCCGTCTCCGCGGTCTGGACCACCCCGACGCGGAGGATGTGCTGCACGATTCCCTCGCCGGGTTTCTCAGGAAAGCCCTCTACGACAGCGAAAGCCCGTCATGGACCGACACCCCGGACCAGATCTACCAGCGCAAATACGCCACCGCCCTGCGTCCCGTCCTCGAAAACGGCGGCACCCTCCGCGGGCATGACCCTGCCGCCCTCGCCGCCTCCCTTTTCCATCACGGAGGACTCCCTCCGCACCGCCCTCCACCGCATGCTCGGCCAGTTCGCCAAACACCTCCGCCGGGAAGTCCCGCCGGACCGTCGAATCCGACGATCAGGTCAGCGATGAGATCCGCCAGCTCCACCGTCTGTTCGTCCCCTGAACATTCAAGGAGCGTGGGCGTCCCGCCCACTTGGCCGGGGATATGGGCGGGATGCCCGCGCCTTTTTTTCCGTTCCGGAAATTTTTTTCAGAAATTCCGTAACCAACTCCGGCGGAATGACTATCCGTAGAAGTGAGCCACCTTTTTCCTGATACCCGACCTCCGGCAATGCGGGGGAGGGACCGCACCACCTGCCCGTGGAGCCGCATTGCCGGAAATCCGGAGCTTCTTCATTCCGAGCAGTCATCGGAGTGCCCGCCGCCTGCCTTCTTTCATCCTGCTCCGTTATGGAAATCGCCGGCATGAAAACCGTCATCGAGCAGGCAGGCGGGGACGTTCCCAGCCGTATCCGCTTTCAGGGTTACGAGTTCCGCACCGGCTGCGCCTACCGCGCCCAGTTGGGCAGCATCGGTGTCGTCCGCCGGGCGGGGAAGAACGTGTTCGAGCTGAACGAATCCAAGAATGACAAAATCCGCGACTACCTGAAGCGCACCAAAAACAGCCGCATCATCACCTCCATCATCCAGGTGAAAGGCCACACCCTGGCCCGGAAATCCACCACCATCATCGATCTCGTCCAATCCGGGGAGGATGGCGAGGCAGCCGCGCTCGCGGTCAAGGAAAGCTCCCCCTCCGGCAACGCCTCCCGCACGCCGGGGCTGAACATCCACGACGGCGGTATCTACGCCTACGAGTATTCCCGCGTCATCAGGGAAAAGGACACGGGTAAAATCGCCGACATCCTCGCGGATCGTCCCTCCACCTTCTTCGGCTGGTGGGATTCCACGGACCACAACCTCCTCAACGTCACCTCCAACCCGCACAAAACCGGAACCACCGCCCCCTGGGAAATCCATTCCTCCGCCTTCCGCCGCCGGAGGAAGTGAAGCCCGGCGATGTCTTTTTTCCGATCTCTCCCATCCAATCATTCTCCATGAAACCGAAACACCTCCTGTTCCTCGCCTCCATCGTTTTCTCCACTTCTGCTCTGCCCGCGGCGGAACTCACCGCTTCCGACAGTGCAGCGGGTGATTCCTTTTACTCCATGAGCCTTTCCGGTAGCGCCGTCATAGTAGGGGTTCCTCATGATGACGATGACGGATACGATTTCGGCTCGGCCTACGTGTTCCGGAATCTGGATGTGGCCACCGGCAGCATCACCGAAAACGTCAAACTCACCGCTTCCGATGGTGCGGAATTCGACTACTTTGGTATCTCCGCGAGCCTTTCAGGAACCAGTGCCATCGTCGGGGCGCGCTACGATGACGACAAGGGAAACGATTCCGGCTCGGCGTATGTGTTCCGAAATCTGGACACGGCTACCGGCAGTATCACCGAGAGCGTCAAGCTCACCGCTTCCGATGGCAAGGCGAATGGTCAATTCGGTGAGTCCGTAAGCCTCTTCGGCAGCACAGCTATTGTCGGTGCATACTATCCTTCCAATATAGGTTCGGCATATGTGTTTCGGAATCTGGACATGGCTACCGGCAGCATCACCGAGAATCTCAAGCTCACCGCTTCCGATGGCGCGGGGGGTGATTACTTCGGCAATTCCGTGAGCCTCTCCGACTCCATCGGCCTCGTCGGAGCTCGCTTGGATAGGGACAACGGGGTAAACTCCGGCTCAGCGTATGTGTTCCGGAATCTGGACACGGCTACCGGCAGCATCACCGAGAGCGTCAAGCTCACCGCTTCCGATGGTAAGGCGAATGATCAATTCGGTAGCTCTGTGAGTTTGTCTGGTTCCATCGGCCTCGTCGGAGCTTGGCGGGGAGGTAACTCCAATTCCGGTGCGGCGTATGTATTTCGGAATCTGGAAATCGCCACCGGCACCATCACTGAGAACGTCAAACTCACTGCCTCCGATGGCGTGATAGAGGATAACTTCGGCAATTCCGTGAGCCTTTCCGGCACTACCGCTATCGTCGGGGCTTATGGGGATGATGACGATGGAATGAACTCCGGTTCGGCGTATGTGTTCCGGAATCTGGACACTGCTGTCGGAAGTATTATAGAAAACGTGAAAATTACAGCCTCCGATGGTGCGGCGCACCGTAACTTTGGCCGCTCCGTGAGCCTTGATGGGGATCTTTTTGTAGTCGCTACGGGTTCCCCCTCCGCTAGCAAAGCCTACACCGGAAGCGTGAGCAGCATGACCACGCTGGATGCGGGCAACGCCAGCCGCACCATCGATGGCATCAGCTTCGTTTCGCAAGACGACTGGATCATCGGCCGGACGACGGACAACAACACCGTGACCCTCACCGCAGGTGACACCGCAGATGTCACCTCCGCCGGAAGAGCCGTTCATATCGGCAAGGAAGCCGGGAGTGATGACAACGCGCTGGTCATCGCGGGAACCTTCCACGCCACCGAGGTATACATCGGTGCCCATACCGGCAACACGGGGAATGTTCTCGAACTGCAGGCCACTTCGGTCATCGATGCGGATGTGATCCGTCTGGCGGCGGGGAATTTCCTGCGGCTCGAAGGCGACCATACCTTGGGTCTTCTCGGCTATCTGGACGACACCGACCTTCAGGTATGGGACAGCGGGGCGTGGCAGACGGTGGATGGGTCGAATCAGGATAGCCTCATTGCTGTCACTTACGATTCCGGCTTCACCACCGTCGGAGTGATCCCCGAGCCCTCCGCGCTCCTGCTCACCCTGCTGGGCGGTGTCTCCGCCCTCCGCCGCCGGAGGAAGTGACCCGCATCTCTCCTCTCCGGCCTTCCGCCATCCCGACAAACATCCCGAACCCACCATGCAAATGAACCACCCTGAAAAACTCCGCCACCCGGCATTCCCCCGTTCCATCATGAAAACCATCTTCTCCCTGCTCTGCGTGCTTTCGTTCCTCCCGCCGCTCCATGCCGCCACATGGACGGTGGACAACAACACCTCCCGCCCCGCCAATTTCAGGACCATCCAGGCGGCGATCAATGCCGCGGCGGTGGGGGATACCGTGCTGATCGCCGCATCTTCCACCACTTATTCCGGATTCACTCTCACGAAAAGGTTGAACTTGATCGGCCCCGGGGATACGATGGCGGGTGGTGGAAGGGCCACAGTGGAGAGAACAATAGCCATCACTTCGGTCACGGATGTATTGAGCCCCGACTATGGAAGAAATGCAGGCGGAACCCGGATCGAGGGCTTGGTGATAACGGAAGGGGATTCGGCATATAACAGCCTCACCATTTCGTCGGCGTGTAGCCATGTGGTGATCAAAAGATGCTCATTGGGATACTTCTCATCTAACGGAAGCCACACAATGATCTTGAGCTGCTGGTTTTCGAAATATCTTACGATCAATGGCGCGAATTCTTCGATCATTGGATCACATTTTCGAGGTACTAATACTTATAAAGAGGGCTTTTTGGTCGAAAATTGCATAATAAGAGACGGTTATATTAACAGCTCGTTTCCCCCGATTCTCCGTAACACCATCCTTATCAATCAGAATGAAACGGGTTCCTATTCAGGGGCGACATACGATCATTGCATGTCCCTCGGACCCAAGACGCTCCCCGCGGGCAACGGAAATATCAACCTGATCTACTCACAGGCAGCGAATGTATTCACCAACTTTGTCCCAAGCGATTACTCCAGTTGGAGCAACCTGCAGCTCAAGGAAGGAAGCCAGGCAAGGGGAGCCGGGAGGAATGGGGTGGATATGGGAATCTACGCCGGAAGCTCGCCGTATGTTCCGGGATACGTGCCGGCTCTGCCGCGGGTGAACGCACTCGTGCTTCCTTCGGTGGTCCCGGATTCTTCCGGCCTGACCTTCGAGATCTCGGCGGAAGCGCGTGATTGAAACCCCGGACTCCATGGACATGAAAAGACTGCTCCTTTCCCTCATCGCCTTGTTTCCCGGCACGCCGGCCTTCGCCCTCACCCTCCAGTCGGGCGAATGGTTCCTCAATGGCGATCCCGGCCGTGGAAGCGGGACCTCTTTCAGCCTCCCTTCCTCGGTGACCGCTTCCAGGAGCGTGGCCATCCCGGCTTCCGCCCTGAACGGGCTGGGGGAAGGCGTCCACCTCCTCGGTGTCCGCTTGCGGGACAGCGAGGGGAGGTGGGGTCATGCGGTGTGGAGAACCTTCTACAAGAAAGGCACGCCGGAAGCCCCGCCGCCTGTCGTTTCCCTCGCCTACCAAATCAGCCGCGGCGGAGCCACGGTGGCCGACGGCACGGTTGCCGCGACGACGCCCGGCGGGCAGGTGACTATCCCCGTCAGCCACGGCAACGACGGTCTGCAACTCGATGCCCAGCACCTTGTCCAGGTGTTCCCCGTCGATGCCCTGGGCCGCCGGGGTCACGCCGTGACCGTTCCATTCACCTTCAAGCGTTACGTGCAGGTCTGGCAGGAGGAACACTTCACCACCGCGGAGCGCAACAACCCGGCGGTCTCCGGCGATGATGCGGATCCGGACAAGGACGGCCTCACGAATGCGCAGGAGCGTTTCTTCGCCCTCGATCCACGGAACGCGGGGGACTCCGGCCTTGCCGCTGTCTGGATCGGGCAACAGGCGGACGCCAGCGGGACGAACCGCCCCGCCCGTGCCCCGGCTGGCGGCGCTCCATGGTCCCTGAGCTTCCGTGTGCCCGCCGGCGGGACGGTCGGGGAGGATGGCATCTACCGCACCAGCGATCTCCACTACACCCTGCGCCACAATACGGACCTGGGATCATGGGATGCCATCCCGTCCTCCTGGCTCGCCGGATGGAGTCTCCATGACCTGGGGGATGGGGCGGCGAGGCTCCGGATGGAGGTGATGCCGGATGCGTCCGGCAAACGCTTCTTCAGCCTGGAAGGGGCGAGGTGACATTCATGCAAGGGTGGACAAGGCCAGCAGTGGGGACATGGTTTCCTGAACTGTCGCCGAAGCTTTCACTCATGGTGGTTTCGGGAAGGCACGACCTCCACCGTTGGCTTGTCCGCCCTTGCATGGGATCGGGCGGCGGATCTGTCGTGGGATGCCTTTGCTGTGGGTTCCCGTTGCAGCCGGTGGACGGGGACGTCCGCCCTCCTTGCGGGAGTAGGGAGGAAGGACACTCTTGTCCTTCGGCGGCATTGGCGAATGAAGAGGGAGAAGTGTTCAATTTTCAGGAAAGAAAAGAAAGCTGACCGCGGATTTGAAGGGATTCGTTTCTTCTTCCTCCATCCTTGGCGATCTTCGCACCTTGGAGGTGGATCTTTCCTGATTCGCCAATGCCGTTGGTGGACAGGAATGGCAGCCAAGCGGACATAGCGGCTCTGCCGCAATGTCCACCCTCCTCACGGGATCTGGAATTGCACCCCGCGCGCCATTGGGGCAGATTCCCCCCCGCATGTCCGGCAACGAGAACAGGGAAACGGAATGGGATGTCATCATCATCGGTGGCGGCCCGGCGGGATCGACGGCAGCCACCACGCTCGCCCAGGCGGGGCGCCGGGTGCTGGTGCTGGAAAAGTCGAAGTTCCCGCGCTTCCACATCGGTGAGTCCCTCCTGCCCTACAACCGTCGCATTTTCAATGAACTGGGCGTTTGGGACAAGATCGAGGGCGCGGGTTTCACGACCAAGCGGGCGGCCCAGTTCATCCTGGGGGACGACACGCGCGGCAACCGCCTGGATTTCTCGAAAGGCTCCTTCACCGAGTATCCGCAGGCAGTGCAGGTGGAGCGGTCGAAGTTCGACAAGATCCTCCTCGACCACTCCCGGGAAGCCGGGGCGGATGTGACGGAGGAGTGCATGGTCACGGACTACCGCATCGAGAAAGACCGGGTGGTGGTGAAGTACCGCTCGCTCGACCTGTCCGACCACGAGATCACCGCCCGCTACCTCATCGACGCCAGCGGCCTCAACAATTTCACCGCCAACAAGGAGAAGCTCCGGCGCTACTACCCCACCCACAAGAAGCTGGCGATCTTCGGCCACTTTTCCAACGTGGACATGCCGAAGGGCGAGCATGAAGGGGACATCCTCATCATCCGCCGCGAACGCTCCTGGGTGTGGATGATCCCGCTGGAGGAGAACAAGACGAGCGTGGGTCTGGTCATCGACGCCGCGGACTTCAAGGCGCTCGGCAAGAAGCCGCCGGAAGTCTTCGCGGACGCCATGGCGGACACCCCCGCCGTGGCGAAGCGCTTCGCGGACGCGCAGTCCCTGGACCAGTTCCACGTCATCAACGATTTCTCTTACAAGAACGACGTGCTGGCCTCACCGCGCCTGCTCCGCGTCGGCGATGCCTCCGGCTTCATCGACCCCATGTTTTCCAGCGGGGTGATGCTGGCGATGACCTCCGGCCAACAGGGCGCACAGGCCATCGACGCCGCGCTGAAGAAGGACGACCCGCTGTCCGCGGAAATGAAGTTCTACGAAAAGGACAACCGCCGCCGCATCGCCATCTACTGGGAGTTCATCGAGAACTTCTACCGGCTGCACTTCGCGCAGATCTTCTTCCAGCCCTACAACCGCTGGGGCATGGTCTGCTCCATCAATGCGGTGCTGGCGGGGCGCACCACCTTGTCGTGGGCCGTCCGGTGGCGTCTGCGGGCCTTCTTCTTGCTCGCCTGGCTCAACAAATACATCCCGGTGTCGAAGCGCATCGACGTCCGGTGAGGCCGCCGCTCACTTCGGGGCGTTCCTCTTCCTGAGCAACGCCTCGCGGAACGCAGCCATGGAGGCATCCACCCGCTCCTTCGCATCGCCGGTGAAGTTCATCGCCTGCACGCGCTTTTCGAGGATGGACAGGTCCACCTCATTGAGGCGGACACCTTGGGACTTTTCCAGTTGCTCCGCGGATTGTCCGAAGGTTTTCACCAGGTAATCGGCCTGTTCCCCATCCGTCCTGAGGAGCTTCGCCCGGTTGACCGTGCCGTTGGGATCCCCCCACAGAAGGGAGTTGCCATTGCGGCTCAGATCCTCCGCCGTGATCTGGAACCCCGGTGGTAGCGATTCACGGAACTTTTCCAACAAATCAGGATTTCCGGCCAACTGGTTGATCAGATTTCCCGCCAGATGCTGGACATGCGCCTTTTCCTTCCCCTCTTCGATGCCCTCGAACGACTTTCTCAGCATCGCGCCGAACTCCTCCGTCTTCCCCGCCGTAGCCAGGTGGGCCATTGAGCTGGCTTCCAATCTGGTTCTCATCGGCCCCGGCTCCAGCTTCCGGAGATACACGTCCGCCGCTTCCGGATCCTTGCGCATCAGCTCGGCAAAGGCATTCGAATGGACCCAACTGGAATCGCCGCCGAAGTTGCGCTGCCCGAGTTGCTCGACGAAAACCGCCAGCTCCTCCTTCGGAAGCTCACGCAAGGCATTGGAAATCATCGAGGTTTGTTGCTGCGAGGGAAGCTGGTCGATGAAATCAAGGAAAGCCCTGCTTCCTTGCCGGGCCTTGGCCATCGCCACGGGGTACACGCCGTTGAACCCTATCTCCGGATCCCCGGTGGCCATCCGCTCCTTGAACAGATCTTCCGCAGCAGAAGGATCCGTCAAGGCCAGGACACCGATGACGGAGGAGGCCCAGCGCGACCTCTCACGGGACCCATCAACCCACGCCAGCGCCGCCTTCCAATCTTTCCTCGCCCACGCGGAGAGGACCGCAGCGGAGTTCCGGTTGCCGTCGGTTCCGTCCAGCATGGTGGCGGTCAGCTCCGCCAGTATGTCCGCTGGCAGCCTGCTGAGGAGGAGCTGCCGCTGGTAGGTGCGTCTCGCATCCGCCACAGGATCCCTGTCCCGCGGCTGGTTCCTGTCTTCCTCGAGAAAGCGGCGGACGTCCTCCAGTGCAAGCTGTTCCACCGTCCTGCCACGGAGTATACCCGCAAGGACATCGTCGCTTCCGACAGCCTCGCGGCGCTGCGGCAGCCCACGCTCCCTGGCCTTGAAACGAGGGGCATTTTCCCGTTCCTCAGCCGCAGCTTTCCCGCATCGGCGGAACCCGGAGCCATCGACCGCCCGATGCCAATGCCGAGCGCGATGCCCAGAACCGCGGTTCCAGCCAACATCCAGATGGGTTTCATGGATCGGCCTTTTCGCACAACGTGCGGCTGAATGCACGGAATATCCGCCGTCCGCCCCAGCCGATCTCATTCCAGGGGTGCAACCCCATCTCCGGAAAAAGTGGCAGGGACCGCATTCCATGCGGTCAGGCTGGAGAGATGCCTGACAGTCCGGGAACTTTTCCCTTGGGAAATCGCTCACCGGTTCTCCAGGAGGAAACACCACCGCATACTGATCATCGCAATGCATTTGCCGCCTTCCCCCGCCTGACCGCATGGAATGCGGTCCCTGCCGACGCCATACGCCAAGCCAACTGGCAGCGCCGTGGTGACATTCGGGGCGAAAAACAATGGAACCGGGTGGCGGGGAAACCCACCATCCGGTCCACATTCCGGCGTCAGCAGATCGGGCTGATCCGCCTTTACCTTTTCCTGATCACTTCGCCGCAGGCGCCCAGCGCACCGCATCCGCGATGACATGGCCGTTCGTGCCCTTGTTCGAAATGGTGAGGCCGGATGATTTGCCCGCCTTGAAGCTGCCGCTGTACACCTTCACCCAGCCGCCGTTGGAACGCTGGTCCACGGTGATGGCCTTCTTGCCGTCGGCACCGGAGATTTCCACCGGCACATTGGTGGCGCGGTTCGGGTTCTTCTTCCAGGTGAGATAGACGTCATAGTTCCCGTCCTTCGGCAGGTCCGGGGTGTAGGTGATGGTCTTGGTGCCCTTGCCGTCGTTGTTGTCGTGCAGGTAGCCGCCCGCCAGCGCTTCGGTCCACTCGCCGGTCTTGGCCGCCGCCTCGTCATCGACCTCGATGCCCGCAGGGGCGAGAGCCTTTTCCTCATCCGTGAGCGGAGGGGCATCCCATACGAGGATCTGCTTGTCGGCCAGCAGGCGCTCCCTGAGCTTCGCGTACTCCACCTTCTGCACGGAGATGCCACCGTCAATGGCCATCGAGGCAGCGGTGCCGATGGATTGGCCGAGGATCATGAACACCGGCTCCATCCGGATGGAACCGTAGGCCATGTGGGAGGAGGAAAGGCAGACGCCGACCAGCAGGTTCGCGCACTCGCTCTCCTTCGGCACGACGCTGCGGTAGCTGATGGAATACGGGCGCGGCACGCGCACCTGCACGTCGCCCTCGTTGCGCACCGCGCCGTCGATGACCACGCGCTGGCAGTTGTGGGAGTCCATGGTGTAGGCGGCCAGACCGACGGAGTCCTCCGGGATTTTCCGCGAGGTGCACTCATGCTCGGTCATCACGTATTCGGAAACCATCCGCCGTCCTTCCCGGACGTAGAGCTCGTGGGGCCAGCCGCCGGTTTCCGGGAACTCTCCCTTGAGAAGCCCGAAGGAGGAAACCTTCGTCCGGATCTCCTGCGGGATCTCCGGATCATTCGCGGCGAACCAGGCCAGGCCCTGCTGGTAGTTCACGTGGTCCTGGAACATCTTCTCCCGCTCCTCGTAGCCGCCCTCCGGCCAGCCGTAGTTCGCGCCGATGTGGTCGGTGGAGAAGCCGCCGGTGTTGTTGCAGTCGCCGTTGTGGAGCTGGAAGGGGACGGGAGGCTTCGGCGAGGCTTTCACGTAGCGCTCATATACGGCATAGCGGCCGCGGTCGTAGCCCTCCGGTTTCGGGAACGGGATGCGCTCTGGGGAGTTGGAGAGGTTGAAGCGGAAATTGTAGGCCTGCATCTTCTTGTCACCTTCGCCCGTCTTTCCGGGATCCTCTGCGGAGATGGTAGGCAGCAGGCCGCTGGACGGATCCCCCGGCTTCACATACGGATCCACCTTCACGTTGAAGTTGTGTGATTTGCGGAACTGGACGCCATTGATGGTTTCTCCGTAGGTGGCGTTGCTCTCACGACCTACATGGAATGAAACGCCGGCTTTCGCGAACAGGTCGCCCTCATAGGTCGCGTCCACGAACATCTTCGCCTTCACGCTGTTCCCGTTCTCGAAGGAAACGGAGGTGATGCGGTTGCCTTCCTTCTCCACGTCCTTCAGGCGGTGTTCATAATAAACGGTGACGCCCGCTTCCTTGAGGAAATGCAGGAAAGCGGTCTCCGCCAGCGACGGCCTGAAGCCGGAGGTTTTCCCGATGTGCGCATAGACCTCATTCGCGAAACCGCCGATAGCCTTGCGGTTGCCGATGTCCGTCGCCGTCAGCCCCCCGGAAGTCATCCCGCCAACATGACGGCGGAAGACGACGAGCACCGCTTTCTTTCCCATCCGCGCGGCCTGCACCGCAGCGGAGACGCCAGCGGGCGTGCCGCCATAGACGCAGACATCCGCCTCGATGACCTGCGCGGGGTTCGCGGCGGGGACCGGGTAGTAGTACTTCAGGCCGGGATTCGGCGTGGTGGGCTGGGCGGAAGCGACCAGCGACGACAGGAGGAAAAGCGGAATGACGGGTTTCATGAGGAAAGGCGGCTACGGGGGGAAGGGGAAGTTTCTTTCTTATTCGTGGCGGGGGATGGCGGGGTAATCGTTCGTGTACTTGAGGCGGTAGGGATTGATGGGATTCTGGTTTCATCGACCCAAAAACCCTCCGTGAAATGAAATCCCCGCTCGCACTGATCCTTCCGCCCGCTCTTGCCATGTCCTCACAGGCCGCCTTGGTCGCGGACAATTTCGACGCCCTCACCAACGCCGGTCTCAGCGGCAAGTTCCATACCGGGACGGGTTTCGTGAGCGGAGCGAAGTGGACCGGCTCCAGCCTCCCCGGTGTCGTGGACGGCACCCTCAGTTCGACACTCTACAACATCAGCCAGCCGGGAAACAAATTCATCCGGGGCACCAACTCCACGGACATGCGGCAGGCCTTCGGTATGCTCGCGGCTCCCATGAGCGGCGAGATCTGGTTCTCGTTCCTGGCCCAAACGAGCCAGACCACCATCGAATCCCAGATCCGGTGGTCTTCCACGGGACTTTCGCTGAATTCCCCGACGGCGACTCCGTTCAGTGATCGTGGGGATTTCTACGTCCAGATGTCCGGCGGCCGTTTGGAATACAAGTTCGGCACCAACCACACCGCAGGCTCCGTTCAGGTGTATGGCGGCACGGAGCTGGCGGGTGTCACCACGCTGGTCGTGGGACGCCTCCTGCTCGGCGGAACCGGCACCGGTGACTCGGTGGATCTGTGGGTGAATCCGGACCTGATCGCGAATCCGGATATCTCCAGCCTGTCCACCGCCTACTCCGCCACCGGTATCAACGGACTCGCAAGCATCAACCAGGTCGGCATCGTCGTCCACCGGACGAGCAGCAACCTGGCGCTGGAATCGGCGGCGTTCGACGCTCTGCGCATGAGCAACAACCCCGACGGCTTCTCCGAAGTCACGGGCGTGCCGGAGCCATCAGCGTGGATGCTTGCCGCCGGGATGATGCCTCTCTTCATGGCGGTCCGGTGTCGCAAGGAATGGAAATCGTGAGATGCCTGTCAGCCGGGTGGCACCCGGTTAGATTGACTTCGCCGCGGGAATCGCTTTTCTCACGCCGATATGCACGGATCCCGCCTGCTGCTGACGCTCTGCGCCGCATTTTTCGCGAACACCGCGTTCGCGGATGATGCGAAGACCATGGACGCGTTCCTGGAGCAGCACTGCGTGAAATGCCACGGTCCGGACAAACAGAAGGGAAAGCTGCGGCTGGACGACCTGAAAAAGCCACCCCACGAGCTGGAACAGTGGAAGGAAGTGCTGGAGGCCATCGAATACGGCGACATGCCGCCGAAAGACGAGAAACGTCCGGAGGCCGCGGAGGTCGCCGCCTTCAAAGGGATCATCTCCGGCGGGCTGACGTCCGCGGGGAAGGGCGGCTCGATCGCCGTGCGGCGGATGAACCGCTACGAGTACGAAAGCACGGTGCACGACCTGCTGGGGATCGACACGCCACTCGCGGAACTGCTCCCGGAGGACTCGCGGGTCCAGGGCTTCGACAACGTGGCGGAGGGTCTCAGCCTTTCCTCCGTGCTGATCGAGAAATACCTGGAGGCCGCCAACGCCGCCTTTGACGGGACCATCCGCCGCATCGCCCCGCTGCCGGTGGAAACGCGCAAGGCGATGGCCATGGAGGACAAGTCGAACATCGGCGCGGCCGCCAAGAAGAACGACGGCGTGTTCGAAAAGGACGGTGCCTTCATCGACTTCTCACCGGGCTGGCCGCCGACCCGTTTCGACGCCGCCCGGCCCATCGAGGGCGGCCTTTACCGCTGCAAGGTCACCGTCTGGCCGCATGAGCCGGGCGCGCGCACGCTCACCGTGGGCATCTTCACCGGCCAGTTGTTCGGCACCGGGAAGCTGAATTTCGAAGGGGTTTATGATGTGACGGGCGACCCGAAGAACCCGCGCGTCATCGAGTTCACCACCCGCCTCAACGAAGGCGACGCCATCCATGTGCTGCCATGGATCTTTCCCGGCCACATCACCTGGAAGGACAAAAACGTGCCGCGCCCGGGGATCGGCATGGTTTCCGCGGAGACCCACGGCCCGCTCGACCAGGACTTCCCGTCGCAGGCGCAGAAGAAACTTTTCGGCGAAAGCCCGACGCTCTCGATGGTGGCGGACACCCCCATCTACATGCGCCACCGCAAGGGGGCGAAGCTCTCCCACGTGCAGTCCTCCGCGCCGGAGGCGGATGTGGAGCGCATCATCCGCGCCTTCGTTCCACGTGCGTTCCGCCGTCCGGTGGAGAAGCCGCTGGCGGACCGCTTCGTGAACCTCGCGCTCGACCGGCTGAAGGAAGGCCGCAGCTTCGAGGAAGCCGTGCGGGCCGGTGTCTGCGCCGTGCTCTGCTCACCCCATTTCCTCATGGTGAACCGGGACTCCGTGGTGGACGACCACACGATCGCCTCGCGGCTTTCCTATTTCCTCTGGTCCTCCATGCCGGATGACGAGCTGCTGAAGCTGGCCGCCGCGGGCAAGCTGAAGGACCCCGCAGTCCGGCGCGCGCAGGCCTTGCGGATGCTGGCGGATCCACGGCGCGAGCGGTTCGTGGAGAACTTCACCGGCCAATGGCTGGACCTCCGCCAGATGGACGCCACCAGTCCCGACAAAAAGATGTACCCGGAATACGACGAGCTGCTGGGCCGCTCGATGGTGCGGGAGACCAAGGGCTTCTTCACCGAGATCCTCGACCGGAATCTGCCGGTGAAGAACTTCGCCGATTCCGGCTTCGTGGTGGTGAACGAACGGCTGGCCGGACACTACGGCATCCCCGGCGTGAAGGGGCATGAGAAGATGCAGGTGGTGGAACTGCCGGCGGACAGCCTCCGTGGTGGTGTGCTGACGCAGGGTGCGGTCATGAAAGTCACCGCCAACGGCACGCACAGCTCACCCGTCCTCCGCGGCGTATGGGTGCTGGACCGCCTGATGGGCCAGCCGGTGCCGCCACCGCCACCCGGCGTGCCAGCGGTGGAGCCGGACGTCCGCGGGGCGGTCTCCCTGCGCGACCTGCTCACGAAGCATGTGGAAGACCCCTCCTGCGCCCGCTGCCATGATCGCATCGACCCCGTGGGCTTCGCCCTGGAGGAGTTCGATCCCATCGGCAAGCACCGCGAAAAATACCGCGCTGTGCCGAAGCAGGGCGGGGGATATGTGCCCGGCCTGCCGGTCGATTCCTCCGGCGAAACACCGGACAAGCATGCTTTCCAGAACTTCCAGGGTTTCCGCGACTGGCTGGCTGGAGATGAAACGGTCATCGCCCGTGCCCTCGCCCGGAAGCTCATGATCTACGGCTGCGGCCGCAAGGTGGAGGTTACGGACCAACCCGCCGTGGAAGCCGTCGTCACCGCCAGCGCGAAAGGCGGCTACGGACTGCGCACGATGATCCAGGAAGTGGCCGCCAGCGACTTCTTTGTGAGACCTTGAGCGCAGTTTCCCACCGGATCACACGAAGCGCACGGCGTGCTTCTTGGAAAGCTTCAGCACATCCCCGGCGGCCGGGGCCACGGCGGCGGAAGGCTCGGTGAGCTTCTCCCCGTTGAGCTGGACGGAGCCGGAGGTGATGAACTGCTTCCGCAGCTCGCCGTTGGACTTCTCCAGGCCGAAGGCGGTCCTGAACGCATGGGCGGTGAGCGTGAGCACGTTCAGCTCACCCGGCAGATCCGCGAGGGAAAGCTCCGGGAGTTCCGCGGCGGCGAGATCTTTTTTCGAGAAGCGGGTGTCCCAATCCGCGCGCGCGGTTTGCCCGACCTCCTCGCCATGGTAGCGGGCGGTGAGTTTCTCCGCGAGAGCCTTCTTCGCCTCCATCGGGTGGATGGCAGCATCCAGTGCCACGCCCAGCAGGAGCTGGTAGTAGCGGACCATGAGCTCGTCGGACACGCTCATCAGCTTGCCGAACATTTCGGCGGGCGGCTCGTCCACACCGACGTAGTTGCCGTAGGACTTCGACATCTTCTTCACGCCATCCAGTCCCTCGAGCAGCGGCATGGTGATGACGGTCTGCTGCGGCATCCCTTCCTCCTTCTGCAGGTCGCGGCCGACGAGGAGGTTGAAAAGCTGGTCGGTGCCACCGAGTTCGACATCGGCGCGGACTTCGACGGAATCCCAGCCCTGGACGATGGGGTACTGGATCTCGTGCAGGCGGACTTCCTGCCCCTTGTCGATGCGGTTCTTGAAGTCCTCGCGTTGGAGCATCTGCTGCATCGTCACGCGGCCGTTCAGACGGAGAACGTCTTCGAACGTCATCTTGCGGAACCAGTCACCGTTGTAGACGACCTCGGTCTTTTCCTGGTCGAGCAGCTTGAAGATCTGGTCGGTGTAGGTGCGGGCATTGACGAGCACCGCCTCACGGGTGAGGGGAGGGCGGGTCGCGGAGCGCCCGGACGGGTCCCCGATGGTGGCGGTGAAGTCCCCGATGATGATGACGATCTGGTGGCCGAGTTCCTGGAACTGGCGCATTTTCTCGAAAACGACGGTATGCCCGAGGTGGATGTCCGGTGTGGTCGGGTCCAGTCCCAGCTTCACGCGCAGCGGGCGGCCGAGCCTGAGCTTTTCCAGCAGTTCCTTTTCCGAAAGGACCTTGGCGGTGCCGGCGGTGAGAATGGCGAGTTGTTCTTCTGGCGTCACGGGGCGGGGATTTAGAGCGTGGATCGCGCCGCGGGCAAGGCGGAAGGGAAGGGGAACTTGACCGGCCGCCATGGATGGGTTAATGGGGTAGCGGACCCAAAACCCTGTTTATGAAATTCGGCAACCGCATTCTGGGGGCCTGTCTGGCCGCTACCTTCACCCTGATCGGCACGGAGTCATCCGTAGCCGCCACGCTCTTTCTCGACGCGACGGAGAAATACGACGCGACGATGGCCACGCCCGTGAACCTCACAGCCAACGGAACCCAGGACTGGGCCTACTGGGCTTCCAGTTCCGGAACGGTGGTGTCCGCACCGCTCGCACCGACCAACCGGAAGAGCGGCGCGACCCTCATCAGCGGACTTACCAATGTCAACGGCACCGGTCTGCGGGGATCGACCACGGCGGACGCCCATGGCCGCTACAGTTGGACCGGCGGGACATCGCCTGCAACCGGAACAAACGTGAACCTCACGGGAGGTCTGGTGTTCAACGACCTGCTGAACTCGAACGGTTCGGGCTTTTCCTTCACCGTGAAGGGTGACCCGACGCAGGACTACTACGTGGTCCTCTATGCCGGTGGATTCGCGGCTACAGGGGCACTTTCGCTCTCCCTGAATGGCTTGGATGACGTGACCAGCAGCACGCTGACCTTTTCGAACGTCGGACCGAAACAGGTGGCGGCCTACCAGATCGTCTTCCGCCCGGACAGCGCGGACGACCTGCTGACCGTCCGGTTCACCGCATCCGGCGTCAACAACTCGGCCAGCCATGTGGGGATCGAGGCGGTGACCGTGGGTCTGCTTCCGGTCATCCCGGAGCCATCATCCGCATTGCTTGGCGGTGTGGCCTCGCTGTTGCTGTTCCGCCGCCGGAGGGTGTCCTGACGGCAACGAATGATTGGTGAAACACAACCGTGCGTTCGCGGAGCGACGGTCGCCCCGCCATAGTAGGGGGATGAAAAAGCAACGTCTTACCCGGTCTTTCTGGCTTTCCTGGATCATTGGCGGCGGAGCGGCCCTGCTCTCCCTGCAGGCCGCCTCCGCCCACCAGTTCTGGCTGGAGAAGTCCGAGGACGGGAAATTCATCGCCCGCTTCGGTGAGGCGGGATCCAATGGCGAGAAGCCCGGCTACGAGAAATCCCCGGGCGTGCTGGACAAGATGCAGGGCATCTCCGTGTGGTCCATGTATCCGGCGAAGTCGGGGATCGAGCCGGAACTCTACAAGGCGAAGCCGCAGGAGGATGGCTTCCTGATCGAGGAGGCATCCGCGAAGCTGCCGCTCCTGGCGCAGACCGCATTTCCCGTCCGGAAGCGCGCGGCGACGGCGGACCGTCCGGCGTCCGCCAGCTTCACCACCGCCTTCGCCCGCTGGCAGCCTGCGGGCGCGGTGGGGGAACCCACCACCACGCTCGACCTGATCCCGGCGGCGGAAGGCGGGAAAGCCACGGTCTATTACAAGGGCAAGCCGGTGGCCGGAGCGAGCGTCACGCTTTTCTCACCCACAGCGGAGCCGGTGTCGATGGAGTCCGGCGCGGATGGTACCGTCACCTACAAAACCGGAGGCAAAGGCGACTTCATCCTGTGGGCACACCACAGCGAGCCCGCGACGGGAACCTACCTGGGCACGGAATACACCGCCCTCAGCTACATGATCTGCCTCTGCTGGCGCGCGGAGTGACGGGACTGGACCGGCCGGGGCACTCCCCCGGCCATCCGGATCACTCGACGACGACCGTGCTGCCGAGCTTCATCTTGGAATAGACGAGCGGCATGATCTTGCTCGGCCCGCGGATGCAGGCGTGGGAGGCGGGATAGCGCTTCACCGGACCGATGTGGTGGCCCACGCCGTCCCAGGTCAGGCGCATCCAGTAGCGCATCGGCGCACCGACGAACTTGCCCCCTTCGGGGATCGGGTCGTTGATGGCATCGGCATCGCCGTTCACGGTGTTGCCTTCCGCATCCAGGATGCGGCCGTAGCGGTTGGAGCTCTTGTCCACGACCTTCTCGAGGATCTTGTAGGTGCCGGGAGGCGTCGGGCGGCTCTTGATGCCGGAGCAGATGGGGTAGTCCATGACGACCTCAGCCCCATTCTTCAGCATGCCGCGCTGGGTCTTCAGATCGATGAAGATGTTCGAGTTGGAATCGTTCGTCTTCGAGAGCAGTTCCTCGTTTCTCCAGACATCATAGGTCTTCGGATAGTCCTTCCGCGCCTTGAAGTGGTCGTAGGTCCCCTCCGGATACGGGTTCTGGTATTCGTCGCTCTTTTTGTCGAGGGTCACGGGATCGACCTTCGTCGCACAGCTTGCCAGGAACAGGGCACCGAGTGCCGCGGAAAATTGGAGGATCAGACGTGCTTTGCTCATGGGGACGTGGAAGACGCGGGGGTTCCTACCCCGGCAGCCGTGAAAATGCAACGATTCGATTCTAACGGAAGAACGCGTCGTAAAAGGCGGTCGCAGTCAGGCGGCTTCCCACGCGGGTGGGATGGCTGCCGTCCGGCTGGAAAAGCCCCTCGCCCCTGCCTGCGGAAATCTCACGTTCCCAGTAGTCTCCGGCGGGCACAACCAGCAGGCCGCCCGCATTCCGCGAAGCGGCCAGGTAGCCGTCGCGGACCTTCGGATTCATCGTGGCGAAGGAATCCCGCCGCCCCCAGGTCTGGTAAAGCACGGGAATGGCCCCGGCGGCACGCGCCTCCGCCGCCAACGCCCGCACGGCGGGGAACATCTCCCGGTCCCGTAACAGGCTGAATTTCGCGGGATTGAGGCTGAATTCCTGCAACACCACGATGTCCCATTTCCCGCTGCGGATCTTCCGCAGGGTCGGTCCGTGCCGGGCGTGGCGGGCCAGCGTCCAGCCGCTGTGGGTGGAGTGGCCGGTGCGGATGGTCCTGCCATTCTCCGCGGCCACCTCGCGCAGGGCGGCGGGCACCCCGAACGAGTAGCTGTTGCCGATGAAAAGGATGGAAGGTTCAGCTTTTCCGCGCAGGCGGTCACGCACCTCGCGGCGGGCGTCCGTCATGGGGCGCGGCTGGTGGACCAAGGGGGCGCAGGCACCGAGAAGAAGGAAAAGGGAGAGCAGGAATTTCATGCGCGGGGGTGGGCGGTATCGTAGGCTTCCTTCAGCCGCTCCTTTGTGACGTGGGTGTAGATCTGGGTGGTGGAGAGCGAGGAATGCCCCAGCAGGGACTGGACGCTGCGCAGGTCCGCACCCGCGTCGAGCAGGTGCGTGGCAAAGGAATGCCGCAGCTTGTGGGGGGAGATCCGGAACGGAATGGAGCTGAGTTTCAGATACTTCTTCAGCAGGAGATCGATCGCCTGCTGGGTGATGCGCTTGCGGTGGCTGCTCAGGAACAGGGGTCCGGAGACAACCGCCGCCTCCGTCCGGTAGCGCTGAATGGCCGCGAGCGCAGGTCCGCCGATGGGCACAATCCGCTCCTTCGATCCTTTGCCCGTGACACGGACCGTCTCCCCGAGAAAGTCGATGTCGCTGACATCCAGCGAGATCAGCTCGGAAATCCGCAGGCCACTGGAGTAGAACAGCTCCAGGATCGCCGCATCCCGCATCGGCATCCAGGAGTAAGCCGCCTTTCCGGGCGGAACCCGCAGCGGCAGGGTGAGCAGTTCATCGATCTGGGAAACGCTTAGCACCACCGGCAGAGACTTCTCCGGCTTCGGCAGTTGTACCTCCGCCACCGGACTGCGTCCCAGCCCGCGCCGGAGCACCAGGTATTTGTAGAACGAGCGCAGCGCGGCGAACCGCAGGCGGATGGTGGACCGCTTGAAGTCCTGCTTCATCAGATGGAACAGGTAGTCCCGGAAATCATCCGCGGAGGCATCCCGCCAACCGCCGAACTTCCCGCCCCGCCACGTGCGGTAGGCGGCCAGCGCCTCACGGTAGTTCGCAAGCGTGCGGGGCGAGGCACTTTTCTCCGTCCCTTGGAAGGACAGGAAATCCGTTTCGTCCGCTTCGCTCATCAAGGCCTGAGATTAGTGAGGAATACTTAATTTCCAAGTCATTTGAAATGATCCCACCCACCCTTGAGAGGCATCCCTCCCCCTTCGGCGGTCATTTCCCCGATGACGGTGAGCGGAAGATCCGGAAACTCCACGGACCATCGGGCAAGGAGATCCGCAACCTGCCCGGCAGGAAGGGTGAACAACAGCTCGAAGTCCTCGCCGTCGCCGATGGCCTGGTCCGGAGTGCAGTCAGGCGAAACGGGCAGCGAGGATTCGTCGATCCGGAAACCGCAGCCGGACGCGGAGGCCAGCCGGGGCAGGTCCTGGCCCAGCCCGTCGGAAAGATCCATCATGGCGGATGGCTTGAAATGGCGGACCAGCCACGCCGCTTCACCGATGCGCGGGGTGAAATCCAGATGCTTCCCGGTGATCGAGCCGCCGAGGCGGCCGGTGACGATCACCGCATCCCCGGCGCATGCGGTTGACCGGAGGACGAGGTGCGATCTCGACACCTTTCCCGTCGCGGCGATGGAGATGACGGCGGCGGATCCGTCCGGGACCGACGATGTTTCACCGCCAGCCAGCAAGCCGCCGAATTTCCCGAGACAGTCGCCCATCCCGCGATAGACCTCCTCGATCCACTCCACGGCGGTGGATTTCGGCAATGCCAGCGTGACCAGGAAATGCTCCGGCACCCCGCCCATCGCGGCGAAGTCGGAAATGACCCGCGCCACCGCCTTCCAGCCCACCGCACGGGGCGGGGCGTCCGGCAGGAAATGCACGCGCTCCACCAGCGCGTCCGTCTTGAGGAGCTGGAGGGTGTCCGACTCCGGACCGGGATCGATGACCGAGCAGTCGTCCCCAGGGCCTGAGGCATCCGGCGCGTGCGGCACCAGCGCCACCAGCCGTGCGATGAGCGCATCCTCTCCGATGTCCCGGAGCTGCTTCACTTGGCCGCCTGGTCCAGAAGTTGCGGAAACTGGCGGACGAGGAACTGCATGCCCACCGTCGCGCCGTTGAAGCAGAAATGGACGGCCACCGGCGCCCAGATGGAGCCGGTTTTCTCGTAAAGCACGGCCAGCACCACGCCGAAGATGAACAGGGGCAGCAGGGCGGCGAGGCTGCCGTGGGCCGCAGCGAACACCAGCCCCGTGCAGATGGCCGCCATCCACGGACCGGCGAACTTCTTCGCCGCCGGGTAGAGGTAGCCACGGAACACGATCTCCTCGCTGATGGGGGCCACCAGCACGGCGGCCACCGCCATCAGGATCAGAACCAGCGGGTCGGTCGCCGTCTGCAGGAGCTTCACGCTGTCCTGCACGGCTTCCACGCCCAGCGACTCCATCCATTTCATGTAGCCCAGCGCGTGGAGACCACCGAACACCAGCCACATGGTCACCACGGTGGCGGGCGCGATGAGGAACACCCACGGCCAGTGCTTCCACCGCAAGCCCAGCCAGGAGACCGGACCGATGCGGAAAAGGATGACCGCCAGCGTGATCATCGTGAGGGTGGCGTGGAAAACGATCGAGCCGAGCAGCACTCCGGGAGTGAAGGAAACCTTGTCCGCATCCACCGCCGTGTTGGACACGCTCATGGCCGCGAAGATCACGAAAATGCCGGCCATCCACAGGAAATCCAGCTTCCGGTAGGGCCAGGTCGGAACGCCCCGGGTATCAGGAACGGGAACAGGGGCCGCCCGGGGAGCCACATACGGCCCGCCATACATGGGAGGGACCGGCGGCGGCAGTGAGGAGGGTGGAGCCTGCGGCAAGCCGCCATGTCCACCTTCCTGCGGAGCCTCCGTTTCCGAAAGGACAGGCTCCTTTTCCCTCCTCGCCCAGCGGACAAGCGCCGCCACCACGAACAAACCGAGCGCGACGGAAAAGGTGGCGATGAGAACGGGAGCGGTCGGATCGGACATGCGGTGGGAACTTTGTGGAATCTGATGCCATGCCGGTGGTTTCACCAGCGGGAAAATGCGGCGGCGGTTGCAGGGACGGCGACCGGTGGCTACAGGCTTGTCATCACCGAAACTCCCGCGGATGCTTTTCCCATCGTAACGGTCAGGACAAGCAGCGGCCAGCCGGAGAATGCCTACCGCAAGGTGCTCCGCAGGAATATCCCGGATCCCATGGTCGCCCTGCTGGCCTTCATCCTCGGGATCTGGATGTGGAACCACTATTTCAGCCCGCTGGATGGCTACCCACCCGGGACAGAGGAAGTCGCGCTCCTGAAGATCGACCGGGAACTCCGGTTGGCGGATGCCATGGAGAACGACCCTGCGTGGATGCGGCGGCTGGCCGGCCTGAAGGACACCGGCACGGAACTGCGCAACGCCTTGGCCGCGCTGGACAAGCTCAGGGACCACAACGCACTGGGCGGTGCCGGCCTGCTGGCCTACCCCGTCATCCGGGCGGAACTGGAAGGCGTGCCGGTCCATTCCATGATGGACCGCATGGGCGTCGCCGCATCGGATGATCCGGAGGCTCCCGTATGGGAGAGGGGAAGCTGGTGGCGGGCGAAAATGATCGCCGCGGACATCGGGCCGCAGCCCGCACCCCGCTGGAAGGAAAAGTATGACGCCAGCCTGCGCACGCTGCGTTTCCGCTCCCTTGCAGCGTCCTCGGTGGCGGCCGCGGTGGTGCTGGCCGGACTGTGCTCCGCGCCGTTTGTGCTGGGAAAACGCCCCGTCAACTCCGGCGGGAAACGGCGTGGCTACGCCGGGGCGTGGACGCCCGGCCTGGGACTGACGGTTTTCATGGTCGGGACGCTCGCGTGGATCGGCTACATCAGCGCGCTGGGCATCGGCATCGAGGTGGTGAAGTCGCTGCCTCCGCTGATGGGCCTGGCACTGGACACCGCCGCCCGTCTGCTGCCCACCTTGATCGCCATCGGCTTCCTGTTCAAACAGCCGAAGCACGCGGTGAGGGTGCTGGGCCTGACCGGCCCGCCGCATTTCCGCATGGTGCTGGCCGTGTATGCCCTGCTCGTTGCCACCGGGGCCGGGCTGAACCTTCTGCTGGGAGGGGATGACACCGATCCCGGCGCGGGCCTCTCCCTTGCGGACGCGGGGTGGCAGGGGCTGGTGTTCGCCATCGTCTCCGCCTGTCTGGTGGCACCGGTGGCGGAGGAAATCCTCTACCGCGGGGTGCTGTTCCGCTCCCTCGCCAACCGGACCGGCATCCTGGCCGCCGCCGCCCTCTCAGCGGTCATTTTTTCCTCCGTCCATTTCTATGACCTGCACGGCTTCCTGAGTGTGGCCATTTTCGGCTTCGCGGCGGCCCTCCTCTACAACGCGACCGGCTCGCTGATGGCCGCCATCCTCCTGCACGTGCTCCACAACGTCCTCATCAAGATCCCGGTGTGGATCTTCTACCACGCGCGGATCGAATGGTGATCTGGCAGTCTGTGGCTGCGGCGTCCCGCCGCAGGCCGTGGCGATGGCGTCCCGCCATCGTTCTGAGCGCTGTGAGAAGTGAACGCCTCCCTGATCGATTGGATACAGAAGATTTTGATGTTCGGTGCCATGGTGCGCAGATTGTCCGACTCTCCGGGAAGAATTGCGGCGGGACGCCGCAGGCACGGGCTGCTACCCGTGGTTGCGCATGAAATCCGCCACCTGGAAAAAGAACGCTTCCAGGGCCTCCCGCTCTTCACCGGTGATGGAGCAGGCATCCATCGCGCCGCCCATCAGCAGCAGCCAGCGGTCGCGCGCCGCTTCGTCGATTTTGAACGGCACGTGCCGCATCCGCAGCCGGGGGTGGCCCCGGGTTTCCGTATAGATGGGATTTCCCGCGATGCGGAAGCAGATGAAGTCCGCCAGCCGCCTCTCCGAGCCTTCCCAGTCATCCGGCGGATACATCGGCCCGATCAGATCGTCCTCGCGGATCCTGCGGTAAAATTCCCTTACCAGATTGCGCAACCCCACCTCTCCCAACCTGGCGGTGATCTGTTTTTCCCAAGACATGTGCGGGTTGTGGCAAGACCCGCCAACTTGGGCAATCTCCACTTTTCATACAATATTTCCCACTCTGCGGGCGTTACTTTGATGAATGGCCGGTTTGCTCCACATTGACTTGCCGCAAGGGTTGAAATTCGTTAAGCCCCCACTGTTATTATTTCATGAGTCTTGAATCCGAACCATTTTCCGCTCCTTCGCCGGAGGAGCTGGCCTCGCTGTTCCCGGGATATGCGATCGATTCGCTGATTGCCTGCGGTGGCATGGGCGCCGTGTACCATGCACGCCAGGTCGCCCTGGACCGGGAGGTGGCGATCAAGATCCTGCCCCGTGAGTTCAGTGCGGACGAGGCGTTCCGCGACGGATTCGCCGCGGAGGCGAGGGCCATGGCCAAGCTCAACCACCCGAACCTGATCGGGGTCTATGACTTCGGCGAGGTGGACGGCATGCTTTTCATCATCATGGAATTCGTTCCGGGGCAGTCGCTCTACCATGCGGCCTACCAGACACGGATCGAGCCGAAGGAAGCGGCACGACTGATGGCGGAAATCTGTTCCGGCATCGCGGAGGCCCACCGCGCCGGTCTGCTCCACCGGGACATCAAGCCCGCCAATGTCCTGCTGGACGCCCACAAGCGGCCGAAAGTGGGGGATTTCGGCCTTGCCCGCCCCATCGGCACCGCCGCCCAGGAGGGCGAGGTCATTTTCGGCACGCCCGGCTACACCGCTCCGGAGGTGGTGGACCACCCCTCCCGCGTGGACGCCCGGGCGGATGTTTTTTCGCTCGGCGTGATGCTGCATGAACTGCTCACCGGAAAGCTTCCCTCCGCGGACCCTCGTCCGCCATCCGCCATCTGTGGCTGCAGCCCGAAGTTCGATGAGATCGTCAAGCGTGCCACCCAGCCCGTGGCCGCCCTCCGCTATCCGGATGCCGGGGCGATGGAAGCCGGTCTGAAGGATCTGGCTACCGTCCCCGCCTACGCGGCCGCAGCCCGCGCCGGTGCGAATCGCCCGCCCGCCGTCCGCCGCCCGCGTGCCTCCACCACCGTGGTGAAGTCGTCCGGAGGTGGTGGCATCGGCTGGATCATCGTCCTGCTCGCGCTCGGCGGTGGTGGCTGGTACTACTACACCCATTTCCACCAGAAGCCGGAGCCTCCCGCTCCTGTCGCTGAGGAGAAAACGGAGATCGTCATTCCCAGGGAGGACCGGCCCCGCCCGCAAAGACCCGTGGAACCCGAGCGCAAGATGGACCTGCCCGGCGTGGCACAGGAGGAATCCTCATCCGGCGGCGGCTCCCGCATTTTCGACACCCCGACGTCCCCGCTCGGCTCACCGATGCCGGAGCGGCCGAAAGCCGAAGGACCCAAGCCGTTGATCGACCCGCAGCCGTTCCTTGACCGGGCGCGGGACATCATGACCAAGAGGTCCTATGACGCGCTCAACACCCGCCAGCGGGCGCTGAGGACGAACATCGACAACTTCGACCGCGAGGTCAGCCGCGCCGCCCGCCAGCAAGGCACCGCCGCCGTCTCCAGCACGGCCAAGGCCATCAAGGCGATCCGCGAGAACAACGACCGCATCCCGGACAGCTTCAAGATCGAGGACATGCAGGACATGACCTACTCCACGCCCCTGTCCGATGCCGTGAAAGCCCAGGAAGCTGCGGATGAGAAATTCCACCAGGAGATGAAGCCGAACGCGGACATCTACATCCGCGGCATCAACATGGAGATCACCCGCCGCCAGCAGGCGAACGACGCCGGCGCCGTCATTCTCCTCAAGGAGGAGATCGAAAGGGTCCAGGCGGACTCCGAATACTTCGGCAAATTGATCGGCACGCCGAAGAGGTGACCGGGAGGCAGGGAATACCACACTTCCATTGCAGCCGGGAAATTACGGCATAGAGTCCGGGCGTGTCTTCGAAGAAGAAACCCGCTTCTCCACCGTTCCGCTCCGCCATCGTCCTCCGCGGCTGCCGCCAGCATAACCTGAAGGGGCTGGATCTGGACATTCCGCTGGGGAAACTCACGGTCGTCACCGGACCGTCCGGCTCGGGGAAATCCTCGCTAGCCTTCCACACGCTCTACGCCGAGGGACAGCGGCGCTACGTGGAGACCTTCTCCCCCTACATCCGCCAATTTTTCGACCGGATGGACAAGCCGGCGGTGGACCACATCGACGGTATTCCGCCCGCCATCGCCATCGAGCAGAAGAACAACGTCCGCACCACCCGCTCGACCGTCGGCACGCTCACCGAGATCAACGACTACCTGAAGCTGCTCTACGCCCGTGCCGCCACCGGCCACGACCCGCACACGGACGAGCCGATCCGGCCGGACTCCCCGGAGTCCGCCACCACCTGGGCGTTCGACCACCTGGCTGACCAACCGGCGATGGTCACCTTTCCCGTGCCGGTGCCGCCGGGCACGGGAGCGGAGGAGTTTTTCCCTTTCCTCAACCAGCAGGGCTACCTGCGCGTGCTCATCGGCAAAGAGGTGTTCCGGACGGACGAACCACCGGCCGAGGCGATCGGGAAGCTCCGCTCCCCGGTGCGGATCCTCCAGGACCGGGTGACGGTTAACAGCGCGAACATCGCCCGCCTGCTGGAGGCCTTCGAGGCGGCGTTCGTGCTCGGGAAAGGTCATGCCTCCATCCACGGCGGCGACACCGCCCGGGAGTTTTCCACCGGATGGACGAACCCCGCCACCGGCTTCACCCTGCGGCCGCCCACGCCCTCGCTTTTCTCCTTCAACAACCCGCTCGGCGCGTGCCCGAAGTGCCGCGGCTTCGGCCGGGTCATCGACATCGACCTGGAAAAGGCGGTGCCGGACACCTCCCTGACCATCGGACAAGGCGCGGTGAAACCGTTCCAGGGGGAGCGTGGCGAGGAATGCCAGCGCGACCTCATGCGCTGCTGCCGCGAGCGCGGTGTGGACACGGACGTCCCGTGGGAGGACATCGACGCGACAACCCGCGAGTGGCTGTACTACGGTGACCGTAGGAAGCCGGAGCTGACGCCCGAGGAACTGGAGGAACTCTGGCGTTCCGGCGACTGGTATGGTGTGAAGGGCTTCTTCGACTGGCTGGAGACGAAGTCCTACAAGATGCACGTCCGGGTTTTCCTCTCCCGCTACCGTTCCTACACCGCCTGCCCGGTCTGCCGGGGCAAGCGGCTCCAGCCTGAGGCGCTGTGCTTCAAGATCGCGGGGAAAACGCTGCCGGACCTGTGGAGCCTGCCCGTTTCCGAGTTCCTGCCATGGATGTCCGGCATCCGCAAAACCGTGGTCAGCCCGCAGACGAAGGATGCCACGCTCGACCTGGTGCTGGCGGAGATCACCTCCCGTCTCGGCTATCTGGATGAAGTCGGCCTCGGCTACCTCACGCTGGACCGCCCGACCCGCACGCTCTCCGGCGGCGAGATCGAACGTGTGAACCTGACCACCTGCCTGGGCGCATCCCTGACCGGCACCCTGTTCGTGCTGGATGAGCCGACGGTCGGCCTGCACGCGCGGGACATCGACCGTCTGGTAGGCGTGATGCACGGCCTCCGTGACAAGGGCAACACCCTGGTGGTGGTGGAGCATGAACATGCGGTCATGCACGCCGCCGACCATCTCATCGACATCGGTCCGGGTGCGGGCCAGCACGGCGGCAGCCTCGTCTATGAAGGACCGGTGACCGCCAAGGGCAAGCCGGACGGCACGCTGGGCTGGCTCACCGGGCGGAAGTCCATCCAGGTTCCGGCGAAGCGCAGGAAGCCCGGAAAGAAGAAGATCGAGATCCGCGGGGCGAGCCGCCACAACCTGAAGCGGCTGGACGCGGACCTGCCGCTCGGCCTTTTCGTCTGCCTCACCGGCGTCTCCGGCTCCGGCAAGTCCACCTTCGCCCATGATGTGCTCTACGCGAACCTCGCCACCCGGCTGGGCAAGGACATCGGCGAGACAGACCCGGCACCGCTGAAGGATCTACGGGGTTCCCAGTACGTCAGCGGCGTGCAGCTCGTGGACCAGTCACCGCTGGCCCGCACGCCGCGCTCCACCCCGGCCGTTCTGCTCGGCGCGTTCGACCCGATCCGCCAGCTTTTCGCGCTCACGGATGAGGCGAAGGCGCGGGAACTGACCACCGGCTTCTTTTCCTTCAACTCCGGCGAGGGCCGCTGCGACCGCTGCGCGGGTGTCGGCAGCGAGAAGGTGGAGATGCAGTTCCTTTCCGACATCCACGTCACCTGCCCGGACTGCAACGGCCGCCGCTACAAGGCATCCACGCTGGATTTCCACTACCGCGGCAAGTCCATCGCGGACATCCTCGACCTCACCGTGGACGAGGCGCTCACCTTCTACACGGTCCCCACCGGCACGCCGTCCTTTGACAAAAGGCAGGACAGCATCCGCGCCATCCTGCATCCGCTGGCGGAAGTCGGCCTCGGCTACATCAAGCTCGGCCAGCCGCTCAACACGCTCTCCGGTGGAGAGTCCCAGCGCCTGAAACTCTGCCAGCTCCTCTCCGGCGGCGCGGATGGCGTCACGGATGGCAGTCTCCTGATCCTCGACGAGCCGACCACCGGCCTCCATTTCTCCGACATCGAGAAGCTGCTCGGTGTGTTCCAGAAGCTGGTCGATGGCGGCCACTCGCTCCTCGTCATCGAGCACAACATGGACGTCATCAAGTCCGCGGACTGGATCCTCGACCTGGGTCCTGAGGCAGGTGCCCATGGCGGCAGCCTCGTCGGTGACGGATCTCCGGAGCACATCGCCACACTGGACACCGTGACCGGTGGCTTTGTCCGCAAAGCGCTCTCCGGAAAAGGCGAGCTGCTGGAGCGCGCCGCATTGCCCGCCCCATCACCCGCCGCGAACGAGATCACGCTGCGCGGTGCCCGCCACCACAACCTCAAGAACATCTCCATCGACATCCCGCGCGATCAGTTCGTGGTCGTCTCCGGCCTTTCCGGATCGGGCAAATCCACACTCGCCTTCGACATCCTGTTCGCGGAGGGCCAGCGGCGTTTCCTCGACTCCATGTCCGCCTACGCGCGGCAGTTCGCGGAGCAGCTCGAGAAGCCGGAGATCGACCAGCTCGCCGGCCTGCCACCCACCGTCGCCATCGAGCAACGGGTGTCACAGGGCGGCGGAAAATCGACCGTCGCCACCGTCACGGAGCTGTGGAACTTCATCCGCCTGCTCTACTCGAAACTCGGCACGCTCTACTGCCCGGACTGCCAGGTCCCGGTGGAGAAGCAGTCGCTCGCCGCGATCGAGAACGCCGTCCGCAAGCACCTGAAAAGCGGCGCGGTTTCCATCCTCGCCCCGCTCATCAAGGGCCGGAAAGGCTTCCACACCGAAGTCGCGGAGTGGGCCGGAAAGCACGGGTTCAGCAAGCTGCTGGTGGATGGAAAATACAAGGAAGTGGAGGGCTTCCAGCGGTTGGAGCGCTTCAAGGAACACGACATCGACGTGGTGGTCGCGGAGCTTGGCAAGGCGGCGAAGGATACCTCCTCCATCGGGCACGCGCTGGACATCGGCAAGGGCATCATCCGCGTGCAGTCCGCCGACCGGAAGTTCCACCTGCTGTCCACCAAGGCGAACTGCCCGAGCTGCAGCAAGTCGTTCGAGGATCTCGACCCGCGCCTGTTTTCGTTCAACTCACCGCACGGCTGGTGCCCGGAGTGCCGCGGCCATGGCCGCGTGCCGAAGCGCCGCAAGCGGTTCGACACCTCCCGCTTCGAGTCCGTGCTGGAGGCGGAGATGGACGCCGACCGCTCGATCGACCGGATGGACGCGCACGAACTCGTCCAGTGCCCGGCCTGCCACGGCAGCCGCCTCAATCCGACGGCGGCCTCCGTCCACCTCGGACCGACGCCCATCTCGTCGCTCTCGAACCTCTCCATCGACAATGCGGGCAAGCATTTCGCGAAGCTGAAATTCAGCGGCGACCGTGAGGCGCTCATCGCCCGCGACATCCTGCCGGAGATCCGCCAGCGGCTTTCCTTCCTCCAAGAAGTCGGCCTCGGCTACCTCCAGCTCGACCGCTCCGGCACCACACTCTCCGGCGGCGAAAGCCAGCGCATCCGCCTGGCCGCGCAGCTCGGCTCGAACCTCCGCGGCGTCCTCTACGTGCTGGATGAACCGACCATCGGCCTCCATCCACGGGACAACGCCGCGCTGCTGAAAACTCTCGGTTCTCTGCGGGACCAGGGGAACTCGCTCATCGTCGTCGAGCATGACGAGGACACCATCGCGCAGGCGGACCATCTCGTTGACCTCGGCCCCGGCGCGGGCCGTCTCGGAGGGCAGGTGGTCTATCAGGGCAAGCCGCCGAAGATGGATGAAAAGTCGCGCAAGACCGCCGCGGCCCATCCGGAGTCACCCACCTACCGCGCGCTCTCGCAGCCGATCAACCACCCCATCCGCGGCGAACGCCGTCCGGTGCCGAAGAACCACCCGATGCTCCACCTGACGGAGTGCCGCGCGAACAACCTGAAGGGCATCGACGTTTCCATCCCCACTGGCCGCCTCACCGTCCTCACCGGCATCTCCGGTTCCGGCAAGTCCACGCTCATGCACTCCTGCATCGCGGAGGCCGCCGCACTGGCGGGCAAGAAAGGGAAGAACACGCATTTCAAGAAGGCCACCGGCTTCGACAAACTCCAGAACGTCTATGAGGTGGACCAGTCGCCTATCGGCAAGACATCCCGCTCCTGTCCGGCAACCTATGTGAAGGTGTTCGACGACATCCGCGCCCTCTTCGCCCAGCTTCCGGAGGCCCGCATGCGCGGCTTCGACGCCTCGCGCTTTTCCTTCAACACCGACGGCGGACGCTGCCCGGACTGCAAGGGCAACGGCCGCGTGAAGCTGGAAATGGACTTCCTGCCATCCACTTGGGTTCATTGCGAAACCTGCAACGGCGCGCGCTACAATCCGGCGACACTGGAGGTGACCTTCCGCGAAAAGAACATCGGTGAGGTGCTGGCGATGACCATCGATGAGGCGGCTTCATTCTTCGAGTCCCAGCCGCGCATCGCCGCGCCGCTGCGCCTGATGGCGGACACCGGCCTCGGCTACCTCCAGCTCGGCCAGGCGTCGCCGACACTTTCCGGCGGTGAGGCGCAGCGCATCAAGCTGGTGTCCGAGCTGACCCGCGGCCGTGTGACGGCGAGGAACCTGAAGACGCTCAGCCGCGTGAACCTCTACCTCATCGAGGAGCCGACCGTCGGCCTCCACCTGGAGGACGTCCGCCGCCTCATTGATGTGCTGCACCGCCTGGTTGATGAGGGGCACACCGTCATCGTCATCGAGCACCACATGGCCGTCGCCGCGGAAGCGGACTGGATCCTCGACATGGGTCCTGAGGCCGGCGACAACGGCGGGAAAATCATCGCCGAAGGGCCGCCGGAGAAGATCGTGAAATCGAAATCATCGCGGACGGCACCGTTCCTCAAGGCGGCGCTGGGGCTGTGAACCGCAGGTTGATGGCAGTCTCCACCACCGGATGCCATGGAAGGATGCCGCTGCGTCGGGTGGTTTCATGATCCCGCCGGAACCGTCGGCTTCTTGATCGGCTTCAGCACGTTCCAGGCGGTGACCCATTCGTGGCCGGTGCGGGTAAAGCCCTGCTCCAGCAGCCGTTGCTGCATGTCCGGGTAGTGGGCCGCACCGTAGAAGATGCCGACCTTTTTCCGGCCCGCGCCGAGTTCCCGCGCCAGCACCTCCAGGCAGCGGATGTTGCGGTCGCCGATGATCACGTTGTCCCCCGCGAGCCTGGAGATCTGGTCCTCCGCATCCCCCAGCGTGTGGATGAGGGAAAGTTTCAGCAGATCCGCCCGGCCGAAGACGGCCCCGAGGATGAATTTGACCGGGTTCGGCTGCGTGCCGGAGTGGTCGAGCTTGAGCATGAACTTGAGGAGTGACTCGCCGCGTTCCTCCAGCTTCTCGCTGAACTCGCTGGCGGTCAGATCCGCATGGAGGAAATTCTCCGCGTGGTAGTCGATGTGGTCCACCTGCCCCACCAGCTTCAGCGCACGGGCGGCCTGGTCATAGATGACGGCGAGGGGATCGGGCGCTTCCTGGTCCTCCACCTTCGGCGCGGGTTCGTCATCCGGTTTGATGCCCTCCCCGCCGATCATTTCGAAAAGCAGCACCTCGTAGTCCGCGAACCGCTTGTTGAGGTCCTGGTAATAGGCCCTGTCCCCGATGTGGACGGCACCGATGAGGTCCACCACCGTGCCGTCTTTCTCATAGCGGGTGATGCCGGTCTGGAGCCGGGCGGCCTTCGCGTCCTCCTCCACGCGGATGAATTCCTTTTCTTCCGCCCGGGAGTGGACCGGCAGGAGGAAAAACAGCGCGGCGGCGAAAACGGCGGGACGTTTCATGGCAGTGGGCCGGATTCTGGCACCGGAACCCCTGTGCGGCGAGGGATTTGTAAAGGTTGGTGCGGGCGACCGTTGCCGATGCCGGGATTTTCGCTTACAGGTCTTTGTCAATGAATCACGCGTCGCTGCGATATTGTCCGGACCTCCTCCACTACGCCCGCCGGGAGACCCGGGAAGTGATGGTGGGGAACGTCGGCATCGGCGCGCACCACCCCATCCGCATCCAGTCGATGATCACTTCCGACACGCGAGACACCCCGGCGTCGGTGAAGCAGGTGCTGGACCTGGCGGAGGCTGGCTGTGAGATCGTCCGCATCACCGCGCAGACCCGCATTTACGCGGCGAACCTGGAGAACATCGCCCGTGAGGTCCGTGCCGCCGGTTGCAACGTGCCGCTGGTGGCGGACATCCACTTCAAGCCGGACGCCGCCATGGAGGCCGCGAAGTGGGTGGAGAAAGTCCGCGTGAACCCCGGCAACTACGCGGACAAGAAGAAGTTCGAAGTCCGCGAATACACCGACGCGGAGTATGAGGAGGAACTGGAGCGCATCCGCGAGGAGTTCACGCCCCTCGTCCATCTCTGCAAGGATCTGGGCCGTGCCATGCGCATCGGCACCAACCATGGTTCGCTCTCCGACCGGATCATGAACCGGTATGGCGACACGCCGCTGGGCATGGTCGAGAGCGCGTTCGAGTTCGCCCGCATCGCCCGCGACAACGACTACCACAATTTCGTGTTCTCGATGAAGGCCTCCAACCCGAAGGTCATGATCGAGGCCTACCGCCTGCTCGTCGCCCGACTGAAGGCGGAGGGCGCGGACTGGAACTATCCTATCCACCTCGGTGTCACCGAAGCCGGCGACGGCGAGGATGGCCGCATCAAGAGCGCCATCGGCATCGGTTCGCTGCTGGCGGACGGCATCGGCGACACCATCCGGGTCTCGCTCACGGAAGATGCCGTGCACGAGATCCCCGTGGCGAAGGCAATGGCGCGGCCGTTCAATGAACGCGATGAGCAGAAACAGAACAGTGGCTGCGGCGTCCCGCCGCAGGCCGTGGCGGCTGCGTCCCGCAGCCGTTCTTTGGAAACGGATGCACATTCCACCCGGGTGAATTGGGATGAAGTCGCGAAGACGGAAGCTTCGTTTCTTCCTCACTGGTATGTGGAAAATGGAACTTACTCGGTCACTTTCCGCCTCGCGGACTCATTGCCAGCGGAGGTTCTGGATCGCTACAAAGCGCGCCAGAAGGAGCTGACGGAGCAACTTCAGATCCTGCAGCAGCTTTCCGGTTCACGTAGTGTTCGTGATGACCTCATTTCGTTGCGGAAGCAGTTGGCAGAGCTCCAGGTGCGGGAACTCGAACCGGAGCTGGATCGGTCCTTTGGCTCCAGCTTGTTCAACGATGCCTCCCTGGCTGGGCTTGTCGCTGGTGCACTACGGCATTTTGACGGAGAGCGTTACGATCTTCTCGCCTGGTGCGTGATGCCCAACCATGTCCATGTGGTGGTGAAGCCTCATGCCGGTGAAAAATTGGAGGATATCCTCCATTCGTGGAAAAGCTTCACGGCCCACGAAATCAACAAACGGCAGGGAACCACGGGCGCCATTTGGCAGAAGGAAAGTTACGATCACCTGATACGTGATGGGGAGGATCTGAGGAATCAGGTGGCCTATGTCCTGAATAATCCGCGGAAGGCGGGTTTGGGTGACTGGGAGTGGGTTGGTAGTGCCTATGGGGATGTTGCTGCGGGACGCAGCAACCACGGCCTGCGGCGGGACGCCGCAGCCACAGATGAAGATACCCCAGCCACATTCACCCCATCCTACGACCCGTTCTCCTACGAGCGTCGCCGTAGCTCCGTGATGACGCTCATGGGTCATGAACTGGGCGGGGACAAGACGATGCGTGTCTTCACCACCCAGGAACGCTGGAACGCGCTGGCGCACAAGATCGCCTCGATGGGTGACTTCAAGCCGGAGATCATCTTCGAGAAATCCGGAGCCATCGAGATCGATCCGCGTGACGAAGCCGCGGTTTCCCATCTCAATGACCTGACGGAACCCCATCTGGTCACGGTGAAGGATGGCATCGGCCTGGAGGTGATCCATGCGTTCCGGCAGCTCGCGTTCGAGGTGGATCCCCGCCACCCGATTCTGCTGAAGGACACGCTGGAACCACCGTCCGGCGACACGGACTTCCTGGAAGCGCTGCTGCCTGCCGCGCGGAACATCGGCTCGTTGCTCTGCGACGGCATCGGTGATGCCATCCTGGTCCGAGGTGAAACCGCACCCGGGCAGTCCCTCCGGCTCGCCTACAACATCCTTCAGGCATCCGGGAACCGCATCTTCAAGACGGACTACGTGGCCTGCCCGAGCTGCGGGCGCACGCTGTTCAACCTCCAGTCCACCACCCAGAAGATCCGCGCCGCCACCGGCCACCTGAAGGGCGTGCGCATCGCGGTGATGGGCTGCATCGTCAACGGTCCTGGTGAGATGGCGGACGCCGACTTCGGCTACGTCGGCGGCGCGCCGAACAAGATCAACCTCTACGTCGGCAAGACACCGGTGAAGTTCAACATCCCGGAGGACGAGGCCGTTCAGCGCCTCATCGACCTGATCAAGGAGCATGACAAATGGGTGGACGCCCCGGAACCCGCGGCAGCCGAAGCTTGAGACAATTCCATGGCGGACACCGACACACTGACGCTGACCCGGGAGGAGGTCGCCACGGCCTCTCCATGGAACGTGCTCGTCCATGATGATCCGGTGAACCTCATGGGCTACGTGACCTTCGTGCTGATGAAAATCTTCGGCTACGACGAGAAGAAGGCGGGCGTCCTCATGATGCAGGTGCACAAGGCGGGCCGCTCCGTCGTCTGGTCCGGGGAAAAGGAAAAGGCGGAGTTCTACGTCCAGCAGCTCCAGGCGCACCAACTGAAATCCTCGCTGGAGAAGGCGGAATGAAAGTCGGTCCCACACTGGAAGGCGGTCTGCGGATCGATGCGGAGGATCTCAGCGACTGGGAGATCCTCCATGCCATCCTGCATGATGCGAGGCGTGGTGAAACCGACCTTGCCCAAAGCCTCGGCGCACTGATTTCGGAGGAAGCGGGCGCGGAGGACTGGCGGGACTTCGTGGTGCCGGACTTGCGTGACGAGTTCGATGACCAGATCTCAAAAGTGGCCAAAGCCATCGAAAGCGCGATGGAGAAGTCCGGCGGCGAAGCCGGGTCCATCTGGATCAGCAAGGCGGACGGCTTCATCTGGTACGGCGCGCTGAACCAGGCGCGGTTGGCCATCGAGGACCTGCACCACTTCGGCCCGAGCGAGGATGTCTCCATGGAGGAACTCCACCCCGCGCGGCGCTCCGCCTTCTTCCGCTCGCAATTCTATCTCGCGATCCAGAGCCTGCTGCTGGATCATGTGATGCGGTGAAATTTCCGCCGGATCTCCACCAGCGCGCGGTTCACCGCTTCGCGGTCCGGGGCATCGGGCAAGCCGGAGTTCGTGAACGCCTCCGTCGCTTCCTGGAGTTTCCGTTCCGCCAGTGAGACGAGTTCATCGTAATCGAACTCCCCCGCCCTCACCCTCAGCAGGAACTCCCGGTCCGGACGGCGCACCCCCAGCTCTCCTGTGGTGGCGATCTCCCTGGCCATGTCCAGCAGGCGCAGCGTGTGCATCAGGTTCTTCGAGTCATAGCCGCGGCCATGCTGGGAGTTCGTCTGGTAGCGTTCCTCATTCCGGTTCGCGACCCATTCCCAATACTCGCGGTGGGCCTTGCAGTGGGCCTGGAAGGCATCGTGGTTGCAGTGCATCCAGCCGACCGGCTCCGCACCGATGGGGACGCTGCTGAAGACCAGCGCATCCGGATCCTTCGGGGAAACGAGGCCACGGTAGTTCGTCACGCCGTCATGGTAGATGGCATACATCCCGGCGGCGTGCTGGACGGCGGTCAGGCCGCATGCTTCAGGATCGATCCCGCGCTCTGCCAGCCATGACAGCACCGGCACACTGCCCTGCCCCTTCGGAACATGGCAGAAGTCCAGCAAGGCCAGCCGTTGCTCCGGCTGCGGATTGACGATCTTCTTGTTCAGCCCGCGGGCCTTGCGGATCTGGCCCATGGCATACTCGCCGAAGGTCTTCGCGCACAGCTTGGAAAGGAACAGCTGCGGCGGCAACAGGTCGAACAACGGATGGCGGTGGCGGATGCAGTCTTCCGGCATGCCGAGCAGCTCCAGCGCGTTCGGATTGTTCTTCAGCAGCAGCTCCACGAAGCGGCCCACCTCGTAATAGACGATGTCCCCGCGCTCGTCGGAAACCTGGTCGAGGTGATCCAGCCCGAGGATGAACTCCGTGGGCGCGACGAACACGCCGCGCCGGTCCTCGTCGGAGCCGGGCAGGTCCGTGCCATAAGCCTTGCTGCCCGCCACGCAGCCGAACAGGAGCAAGTCGGGCTGGTGCACGCGGTCTAGGGAAAAGGCCTCCGCCGCGACCGCCGGGCGTGGTGCGCCTGCCTCCAGTTCCTCCCGCAGCATGCGGTCGAGGATGTCGAAATGATCGCCGGGCCGGGCGAGTCCGGCGGCTTTTTCATCCAGATCCAGAATGGTTGATTCCAGGAAAGCGTCGATCACCGGGAGCTTGTCCATCCGGTCGCCTTCCGCGCTGCGCGCCTTGTATTCCAACAAGCCGGGGATCTCCGCCATGACATCGGCGGGTGCCAGGGACAGCAGCCGGTCGAACTCGACGGGCGGCGGGCCTTTGCCTGCGGTGACCCATGCGGCGGAAAGCAGCGCGCGCATGGCGTAGAGGTAGTCCTTCGCGCGGACCTTTTCCGCATCCAGCTTGCCCTTCATCATCTGGCGGGCCAGGCCACGGTAGTGGTCGGACGATGCACGCGGGGCGAAGACCTTCCGTGCCGCCGCCTGCCACCTTTCCCGGAAGCCGGGGGTTTCACGATAGATGATGGGGGAGTGCAGCCACTCGACCAGCGCGCCGTTGGACTTCGCCAGCAGCTTCAGCGCCTTCCGCACATCCCATCCTCCGGCGTCCAGCAGGCCCTCCAGCGGACGCTCGATGGTGTCCGCATGTTCCTTCACGGAAAGATAGGTCTCCGCCGGGCGCAGGTAGATGAAGCGGATGTCGAAGTCGCTGTCCGGCGAGGCGAATCCCCAGGCACGGCTGCCCGACTCGCAGGCGTAGAGGATCCTCACACCATACAGTGCTTCCAGCCGCTCCAACAGATTGCCGATCTCCACGTCACTCATGCACGCGGATCAGGTTACGCCCCCGCTCGATGGAATCGATCTGGAACTTCATCGGCAGGAATTTCCCGATGACGGAGATGTTCGTCGCCACATGGGAATCGAGCGAGCCGGTCGTGAAGCTGCCGCCACCGGCGAGAGCCATCGGCAGCAGCAGCTGGTCCGCCAGCCAGCGGCCGACCGGGAGGCCGGACTGGATGTGGTTGCGCATCGACTTCGCGGCACGGTGGCCCACCGCTTCGGCGGTAACTCCCATCTCGCCCAGCGCACTGGTCAGTTCGTTCACGTGGTCGAAGGTGGCGGAAACAAGGCACGTCACGCCACGTCCGGGGCCTGGTTCGCGGCGCTCGATCGCGGCGTCCTCACAGGGCAGCGTGACGAGCGCGGCATCCAGGATCCGTCCCGCGATGTCGAGGCTGAGGTGGCGCACCGGCACGCGGATGCTGGTGGCACGCAGCTCGCCGCGGTCGTGGAGTTCCACGGGCCGCAGTGGAGCGGACGGCTGGATGGCCGCCTCCATGATGCCACCGCCCGCGGGCGCAAAGCCGGTCTCCAGCAAGGAAAGGGTCGCATCCGCCCCCATCCGGCGGATGGCGGGGAGAAAGACATGATCGAGGAACTCGAACGGTGGTGCCAGCGGGTTGTGCGTGCCGCCCTCCAGCCGCAGCGTGCTCGCGCCGTCCGCATGGAGCAGCGCGGGCAGCAGCGTCTGGAACAGCAGGCCGGTGCTGCCGGCGGTGCCGATGGCGAAGCGGTGGTCCCCTCCCCTCACCTTCCCGGCACGGAAGACCAGCTCCGTGGAGCCGATCTCAGCACCGTCCGCGGTGCCATCGGAGATTTCCACCGCCGCGCGGACGCAGGTCAGATGCTGGCGCATGAGTCCCGGCTTCGGCCGCTTGCCCCGGATGTTGGTCATCCGGAACGGCTGCCCCGTGATCATGGCAAGCGACAGCGCCGTGCGGAGCATCTGCCCGCCGCCTTCCTCGCCGTCGATTTGGATGAGTTTGCTCATGAGTTGGTTTGGGTGATGAGGGATTGTCGCATTGGGAAGGCAACCTTCACGACTCGACATATTCTACAACTGATTGAACTGATTTTACGGATTACACTGATCATCAGAAAAATATAAATCTGTGTAATCCGTGTAATCAGTGGTATCCATCTCCGCTACCATGAGGATGGGTGGGTGCCAGTGTATTGCCATCAGTCATCCGCGCCGCTCTCGTCCTTGATGACAAAGCGCGCCTGCAGTTTGGCGACGGATTGGGCCAACCCGGCGGCTTCCACGCTGCGGAGGACCTCCGGGAAGTTCTTGTAGGCATCCGGCGCTTCGTCGATCGGATACTTCCGGCAGTTGGTGAGGATGTCGGAAACGTCGAAGTCGGCGTCCACGGACTTCTGGTCCAGCGTCCGCGCCGCGTGCTTCCGGCCCATGGCCCGGCCCGCGCCGTGGTTCACGGACCATGCGGTCCGCTCCGCTCCGCCCTGGGCGACCATCACCACGGACCCGTCGCGTGGGTTGCCCGGCAGCAGGATCGGGTGGCCGGTCTCCGCGAACGGGGTTCCGGCGAGCGAGAAGTGGCCGCCGGGGATCGCACGGGTCGCCCCCTTGCGGTGGACCCATGCTTTCTTTCCATCGACGACTTCCTCCCGCGCGATGTTGTGCGAGATGAAATAGACCAGCTTTCCGGTGGCACCGGGCAGGACTTCCTGGAAGGCCTCCAGCACCAGCGCGTTGATCAGCATGTGGTTCACCGTCGCGAAGTTCGCGCCGATGGACATGTCATCGATGTAGGCGTTGGCTTCCGGGGTTCCGAGCGGCGCATAGACGAGCTGCTTGTCACCGGCCGGGAACGGGGTCGCCCAGTCGCGGAACTTCTTCTCCAGGTCCTTGAACTGGCCCTGCGCGAGCAGGTTGCCCAGTCCGCGGGATCCGCAGTGGCTGAGGAAGGAAACATGGCCGTCCTTCAGGCCGAAGACGTCCGCCGCGGCACGCATCGACGGGCGGTCCACCACGCGGGTGATCTCGCACTCGCCGAAGTGGTTGCCACCGCCGTAGGAACCGAGCTGGCCGATCTTGTCGCCGAAGTTCCGGATCCGGCCCTGCGCCAGGATATAATCCAGGCGGTTGTTGAGCGCGTCATAGGTTCCATCGTGGCCGCGGTGGGACGAATCCTCGCAGCGGTCCGCCCACTCCGGCGGGATGCCGAGAGCCTCGCAGACGCGGGCGGTCGCGCCTTCGGTCACCGCCAGCACGCCGGTATCACGGTCCACGCGGCGGGATTTCTTGGCCGTCCGCTGTCCGCGTCCGGCACCGGTCGGGGTGCGCTCAACGATGGCGTTGATCAACGCGCGCCGGGTCTGCTTGTCGATGATGACATCCTCCGGGATGTCGAGCTGGAGGAGCGACATGGAGCACTTGATGTCCACCCCCACCGGGCCCGGATAGATGTGCGTCGGGGAAACCATCACGCAACCGACCGGCGCGCCGTAGCCGGCGTGCGCGTCAGGATTCAGGATCACGTCCGTCACGCCCGGAGCCATGCGGGAGTTCACCGCCTGCTGGAGGCAGGTTTCGTCGAAGTTGTCGCGGATCACGTCGGTACCGACCACGGTGATCGGCTTGCCCGCGCTGTCGGGAAGAGGGATGAAACCAAGGGCTTCGTCGGTTTTATGGATGGTGTTCATGATGATAAGAGATGTTGAAAAGGAACCGGCGACAAGAATGATGGAACAAGTGCCCCGCCATGGCCGCATCCTGGAAGGATGGCCGGGAGTCGAACCCGGGGATTCTCAAGAATGTAGTTCCACCGGCATTCGCCGGAAAATTTGATGGGTTACCTGCGGCAAGTTCGGGTCGAAGACGGGGCATCGCTCTACCAACTGAGCTACTCCGTTTTCACGGAGGCCGGAATCGAACCGGCGACATATGTAGTCTTCAAGGCATCCGCAGGGATGAGGTGGTGGTTGGTTGGAAAGGGATCGCGACAAGAGTGCGATGACATCGTTGGTTCAATGCGTCTGGTTCCGCCACGGACGTTGGTCCGGCGGGATTGGATACCCGCAACCCCTGCTACGGGGCGTTGTTCATGTAGTCATCGCGGCATTCGCGAAGTAGGAGAAACGAAGTGGTGATGGAGGTCTTGGACGGGAATCCGCGACAAAGTGTGGGAAGACATTCCAGTGCTCTGCCAGGCTGAGCTATCCGGAGAGTGTCTCCGGAGCCGGATTCGAACCGGCGAACCAGTGTAATCATCCAGGCATTCGCGGAGGGAGGGTGGACCGGCATGGCGTCGAGTTGTTAGGTGGGACATCGGCGTGAGCCAACGTGGTTGTTTGATGTAGTCCCGCCAGGCATACGCCATGCCGGAGAGTGTCATGCGGTTTTCATGCGCTTGTTGAGGGGTTGTTGGTTGATCCGCTGGATCCAGTGGTCCGCTCCGCTTTCACCGGCGGCGAATCCGGCGATGATGTCGAAGACGGTGTCACTGAAGCCGCCGATGTTGAGGATGTCCGCCCGGCTTGCGGCCTGGGTGGTCGTGTAGGGGGCGATGTCGATGCAGACGAGCTTGGCCTTGGGATTGCGGAGCCGGAGCTTTTCCCACTCCGCCATCATGGCGGTGCCGCGGTTCGCCTTCGCGTCCGCCCACGACTCGTTGTCGGAGACGAAGATCACCAGGTCCACCTTGGCCTTGTCGCGGTTGAGCTGCGCCAGGGGCGCGGAGCAGTTGGTTCCGCCACCGCCGATCTTGGCGAGCTTCACCGCGTTGGTCATGACGGAGTCCCGGGGGTTGAGCCGCAGGTTCACCACATCGCACTCGAAAGGCAGCACGTCGGCGTCCTTGTTCATGCGGAGGAAAGCGGCGGCGACCAGCGCGGCCACGTCGATGCAGCGCACCTTCGAGGTCGCGCCCTTCCGGTGACCGGTGACGGCGGCCTGCATGGAACCGGAGACGTCGGGGCAGACGACCACTTTCCCAGCGATGGCGGGCACGTTGGCGAGCGAGGCTTCCATCGCGTCCTGGAGGGACTCGCGGATGGCCCCGGGCACTTCGTTGCCCGCGTTGAGGTAGGCGACGAGGAGCTGGTAGGGGAACACCCGCGCCTTCCGGACCAGGTCTGTGTCGGCAAGCCGTGCGGCGATCCTTTTCACCCGTTCCGCGTCGTTGAAGACACCGTGCCGGGCGAAGGTGTTGAGGTTCATCCGCGTGGTCTGCCAGGAGGCGGTGTCCGCGATGGCGGCCCATCCGGTCTCACCCAGGTCCTGGGCGGTGAGCATCTGGAAGGGCACGTCGGGGACGGAACCCTGGCGGTCTTTCTTCCAGGCCTCGAACTCCCGCAGCGCCTGGGGCAGCGCGTCGCTGGTCCAGGGCTTGCCGACCAGCCAGGCGTAGAACGCCTCACGGGTGGCGGTGAGGGGCTGGGGATGGACCATCTTCACGATGTCCGCGAGCGAAGGAGCGTTGCCGACGGAGGCCTGGATGAGCTGGCGGTCCGTCGCGTAGTCCAGCCATTGGCGGACCAGCCGCTTCGGAGCGGAGCCGAGGGACTTCCGGCCGGTGACACCGGAGCGGATGATCTGGACGAAGTTCCGGAGCATCTTTCCGTTGTCGATCACCTGGGGGAAAATCTCCGTCAGGCGGTCGAGGTCACGGGTGGCCAGCACCGCGCACAGTAGGGCGGGCATGTCCTTCATGAAGCCCTTCCGCCGGGCGTAGAGGGCGGTCCGGGCGAGGAAATCCACATCCACCTGCCGGGCCAGCTCCAGCGTCTTTTCGAGCTGGGCCTCCGCGGAGGCATAGTAGGTTCCGGACAGGCAGCCGGTGACCGCCAGTTGGGCGAGCGCGGCTTCGGCGGACAGTTCGTAGGCACGGCCTCCCGCTTCGTTGACCGTGTTGGTCGCAGGGACGAGAGCGCCGCGGATGGTTTGGAAGAGGTTTCGGTTTGCCATGGAGTTGTATCCGTTGGTCAGGATGCGGAACCTATTGGCATGCACTGTGCCAGCCGGGAAAAATCAGCCTCCTGATTTTTGTAGTGGCATGATTTTCAACGGATTATTTTTTGTTAGAAAATTTCGGGTCGGAGTGGAGCTACCGGATAGACTTGATAAAATTATCCTATAGGATAAGGAAAATATCCATGAAGCGAGTTCTGATAGGACTGCTGGGCACCAAGATGGATGGTGGCACGGAAGCGTGGCGGTGGGACCGCTGGCGGCCGACCGTTTCCCTGTTCCAGCATGAGGATCTGGTGTGGGACCGCATGGAGCTGCTCGCGGAACCGACCTTCAACATCCTGGCGAAGCAGGTGGCGGATGACATCCGGATGGTGTCTCCGGAGACCTCCGTCGAGCTCCACCGGATGGATTTCGGAAAAGACCCGTGGGATCTGGAGAAAGTGTACAGCGTGCTGCATGACTGGTCGCGCGGCTACCGCTTCGACCCGGAGAACGAGGAATATTTCATCCACATCACGACCGGCACGCACATCGCGCAGATCTCCCTGTTCCTCCTCAATGAGGCGGGGACGCTGCCGGGCAAGCTGATCCAGAGTTCTCCTCCGCCTGCGGGTCGGTTCCGGACTCCGCCGCCGCCGAGGTATGCGGTCATCGACCTCGACCTTTCCAAGTACGACCAGCTTAGTACCCGCTTCGACAAGGAGCAGACGGAGGTGCTGGATTTCCTGAAAAGCGGCATCGCCACGCGGAACCCGACGTTCAACCGGCTCATCGAGCGGATCGAGCAGGTGGCCATGCGGTCGAAGGCGCCCATGCTGCTGACCGGCCCGACCGGTGCGGGGAAATCCCATCTCGCCAAGCGCATCTATGACCTGCGGAAACAACGGGCGGGTCTGCGGGGCGGCTTCGTGGAGGTGAACTGCGCCACGCTCACCGGGGACACCGCCGCGTCCGCGCTGTTCGGCCACGTGAGGGGTTCCTTCACCGGCGCGCAGAAGGACCGCCCCGGCCTGCTGCGGGAGGCGGATGGGGGGCTGCTGTTCCTCGATGAGATCGGCGAGCTGGGGCTGGACGAACAGGCGATGCTACTGCGCGCGCTGGAGGACAAGACCTTCCTGCCCGTGGGTGCGGACCGTGCGGTGACGAGCGATTTCCAGCTCATCGCCGGCACGAACAAGGACCTGCGCGCGGAGGTGGCGGCTGGCACGTTCCGGGAGGACCTGCTGGCGCGGATCCACCTGTGGACCTTCGCCTTGCCGGGGCTCGCGGAGCGGCGGGAGGACATCGGCCCGAACCTGGAGTTCGAGTTGGAGAAATACCACCGCAACCACGGCCGGGCGGTGAGCCTGAACAAGGAGGCGCGGACACATTTCCTGAAGTTCGCGGAAGCGGCGGACACTCCATGGCGGGGGAACTTCCGCGACCTGAACGCGGCGGTCACCCGCATGGCCACGCTGGCCCCCAGGGGGCGCATCCGTCCGGAGGATGTGGCGGAGGAGATCACCCGGCTGAAGGAAAGCTGGCAGCGTCCGGAGCGGGGATGCGAGGTCGCCCGCCACCGCCTTTCCGATGATCTGTTAGAAAGCATCGATCCCTTCGACCGCGTGCAGCTCTGCTATGTGGCGGAGGTCTGCATGAGATCGAAGAATCTCTCCGATGCCGGCCGCGAGATCTTCAGCGTGTCGCGTGGAAAGCGTGCCGTGACCAACGATGCGGACCGGCTGAAGAAGTATCTGGCGAGATTCGGCCTGTGCTTCGATGACGTCCGCTGATGAATCACCGCTTGCGGGCTGCTAGATCGGGTTGAAATTATTTTTGAATAGAAGCGGGCCAACAACCGTTTCACCCAATGTTATGAAAACCATATCAACCATCGCATTGAGCGCCCTTCTCATCGGTTCGGCAGGCATCGCCGAAGCAGGCCCGTTGGACTTCCTCTTCAAGAAGCACGACAGCCGGCATGACCATCGTCACGACCACCGGCATGACAACCGTCACGATCATCGCTATGACCGCGACCGTGGCCGCCCACGGATGAGCACGGAGGCCCGCGCGCAGCTCCGCCTCCGCGAGCTGGGCTACTACAGGGGTCCCATCGACGGTTCCTTCGGTCGTGGTTCGCAGGCCGCGCTCGTCCGCTTCCAGCGTGACAGCCGCCTGCGGCCCACCGGCTGGCTCGACGAACGCACCCGCCGTGCCCTCCGCCTCTGAAGCCGGGGAAAGCATCCTGACCACCACCCGCGGTCCGCCCATGCGGCCGCGGGTTTTTCTTTCCGTTAGACGTTCACGCGAACATGTGAAAGTCTGCGCCCGGACCCTTGGCAGATACCGAATCCATCCAATCCTTTCTCGCTGCCGGGCGGTGGAAGGACCGCTTCGACGACGAGATCCTCGCCGTGGCGCCTTCCTTTGTCGGAAAGACGCGTGACCTCAAGGTGGTCGGGCCGGATCCCGCCTCCGTCGCCATTTCCGGCGTGATCGCCGGGGAGGAGGTGCGGGTCGATCTGTGGGACACCGACGGCATCTGGGATCTGGAGACGTCCTGCGGCTGTGATGTGGGGTCTTTTTGCCACCATGCCGCCGCCCTGTTGCTGCGGGCGACGAAGGAAAAGGACGCGACCCGCCTGGTGGGCCGCGTGCCCGCGAAGGAGGCAGCCGCCCCCCTCCCCTCCGCCCGCGAGCTGATGAAGAGTCCTCCGGATGACCTTCCCCTGCTGGAGATCGAGCCGCGGTTCGAGCTGCATGTCACCCGCCAGCCGGCGGACCGTGCGACGCGACTCCTGCTGCAGTCGCTCGGCCAGGCGGAGCCGGACATGTGGATCTCCGCGGAGGCGTTCGCCATCTACGAAAAGCACCGTAGTCCGCTGCGTTCCGCCGCGCCGGAGTGGACCAGCCTGGTGAGCCACGGCGGCCAACCCGCGCTCATCCAGCATGACGCGGGCGCGGAGGGATGTGCCGCCCAGCAGCTCCGGGACACCGGGCTTTCCTCCCTCCACTCGAACCCTTCATGGAGGTTCCTCCTCAACCTCAAGGCGAAGGAAAATGCCGGGGTCAAGACGCCGGACCGCTGGTTCCCGGACCCCGGGCGCGTGCCTACCGACGCCTTCTGGCACCAGTTCCGCGGGGAGATGGTCGGCCGCCTGCAGGAGCTGGGATGGACCGTGGTGGTCGATGACAATGTAGGCCACCGGGTGCATGACGCGGATCCGGACCACTGGGAAACCGCGCTGTCTCCCGGGGACGGCGGCTGGTTCAGCCTTTCCGTCGGGTTCGACGTTTCCGGCCAGCGTTACGACCTGCTGCCCATCCTCGCCGGCCTGCTGGAGAACGCCTTCCTGGAGGAAACGCTGGACCGGCCGAACAACGGGCATGTCTATGCCCCCCTGCCGGACGGGGACGCGCTGCGCCTGCCCATCGGCCGGGTGCGGAAGATCCTCCACCACCTTTCCGCGCTCATCGATCCGAAGTTCCCGGGGAAAACGAAGCTGCACGCGCTGGATGCGGTGGCGCTGGCCGGGGTGGCGGAGCTGGGCCTCGACTCCCCGCCGGATCTCGCGGCGCTGGCGGGGAAGCTGCGGGATTTTTCCGGCATTGAGAAGATCCCCACGCCGGAGGGTCTCCGGGCCACGCTGCGGGACTACCAGCTTGCGGGCTTCCACTGGATGCAGTTCCTCGCACGGCACGGGCTGCATGGCATCCTGGCGGATGACATGGGCCTGGGGAAAACGCTGCAGACCATCACCCACATCCTGACGGAGAAAAAGTCAGGCCATTCGAAAGGCAGGCCCGTGCTGGTGGTGGCACCGACGTCCGTGGTGCCGAACTGGCGGGCGGAGGCGCTCAAGTTCGCCCCGGAGTTGCGGGTGCTCATCCTGAACGGCCCGGAGCGGAGGAAATACCACCGCTCCATCCCGCATGCGGACGTGGTGCTCACCTCCTTCGCGCTGCTCCAGCGGGACATCGACAGGCTGCGGGAACATCATTTCCACCTCGTCGTGCTGGATGAGGCGCAGTACATCAAGAACCCGCGTTCGAAGGTGGCGCAGGCGGCGTGCAGGCTGGACGCCTCCCACCGGCTCTGCCTTTCCGGCACGCCGGTGGAGAACCACCTGGGGGAGCTGTGGAGCCTCATGCGCTTCCTGATGCCCGGCTTCCTAGGCAGTGAGGACACCTTCAACACGCGTTATAGGAAACCCATCGAGAAGGAAGGCGACGTGGACCGCAACGAGGCGCTGAAAGAACGCGTGGCCCCGCTGATCCTCCGCCGGACGAAGGACCAGGTGGCGAAGGAACTCCCGCCGAAGACGGAGTTGGTCCATCTCATCGAGCTGCACAGCGGCCAGAAGGACCTCTACGAAACCGTCCGCGCCACCATGGACAAGCGCGTGCGCGAGGCCATCGCCGCGCGGGGCGTGGAGCAGTCGCAGATCGTCTTCCTGGACGCTCTGCTGAAGCTCCGCCAGATCTGCTGTGACCCGCGGATGCTGCCGGCGGAGTTTTCCAATGACGTGCGGGAATCCGCGAAGCTGGATTTCCTGACAGAGCTGCTGGCGCTGCTGATCGAGGAAGGCCGCCGCATCCTGCTGTTCTCCCAGTTCACCTCCATGCTGTCCCTCATCGAGGAGCATCTGGTGCGGGAAAAGATCCCCTACCTGAAGCTCACCGGAGCCTCGAAGGACCGGGGCAAGCTGGTGGAGGACTTCCAGACCGGAAAGGCGCCGCTTTTCCTCATTTCACTGAAGGCGGGCGGCACCGGGCTGAATCTAACAGCAGCGGACACGGTCATCCACTACGACCCGTGGTGGAACCCCGCAGCGGAGGCACAGGCGACGGACCGCGCCTACCGCATCGGCCAGGACAAGCCGGTCTTCGTCCACAAGCTCCTCTGCCAGGACACCGTGGAGGAGCGCATCCACCGTCTCCAGCAGGACAAGGCGAAGCTCGCCGCAGGCCTGTTGTCGGATGCGGACATCTCAGGCCGTCTGGATGCCACGATGATCCGTGGTCTTCTGGACAAGTGAGTGGCATTCCCTGACGCAGGAAGAGGCCGCATTTTTCAAAGTCCCCGCTTCGCCCGAAAGCGGAGAATCCCCGGATCCATACGGAAAATCCGAAGGTGGATGCCTTTCTCCGGTTCCGTTCTTCCCTTTCCTTCTTTTTTACCTATTGAATGGGGTTTTGTAATTGCGCAAACTGGCTCCTGTTCCCGTATGAAACCCACCCGGAAAGGTATTCCCCTGTTTCTGATCATCCTTGAGATCCTCGCGCTCGTTGCGTTTGTGATCGTCACGGTGAGGATCATCGCAGGGCGTTGAGCTTTCAGGAATGAGACGGAACCGGCCCATACTTCTCGACGGAACCGGCACGGAGCGGTATGGGTGTGGGATATGCGCATCCTTTTGATGGCGATGGTTTCCCTGGTGGCGGCAGGCTCACTTTCCGCCGCGGAGCCGAATGCCTTTCCCTACGATGAGTTCGCGAAGTTCGCGGAAAAGATGCCCGGTGAGGATGTGGGCGGGGTGAAGATGATCGCCGCGTTCCTCAAGGCGGCGCAGGCGGGCGAAACCCTTGATCCGGCGAAGGCCAACTTCCGCATCCGGATGGCGGACGGTTCCATCTCCCCCATGCGTTGCGACGTCCTGCCCGCAAAGCCGGAGGATACTGAGAATCTGGCGGACCGCAGGCGGATCCAGATGGGCTTCACCCACAAGCTGTGGATCCCGAAGGATCCTGAGAAATACAAGGGCGCGGCGATGCTCAACGACCTGCCCCAGGGCTACCTGGAAATCCAGTTCCCCCTGCCTCCCCGGGAGGATGCGGCACCCTGACCGCCTTTTTCCGCGTGACCCTGAACAAGCGGTTTGCAAGTTCCGCGCCCATCCGTTAGATTCCCGTCCATGACAAAATCCGCCCTGTTCTGCTGTGCCGCCGTTTGCCTGTTCCTCGCTTCCTGCGCCACGGAACGCCGGCCTGAATTACCGGGGGACCAGGAGACGAAGATCCGCCAGCACCGCATCGCCCCATCGGAGGATCTCGAAGCTTCCGGCCAGACCAAGGAAGGTTCGCCGCTCCCACCGACCTCCCAGGGAAGCTGGAAATTCTGATCCGCGGGGAAGCCGGGCGCTCCTGTTGACGGAGCGTGGATCCGGATGCCCGTGTCCCGCCCGGACGCGGAGAATTCCCATTTGATCCTTCCGCGCGGATTTTCCATGTTGGCGGCATGTCGAAAGAAAAAGGCGGCCGCGTGGTGGTGAAGGTGTTCCTCTATGGCATCAAGCCGGAGATCTGGAGGCGCTTCTCCATTTCCGTGGAGGCGACGTTCCTCGATCTCCACAACGCGATCCAGGCGGCGATGGGGTGGGAGAACAAGAGTCCCCATGAATTCCGCCACGGCAAGGGCAAGCGGCTCGTGGACGTGATCGGCCCCGTCGGCCTCCAGGGGGTCATCGGCGAGTTCCAGGATGAGACGCAGGTCACGCTGGCGGACTACATCGGCAAGAAGAAGCTGCCGATGCGGCTGCTCTACCGCTATGATTTCGCCGACGAATGGATCCATGAAGTGGTCTTCGAGAAAAAGGAGGAGGGCGAAGGCGGGCCGAAAATCATCGACGGTGGCCGCGCCTGCCCGCCGGAGGATTTCGGCGGGCATTTCCAGTACATGCAGGCGCTGCATGGCGAGATCGGCTGGATGAACCCGGGATACGAGCCGGAGAAGTTCGAGCCGGAGAAGGTGGACTTCACCCCGAAGAAAGAGCGGAAGCGGCGCTGAGCATCCGCGGCCACGACAGGAAATTTCCCCCCCCCCGAAGTCCATGAGCCTGCCACCACCCCTGACCGTAGAGCATGCCTGCCGCATCTCCGTGCTGGAACCTGAAAAGCGGTGGTCGCTGAAAGGCGATGTGCTGTGGGTGGCCTCCGGGGAATACCCGGCGATGCCCATTCCTCTGGCCTCCCTGAAAGAGGTGCGGCTGTTGTTCTCCCCCACGCGGATGCAGCGCAACCGCTACCAATGCCATCTTTACAATGCCAGCGGGCGCTGCGGTGCGTTCCAGAACGAGCACTTCCGGGGAATGATGGACTTCGAGGACCGCAGTGCCAGCTACAATGCGCTGGTGCGGCTGCTCGCATCCCGCGCCGCATCCGTCAATCCCCGCTGCCGGTTCACCATCGGTACGTCCTGGGGGAATTGGCTGGTGCAGACCGTCGTTCTCACGGCGATGCTCCTCGTGCTGGTCGTCATTTTTTTCACCACAGGCACTGCGGTGACGGGACTGGTGGTGGTGAAAGTGTTGATCGTGCTGTTCTACATCCCCACCGCCGGTTCCTGGATCGTGAAGAACAAGCCGAGGGTGTTCCCTCCCGGGGAGGTGCCTGCCAAGATGCTGCCCACACCTCCATGAATGTGGATGGCCTGCTGACCGTCCGGAATTTCCCAGTGGCCTTCCATGTGCTGCGTGACAACCGCGGCCTCTATCTGGTCGATGCCGGATTCATCGGCGGGGAAAGGGCGCTGGAAAGACACCTCGCGGCGCGGGGTTGGGAAAAGGAGCCGATCCTAGGCGTGATCGTGACACACGGACACCTCGACCATATCCTCAATGTGGCCCGAATCGCGGAAAGGCATGGAGCGTGGATCGCCGCACCGAGGCTGGATGCGGCCCACTATGAGGGTCGCCCGCGGTATGGCGGCTGGTCAAAGGTCGCGGGCATCTTGGAAAGGATCGGAAGACCATTGTTCGGGTTCAGGCCGTTCACTCCTGACCGTCTGTTGGACGACGGGGATTTCCTCGATGTCTGGCACGGTCTGCGGGCCATCCATCTCCCCGGCCACACCGCGGGGCATACGGGATATTTCTGCGAGAAGCTGGGGCTGCTGTTCTGCGGGGATCTTTTCGCCAGCTATCAGCGTTTCACCCATCTCCCGCCCCGATTCTTCAATGAAGATAGCAGCCGCATACCGCCCAGTGTGGGAAAGGCACTCGATCTTCCGCTGCGTGGCGTGGTTCCGAACCACGGGGATGATGCGCCGCCCGGAGTCCATCTGGAGAGGCTCCGGAAGCTCTCACGACGATAACGGCTGATGGCGAAACTGGGACCGCGGAATTCATTCCGCCCCGGAGAATCGAGCCATGCGAATCCAAGCGGAATAAATTCCGCGGTCCAGTTCCGGAAGGCTGGCTTATCTTGGAAAACCAGCAGGCGTCCGTCACGTGGCCGCGAGCCGGATCCCCTTCCCGTCCGCGGTGATCTTCCGTGCCTTGAGCAGCGCGCCGATGGTCTGCTTGAAGGTGCGCTTGCTGACGCCCAGCTCCTCCTTGATCTCCTCCGCGGAGCTGTGGTCGCCGATGGGCCAGAAGCCGCCGCGCGCTTTCAGTTCGTTGAGGATCTGTTCGGACAGGTCGTCCACGCGCTGCCGGCCCGGAGGATTGAGGGTGAGATCGACTTTCCCGTCCGGACGGCGGTCGGCGATGTAGGCGGTGAAGCGTTCGCCGGGCTGCACGTCCTGGAACACCTGGTTCGCGAAGAGCAGGCCGGTGTGGGTGTTCCCGATGACCGCCTTGTAACCGAGCGGGGTCTTGGCGAAGAGGATGATCTCCACCTTCTCCCCGCCGCGCCATGGGGGCGGGGTTTTGTCGAGATGGCGGGTGAGCCGCGTGGTGCCGATCAAACGGCCGGTTTCCTCATCCACGAACACATGGACGAGGTAGGATTTCCCCGGGATCATGCGCGTCTTCTGCTCCCGGAAGGGAACCATCAGGTCCTTCGCCAGGCCCCAGTCCATGAACGCGCCGACGCCGGTGACGGACACGCATTTCAGCTTCGCGAAGTCCCCCGCCATGGCCTTCGGCTGCTTCATGGTCGCCACCGGACGGTCTTCGGAGTCGTGGTGGAGGAAGACATCGATGAAGGCACCGACGGACCAATTCGCCGGCATCTCCCGCGTGGGCAGCAGGATGCGCCCCAGGTCCCCCCCATCGAGGTAGAGGCCGAACTTGGATTCGCGGAGAACGGGAAGGGTGGCGCGCTGGCCAATCTGCGGCATGGCGGCAGGATGGGACATCCCATGCCACCCGTCCAACATCGAACATTGAAATCTTCCGCCAGCGCGCCGATGAAAGGGGCATGACTTTGATTGTTGAACCGGTTGGGACAGTGAGGAGCAAGTGGGGTGAAGGCGCGGTCTGGTGGGGGGATGCCCTGCTCTACGTGGACATCGAGGGTCACAAGGTGTGGCGTTTCAACCCGGCGACAGGGGAAGAAACCTCCTGGGAGGTGGGCGAGCGCGTCGGCACGGTGGTGCCGCGGGAGAGCGGCGGGCTGGTCATCGCCGGGGACAACGGCATTTCCTTCCTCGATCCGGAAAGCGGGAAGCTCACCGCCATCGCGGACCCGGAGCCGGACAAGAAGCCGGACAACCGCTTCAACGACGGCAAGTGCTCTCCTGACGGACGTTTCTTCGCCGGTACCATCAGCCTGGTGAAAAAAACGGGGGACGCCCGGCTCTACCGTCTCGATCCCGACCTGACGCTGCACGAAGCCTTCGGCCCGGTGACGAACTCCAACGGAATCGTCTGGTCCGCGGATGGGAAGACGGTTTTCTACATCGATACGCCACGGAAGGAGATCATGGCGTTCGACTATGAAGCGGACGGACACCTGCGGAACATGCGGACGGTGGCGGACACCTCCCACATCGACGCGTCCCCGGACGGCATGACCATCGATGCGGACGGGAATCTGTGGGTCGCGTTCTGCCACGGCGGTTGCGTGGCCTGTTTTGACGCGGAATCCGGCAAGGAACTGCGGCGGGTGGAGGTGCCCGCGCTGGAGACGACATCCTGCGCCTTCGGCGGTGCGGACCTGGATGATCTGTATGTCACGACCGGCATCCACGGAAAGATCGAGGAAGAACATGGCGGGCGGTTGTTCGTCGTGCGCGGCCTCGGGGTGAAGGGCGTTCCCGCGAACGCCTTCGCCGGTTGAGATTTCCGGAATATCCCGGGGTTGATAAGTCTCTCCTCCGGAGGACGTTTTCTCCCAAACCCATCCAAGCAAAACCCATGAAAGCCAGCCCCGTCGTCGTCATCTCAGGCCTTGTCGTCGTCGCGACGGGGGGATTCATCGTCGGCCGGATCTCCTCGGATGAGGATGCCGCGGCGGCGAAAGCCGAAGTTTCCCGGCCGGAGCGGGTCCGTCCGGGTGGAACTGCGGCAGCTTCCGGAGAGGGTGGCCCGGGATCCACCAGATCGGCAGATGCCCGTCCCAACGGCAGGAACGCGCCCATGGCGGAAAAGCTCCAGAGGATGGAGGCCATCATGCGCGGCGAGAACCAGCTCGACCGCAGCCGCGCCCTGCTGGCTCTGATCGACCAACTGGCTCCGGGGGAGTTTGAGGAAGTCATCGCCCAGTTCCGCGCCCTGGGCATCACCCAGAACCGTCTCGGCGAGTATTCGATGCTTCTTTCCGCGTGGGCGAAAGTCGATCCCTTCGCCGCGCTGGAATACGCCCGCAACAACACCCAGGGCGGATTCGCTTCCAACACCATCCTCTCCTCATGGGCCAGCATGGACCCGGATGCCGCCCTCCGCTGGGCGGAAACGAATTTCGACGGAACCGGAGCGAATCCCTTCCTCGTCGGCGTGATCCGCGGCATCGCGGAGAGCAACCCGGCGCGTGCCACGGAGCTGCTGAAGGGCATGCCCTTCAGCGAGCAACGCGGGGAAGCCCTGGCGGGAATGATGCAGCACATCCTGAAGCAAGGTCCGGAGGCATCCCGCAACTGGATCATGGCACTGGATGACCAACGCCTGCGCGAAGGGGCGATGATGCGGATGGCGGAACCGCTGGCCGACGTCGATCCCAAAGGCACCGCCGACTGGCTGGTGAAGAACCCCGGCGAGGCCTCCAACCGGCGGCTGGATGATGTCTATGAAACATGGGCGGGCAAGGATCTGGACTCCGCGATCGCTTCGCTCAACACACTCCCTGCCGGGAACCAGCGCAGCATCGCACTCGGCGGCGTGGTCAGCCGCGAGGCTTCCAACGATCCGAAGGCCGCCCTGGCACTGATGGACCGCTACCCGGGAGATGTGAACGACGGGGTGGTGCGGGACTTCGTCAGGAACGCGGCGGGCAAGGATCCCGAGATCGCCGCGAACACCATTTCCCGCATCACGGATGAAGGGCAGCGCAACGCCACCTACCAACGCCTGCTCTGGCGCTGGTTGGAGTCGGACACGGCGAAGGCCCAGGCATTCGTCCAGGCGCACCAGCTCCCGGAGCAGGTCACCCGGATGGTCGCCCGCCGCGTGCAGGAGCTGCAGAACCGGCAGTGAGGGGTGGTGGTGCTTCCACCGCAGTCACATTGAAAGCGCAGCCGTCAACCCCATTGGCATCCGGCGGCCAGTTCCAGCCATGTCTTTGACACGGTGCCCGAGGCTGGAGATCGGTCCGAGGAAAATCAGCGCCGGCGCTTCCACGCGAGGAGCAACGAGCCGAATGCGACCAGAGAAACTCCGGACATCTCCGGAACGATGGTTGCGTTCAGGATGATATTATCGAATCGGCTCTGGCTGCCGATGGCGTCCACGTCATCGAACACATAGATCCGGAACTCCACGGCTCCGGAAACATTCGTGTAAGCGGAAAGATCAACCGACGGTCCCGGGCTCAGGGTGGTGGTTCCGCTCGCGGTTCTCATGACGGCAAAGGTTCCGAGGTTCGTCGCGAAGTTATCCAGGCTGGAACGCACCACGGCGTTGGAACTGATCGGAACGGGTCCGGAAGTCGCCACCTGCACCGAATATTTGAAGGTGAGCGACGTGAAGTTGTAGGACGTCCCGGGATCCGCGGTGACAGTGAAGGAAATATAGTCGTCCGGGGTGAGGGTGTCCGAGGTCACGCTGCTACGGATGTAAAGATCGCTCAACGTGCCGCTCCGTCCCCAGCCGTCGGCGACGGCACCGAGACCGCCTCCGGATTGGATGTCTGAAGCAGTTGAGGTGGTCTCGCTGTCGCCGGAGGCAAGACCTGAAGAGAAGTCATAACTTGCGATGATCGCCGCCTGGCACAGAGGCAGGCAGGCGGAGGAAACCAGAACAGCCAGCAGGGTTGGGAATGATTTCATTGGGATGGATCGATGGGTTATGAACTCACCCGGCCGTGGCGGCATCACTTCGGATGCACCGCCGCGCCCACAAGAGGTCTTTGATCATCTTCGTAGTGGGTAGTGATCTCCGGGTCCATAACCGGTTCCACACCAGTTGATATCGAAAACGCACATGACGCCTGCCCACACACCCATTCCAGACGGCCGCCGCGATGGTTACGGAGGAGATTCCTTTTCTTTCGCCGGGCTGGCCGGATCAGTTCATTTCCTGCGCGGCCCCTGCCACTCCCAGAGTTCGTTCAGCAGCAGCCGTTCGATCTGCTGGATCGCCCGTTCCGCGGCGCTGGAGCACTTTGCCGCGGCCAGCGTGGGCCGCAGGCGGCGGAGGGTCGCCTCCATCTGGGTGTAGAGCTGCGCCTGGCGGCGGAACTCGAACACGGAGATCATCGCGAGCGTCCATGCCGCGATGCCCGGCAGCACGGAGGGCATGAACTCCATCGCCCAACGGTCCCAGGATTCGGAAACCGGAGTCTTCAGAACTTTCATGAAGACCGCCGCACCGGTGAAGACCAGCGCCGCCCATGAAGCGATCCAGAAAAGGGTGCCAAAGATCCTCATGCGGCGCTTCGCCTTCTCCCCCTTCGCATTGAAGAAGCGGAGCTGCCCATCCACGCGCTCCCGGAGATAGGCGTCACGCGCCGTTTCCCATCCACGGCGTTCCGCCACCAGATACAGCGCCGCGCTGCGGAGAAAGGTCCGGTCTTTCTCGAAAAGTTCCGCCGCCGGTGGGTGCAGCGGGCTGCCCGGTTCATGGGACGCCAGCAGCGACCGCAGCAGCTCCGCCCTCACCCGGTCCGCCACCCAGTCCTGGAGCCTCAGCTTCGAGCCGACCCACGGCAGCGCCATCGCCACCAGCGCGAGCACGAACTTGATCGCCGCGCCGATTTCCTTTCCGGAGAGGATGAGCAGGACCAGCACCGCCTGCAGGAAGGTGGCCATATGGTTCACGGACATGGACCCGGCCGCGAACCAGCGGGACTTCGGCGCACTCGCCACCGCCCGTTCATCCAGCTTCGTGAAAAGTTCCGCGATCGTCCCCGCCGCAGGCAGGTCCTGGAAAGCCGGATCTCCACCCGCCGCGAGCGGTGTGCCCTGCCAGCGCCCCTCCAGCGTATCCGTCGCAATGATCCGGGCGGGGATCTCCCAGTGCTCCGCCTCCGCCACGGTTTCGCCGGTCCCTCCCAGCCCCCTTGCAGGTTGTCCGTCCCAGGCGAAAAGCATCCGGTCCGCGACCTCAAGCATCCTCCTTGCCACGATGTGGTAGGCGGCGGGCGCTTCCTCATTTCCCGGCGCCACCTCGCTCCAGAGCGCGGCATCCACCAGCCGCGTGGATCGCTCCCATTCTTCCGGATCATCGAAATCCTGGCGGAACCGTTCCGGGCCGAATGGCAGGATCACCACCGTCCTCATGCCCAGTTCCGCGCAGGCTTCCAGAAACAGCAGGTCCGCACCCGCCGCGGCGCTGGCGATGCCCATCACCTCTCCGTCCAGATCCGCGTCGAAATCCTCCAGCTCCTTCCGGATCACCGCCTTCAGCGCGGCGGGGTCGGCGACTTTCCGGTGCCCGGCGAAGCCGACCAGCCAGATCCGCCGGAAGGCATGGCGGGTTTCAGAGTTCATCGAAGTGGGAAAGCTTCACCGTTTCCTCCGCATGGGCGGTCCCCCGCTCGATGAGGAAGTCCATCAGTTCCAGGTTATCCAGCGTGAAGCCCTTCCGCGTCACTTTCTCCGCGGCCAGCAGGTCGTCTCCGGAGAACACCTTGTCATACCGGGCGTAGAGGAATTTCCCCTCCCCGTTCGGCCGCATCAGGTCGCCCACCTCGCCGTCCACCGGCGGGCCGAAGCGGCACTCGCCGTTCACGCGGCAGAGAAGATCCTGGTATTGCTGGAAAGAGCCGATGAGCGATGAGGGCAGGTTCTTCGCCTGTGCCAGCACATCCACGAACAGCCGGTCCCCGCGGCCCAGCTTGGTGCCACCGGTGCCGATGGAGACGACGCTCATGTTCTCACGCCCCGTCTTCCAGCAGAGGTTGTACTCCGGCAGCGTGGCCATGATGCTGAGCAGATAGGCGGGGCAGTTGAAAGGGGTCACTCCCCCGTCCTCAAACGCGAAGACGAGTGGCTTCCCCGCCTCCCCTTTCACTTCCAGGATCTCCGGCGGGAAGAAAGTCGGCGCGGCGGTGCTGGCCCGCACGAGCTGCCACAGCGGGATCTGCAGGTTGTTTCCGGGAGACTCCAGGTTGTTGTATTTCGCCTGCGGGTTGTTCGACAGCGGCCACGCGGAACCGGTCGAAGCGTTGCGCGTGACCACCAGCAGCAGCGTCTTCAGCTTCTTCGTTCCGAAGGTGGCGGGGCTTCCATCATCCTCCACGAAGAAGTCACGCAGGAACCGCGACAGGCCCTCCGCCACGAAGCGGTGGCTGGTGAAGCGTTTCAACAGGCCGGACTTCTGGAACATGGCCGCGGCGTTGATGCGGTAGAGCCGCTCGATCTCCGCCATCGGCAGCCCCCATGACACGAACGCGGCGATGATCGCCCCCGTGCTGGTACCACCCACGTAGTGGAAGTAATCCGCCAGCACCATGTCCGGGTTGCCCGTCTTTTCCCGCAGCAGCGTCTCGATCCGCTTCGCATACTGGAGCGCGAACAAGCCGCGGATCCCCCCGCCGTCGAAGGATAGCAGCCTTGCACGCGGTTCCGGTTGCAGCGTCCGTGGATCCATGGGCTTTCTCCTAACAATTCCGCGCTCCCGGTGAAATCCGAAATAAAATCCGCAGCCGGAATGCCCTGACGGTCACGCAGTCACAGTGTGCGGGCTCATTTCAATTTGACGCGGATCGCGTCCCGTGCTTTAACTGATACCGATGTCGAACCGCATCAACCAACGCTCCAGCTACCGCCGCCCCATGAAGGCCGGCGTCGCAGGCTGGTGCGCGCACCGGTTGTCCGCCTTCCGGGCGTGAGCGGGCAGTCTCCTTCATGGGATTCATTTCCTGAGACTGTCTGAGGCCACCCGCCAACCAACCGGTTCCCGGACCGTTTCCGGTGGAATCACGTACATCGCTTTCCCATGAACTCACCTCTTTTGAGTGAGGCGGACTTTGCTCGCCTCGAATCCATCCACAACCTCACCGCCACTCCTCCAAAGCCCTCGCATGAGCAACGCCTCGCGTTGGCCGGATACCTCGCATTCGCATCCGCAACGGCTGATCCGGCATCGCTGGATCTCCGCGTGGGATTTGGTGACGAAGTCATCCTGCTCTCTCCGTCGGATGCGACGGATGACTTCCGCCTCCGCATCGTCATGCCGCATGAGGCGGATCCGGCGGAAGGCCGCATCTCCGTCCTCGCCCCCGTCTCGCTGGCGATTCTGGGACACGAAAAAGGCCGCGTCGTTTCATGGCAGGCCAATGGTGCCATGAGGCAGATGCGCATCGCCGAAGTCCGCAAGCAGCGCGAGACGGACCTCGCCCCCCTTTCCTGAAACACAGAACAAAAACGAAAAACAAACAGATAGCATGAGCAACCAACACAACGTCCACATCCAGCTCAACGACGGCAAGGCCGTCATCGACCGCTGGTCCCATGACTCCGGCCAACTGCCGACCATCGGTGATGTCATCGCCATTCCATCCGTCGGTGGCCGCACTCCGGAAGGCTACCAGGAGAACGCCACCGTGTTCCGCATCGACCGCGATCTCAACAACGGGGAAGTCACCGTCATCCTCGACCTGCAACCCGTCTCCGCGAAGGGCGGCCGCCTCGTCGTCTTCCTGAACACGGAGTACGTCGCGGAAAATCTCCGCCGTGAGGTGGAGGAACACCTGCGCGGCAAGCTGGACGTGCCCGCGTTCGAGTGGATCCACAGCACCGAGCCGGCCCCGATCATCCGCATCCACCAGGGACTTTCGGAAATCCCCCATGCGGAGGTCGCCAAGCTCCAGAAAGGCATCCGTGCCATCATCGAAGCCGCCTCACCGCTCGCCACCGTCTGAGCCGTGGAGGAAATTCAAGTGCAAGATCCCACGGAATGTTGAATGTGGCGGTGGAGAGATCCCCGCCACATTCCTTTTCCGCATGTTCCACATCGTCCTCGTCCATCCGGAGATCCCGCACAACGCGGGGGCAGCCGGTCGTCTCGCCCTCGCCACGGATTCCACCCTCCATCTCATCAAGCCGCTGAGCTTCTCGCTGGAGGACAAGTACGTCCGCCGCACCGGTCTCGACTACTGGCAGGATGTGAAGCTCCACGTGTGGGAGAGCTATGACGACTTCATCGCCGGGGCGGATCCCGCCGCGCGGAAATGGTACCTCAGCACGAAGGCCACCCGCTCACCATGGACTGCGGAGTTCAAGGCGGGCGACTACCTCATCTTCGGCCGCGAGACCAAAGGCCTGCCGGAAGAGATCGTCCGCGACGCGGGGAACAATGGCCTGCGCATCCCCATGGCCCCTGGTGGCACCCGCAGCCTGAACCTGGCGACATCGGTTGCCATCGTGTTGTATGAGGCGGTGCGGCAGCAGGGGCCGGAGTGGTAGCTCGGATTTTTTTCAGAGCAGGTTTATTTACTCTTTCGTTGAAGCCCTATTGGACCGCTCAAACGACGCTTCCTATTGGTATTGGGAGATAATCGCTTACACCGAGATTCGGTTCGTTGTTGCAGCAATAGCATCAGCAGTGAAGTGAACGATGATCGTCGATCTGCAGGTCTACAATTTCTCACCTTTAATGACGGGACTTTTATCCACGCGACCATAAGGGTCAGGGCCAAGCATAGAATTGTGATTTCTTGGATCATAGAGTTACCTTGGAAGGTTTTATTTGATGGTTTTCCGAGATCCCTTATTCGCAATCAGCTGCTCACTTTTCAGATCTACGAGGGCTTCCATTAATTTCGTAAAATGGAAGCGGTTGGTTGCACCCTTCCTCATTTCCCGATGTAGATATTTTTTTGCCTCGAGACTCGCCGCTAGCCTTCGTGCTGTTTTGTGCGAAACAACCATTCTCACGGCAATGGTTTTGTAAGCAGGGAAAGGTGCTGCGTCGCTCCACTTATACTGCATCAGGTGGATCACAAACATTGCTTCTCCGTGGGTCAATGGGTAGGGCTTCAGTCGGTGATAGTTCTCTAAGAAAAAATTGCTAACTTGAGTGAACCCCTCTTTTTTGATAGCCGGATGCCATCGGTTTTCGAAATTGCGGTCACCGCTTTCGGAGCTGCTTTTCGTGGATTTCTTGGCTGCTTTCTTCGCTGTCATTTGCAGGAACAGTCGCGAATATTGCATCCTGTGGCAAACACATCAGAGTCCACGCGCTGCTTGTATTAGATTATTAGTCTATTTCATCATTTCATCTTCATAAGTTATTCGTCTTCTTTGGTAGACATTATTGTCTAGGCCTCCCTACTCAAAATTGTCTAGGGTTAGAATAGACAATAATGTCTAGGGGGGTATAGACATATTTTCCTCCTGAAAATCATCTAACCGTTGAAATGGAAAAACCAGATTGGGCGGTTAAAGGACTTGGGTAGCCGAAAAATCGGGTATTTTCGGCCCCCTGCATATGGGCAACCCTGTGAAACTTATCCCTTGGATCGCTTGGATAATCTGAAATTCCTTCTCTAAGGACGAAGGCTTCGATAGACGCGATCCATGTCACTCCGCTTTTACGCCAAATCCTTCCTCACCATAAGCCTTGCTTCGGCGGGTCTAGCGCACGCCACGGAGCAAGACTGGCGGCCCCTCCTCAACGAAAAGATGACCGGTTGGGAGGTCTGGCTCGGCAGGCCGCATCCATCGATCCAGGGACTGCCCGCCGACCTGCCGGCGGATGAGAAAGGCAAGAAGCTCCCGCTCGGCCTGGGCAATGATCCTAAGGGCGTCTTCACGATGAAGATGCAGGATGGCGAGCCGGTGCTGCGCATTTCCGGAGAAATCTGGGGCGGGCTGACCACCACGGAGACGTTCACCAGCTACCATCTGCGGACGCAGATAAAATGGGGCGAGCTGAAGTGGGAACCGCGGCTGGACCGGGTGCGGGACAACGGCATCCTCTACCACTGCACGGGCGAGCATGGCGCGGGCGGCGGCAACTGGAAGAAGAGCCTGGAGTTCCAGGTGCAGGAGGGCGACATGGGTGACTTCTGGCAGGTGGCGGGCACCCGCGCGGACATCCGTGCGGTCCAGGTGGAGAAGGATTTCTTTTATGATCCGAAGGGGGAGGTCCGCCGCTTCGGTGAGGCGGAGATGGAGGGCGTGACGAAGGCCCATGTGGCACACCTGCGCGGCGACTTCGAGAAACCGCATGGGGAGTGGAACACGCTCGACCTCTACGTGGTCGGCCGGGATGCGGTGCACGTAGTGAACGGCACCGTGGTGCTGGTGCTGCGCAACGCATCCGCCGTGGACAAGGAGACGAAAACAGAAACTCCGCTCACCTCCGGACAGATCCAGATCCAGTCGGAGGCGGCGGAGTGTTTCTACCGGCGGATGGAGATCCGTCCGCTGGTGGAGTTCCCCGCGGACCTCAGAAAGGCCGCGGGGCTGTGAGGTGGGTCAGTTGGCGGGGGCCGCGGGGAAGACGACCTTGGAGGCTTTCTTTCCACCGCTGAAGAGGTCGCTGACATCCTTCGAGCTGACGAACAGCATGAGGGAGATGAGCGCCAGCGCGAACGCGGTCTGGATGATCTCGAGCGGCTTGGCCTTCACCGGCCGACCGGCGATCTTTTCCAGGATGGCAAGGACGATGTGGCCGCCGTCCAGCACCGGGAACGGCATCATGTTCAGCACGGCCAGGTTCACGTTGAAAAGAACCATGAAAGCCAGGATGCGCCGCCAGCCGTTGTCGGTCTGCAGCAGCTTGAACTTCATGTTGAAGATGCCGACAGGGCCACTCAGGTGATCCACGCCGATGCTCGACTGCGGGGAAACCACGCTGGAGATCGTGACCCACATCATGTTCAGGCTGTCCTTCACCTGCCGGATGGGTCCGGGGTGGACGATGTGGACATCCACATCACTCCGGCCGCTCCATGCGATACCCAGCATGGGGAACTTGTCATTGGGAGGCAGGGGCTTCTTCGGCGTCGCGGTGACCTGGCGGATGGATCCGTCTTTCGCCTTCACGCCGAGTTCCACCGGATTCCAGTTCTTCTCCTTCATGTAGGCGCTGAGCTGTACGGGACTCAGGAGAGGGATGCCGTCATAGGTGACGATTTCCTCGCCTGGCTTGAGGCCGACATCCGCGGCGGAACTGTTGGGGGAAACGGCCTCCACGATCGAAGGGGTGGAGGGTGCCATACCCACTTCCCGCAACGCACGGCGCTGGAAGAACCCGGTTTTCTCGATTTCAAAGCCAGAGCTGAGCTTGAGCGGCTCCGCTTCGCCCGCCCTGCGGACGGTGAACTCGATCTTGTCCCCACGGCTGAGGATCACGCTCTCGCTGATGGAGTCCAGGGTGCCCGCGAATCCCCGCATCGGCTCGCCGTTGACCGCCTCGATCACATCCCCGGGGCGGATGCCCGCCTTATCCGCGGGACCGCCTTTTTCCACATAACCGATCTCCTTGGTGGTGATGACATCGGCGGGCTTGCCGACCATCCAGACGCCGACCGCCGCCAGCAGCGCGAGCAGCATCGAGAACAGAGGCCCGGCGAACGCGACGATGATCTTGTCGAGAGGCGTGATGGGTGGGAGCGGCTTCCCATCCTCATTGCGGGTTCCACCTTCGATGGATTCCATCGGCGCCATCTGCGGCAGGGCGACGAAGCCACCGGCCGGGATCCAGCCGAGGCCATACTGGACCCCGTTGATTTCCTTTTTCCAGATCGGCTTGCCGAACCAGATCTGGAAGCGGTCGATCTTAAGGCCCCGCCATCTGCCGGCGAGGAAGTGTCCCAGTTCGTGGACGAAGATGATGATGTTGAAGCACAACAGCACGACAAGGATGATGCCGATGGCTTTCAGAACAGTGTAAAGGGTATCCATTGGAGGGTGTCAGATGCCACGAAACCTAGCGTCACGGGACGCAGCGGCAAGTGGATTAAAATGGGGGCGGAATGGAGCGCGGGCTTCAGCCCGCCCCGGAGAATCCGGACTTCGCGAAGCCAAGCGGACTGAAGTCCGCGCTCCATCCGGAGGTGGATTCACCTCAGCCCCACCGGGGGATCGAGGATCTCCCGCATGACGATGGCGCGGCGGAGTTCCCGGCGGTCGCGCAGGCGTGACTTGAGGGACGACGGGGAGACCATCGGCTGCGGCGTTGCCTTGGCGGGCTTTCTGCCGGCCTTCGAAACGGCGGCCCGTTCTTTCCTCAGGCTGCTCAGGCGTTCCTGCATCGTGCGCTGGCGGGCCAGCTCGCGGTCATCCGCGGCGGGGTCCGGAGCTGCCACCGCCCGCGGGAGCGGAGGTGGCACCGATGGCCGGTAGGGTGGCGGGACCGGTTCCTGACGTTCGTCGTAGTCGTATCCGTCATCCTCCGGACTCCACTGCTCTTGCTCCTGCTGCTGTTCCTCCTTGTTCTTCCTGGCCTCGGAAATTTTTCCGATGACCCACAGCACCGCAGCCCCCACGAAAATGAGGATCTTGATGTTGTTGGTGATGAACTCTTCCATGGCGGAGGTGGGTTATGCGTTCGGGCCGTCTCCCTTGGAAATGCTGCCGCGCATCTGGGTGTCCGCCTTCACGTTCTCCATGCGGAAGTAGTCCATGACGCCGAGACGTCCGTTGCGGAAGGCCTCGGCCATGGCGAGAGGGACTTCGGCCTCGGCCTCGACGACCTTCGCCTTCATTTCCGCGACGCGGGCGACCATTTCCTGCTCGAGCGCGACGGCGGCGGCGCGGCGGATTTCCGCCTGGGCCTGGGCCATGTTCTTGTTCGCCTCCGCCTGGGCTTCCTGGAGCTGCGCGCCGACGTTCTCACCGACATCCACGTCCGCAATGTCGATGGAAAGGATCTCGAACGCGGTGCCGACGTCCAGGCCGCGGTGGAGCACCACCTTGGAAATGCTGTCCGGGGACTCGAGCACCTTCTTATAGCTCTCCGCGGAGCCGATGGTGGTGACGATACCCTCACCCACCCGGGCAATGATGGTTTCCTCCTTCGCACCGCCGACGAAGCGGTCGAGGTTCGTGCGGACGGTCACCCGCGCGCGGACCTTCACCTGGATGCCGTCCTTCGCCACACCGTCGATGGTGGTGCGGCCGGTGGCGGGGTTGGGGCAGTCGATGACCTTCGGGTCCACCGAGGTGCGCACGGCTTCCACCACGCTCTTGCCGGAACCTTTCGTCGCCAGGTCGATGGCGCAGGCGCGGTCCCAATCCAGCTCGATGCCGGCTTTTTTCGCGGCGATGAGCGCCTGGGTGGTGGGGATGACATTGCCGCCCGCCAGGAAGTGGGCCTCGATGTCATTGATCGGAATCTCGATGCCGGCCTTCTTCGCGGTGATGCGCGCGTCCACGATCATGCCGTAGGGCACCTGCCGCAGACGCATGGCGATGAGTTCCGTGAAGCCCACGTAGGCACCGGCCAGCCAGGCACGCAGCCAGACGCTGAAGAAGGAGAAGATGATGCCGACGACGATCAGTGCGGCGATACCGGCGATGACGAAGCCGATGATGGTGAAGTCGATGGCGGCGAGATAAGTGCTCATGGGATGGATGTTAGGCGTTGTGTGACAATCAGGCGGAAACTGTCGGCCCCGATGACTTCGAGGGCCGCGCCTGCCGGGGCCTGTCCCGACTGGCAGAAAGCCTCATAGCGCCGTCCGTCGATGCGGACGTAGCCACTGGGCGAAAGCATGGTAAGCGCCTCGGCCGGTTTCCCCACCAGGGCGATTGCGTCTTTTCCGATGGCTGCGGAAACGCCGGTCACCTCCTCCGTGAGGAAGGCGCGGCGGCCGATGGCCGTCTTTGGCAGGATCCGGAACTCGATGAACAGGGCCAGCGCCCCGACCACGGAAGCAATTCCCAGCGCGAGGAGTCCTCCGCCGGTCCCGTAGTCCAGGAAGGCGAGCACGGTCCCGCCAACCATCAGCAGGCCGCCGATGGTGCCGAGGATGGCTCCCGGGACGATGACTTCCGTGGCGATGAGGAGGATGCCAACGGCAAAAAGCAGGATGATGAGCGTCATGACAGGATCACCTCCACTTCCAGGCTGAACTCGCCGTGCCGGGTGACCACCACAGGGGTGCCCGCCTCCGCGTAGCCCACCGCCAGCCGTCCCTCATAGCGTCTGCCGCCGATGCTCACCTGGCCGCTCGGCATCAGGGCGGTCACAGCCACGCCGGACTCTCCGACGAGGGAGGCGGAGGATGCGCCGCCGCCTGCCAGCAGTGGCCGCGGGCCGCCCGGCTCACCACCCACGGCGGCATTCAGCACCAGCCTGCCCCACGGTCCGCCACTCGGCAGGAAACGCAGCAGCAGGATGAAAATGAGAACCGCCAGACCCACGCCGATCCCCACGCTCACCAGCGGCTGCAGGAACACATCCGCCGTGAACTCGACCGGCTGGCTGGGCCACAGGTCCGCCATCGACCACACCAGGGAGCCAAGCATCAGCGCGACCCCCGCCACCGCGAAGGCGATGGAACCGGGGAAGAAAAAGATTTCCACCGCCACCAGGATCACCCCGAGCGCGAAAAACAGCATCGGCTCATGGCCGGAAAGGCCCGCCACGTAGTGGCCGAGGAACACCACCGCCAGCAGCAACCCGCCAGCGATGCCGAAAAATCCGAAGCCCGGCGTCTTGAACTCGATGAACAGGGCGACCATGCCGATGGCCATCAGCAGCGGCGCGATGCTGGTCAGATACTGCGCCAGCTTTTCCGACCAAGTGACCTCCAGCCGCTGCACCGTCCAGTTGCCTTTCCCATGGAGGCTGTCGAGCAGACCGTCCATGTTCTCCGCGATGCCCGCCGCCAGCAGCGGCATGGGCGGCTCGCCGTATTCCTTCACCGCTTCCTGGGCGGTCAGGGAAAGCAGCTCGTCCTTCTCCTTGATGACGACATCCCCGATCTTGAACTCGGATTTCAGGTCGATCATCGCGGAAATGACCTCCGCCCGGTAGCCTTTGCCGTCGGTCAGGGAGCGGACGCGGGCCTTCAGGTAGCTGACCATCTTCGCCTGCATCGTCTCGTCGATGTCCGAACCGTCCCCGCTGACAGGGGCCGCCGCGCCGATCACGCCATTCGGCGCGAAGTAGATCTCATCCGTGCCTGCGGAAATGAGCGCCCCGGCGGAGATCGCATTGCTGTTGATGTAGGTGACGGTTTTCCCGGGAAACTTTTCCAGCGCCTTCAGCATGTCGAAGGTCACATCCACCCGGCCGCCGGGGGTGTCCATGTCCAGCACGATGGTCTGGACGCCATTGTCGATGGCCTCCTTCAGGCCGCGGCGGAGAATATAAAGCTCCGGCGGGGCGATCTGCTCCTTCACCGGGATCACCACCACTTTCGCCGGTCCGGCGGGCTTCGCCGGCGGCGCCTCATCGGCACGGCCCAGCCCTGGCGTCATCGCCAGCAGCAGCGCGCAGAATTTCGGGATCCAGTTCCTCACGACGCCGAAAATGGAGCACTCTCCGCATGGGTGCAAGTTTTCGCGGCCCTTACGGCCCTTATATACCCAGCTTTCTCCCAACAACTGTTCCAGCCGGAGCGGTTGGGGAATGGATCCTCACGATGGAGTCCCCACTTGAAAGCGGTCCCCGCCATCCCCGGTCGACACACGCGCGATCAGCTCCGCTTGGGAATGAACCTGGAAATGCAGGAAGACCGTCTTCACGTATTCATTCACCGTGTTTTCCGAAATGCCCAGGTAGTCGGCGATCTTCTTCCGGCCCCAACCCTCGCAGAGGCAGTTGAGCACAGTCCGGTGGCGGGGGAAAAGCCGCGTGATCTCCCTTCCCTCCTGGCCCGGGAAGCTCTGGAAGTGCAACCACGGGACTTCGCTGAGAAGGATGTGGCAGATCCGGGCCTCCCGCTCCCCGAACTGGGAACGCCCGAGATTCCGGTACACCCCCACCCCGCTGACCCCTCCTCCCGGCATGGGACGGAGGGAGGTCATGATGACGTCGATGTCCGCCCGCACCCAGGCCGGGTAGGCGGCGGAAGCTTCCAGAGAACAGTCGCTCCCTTTCAGAAGCTGTTTCTGGGTTCTTGTGAGATGGGTCCCCCGCTGTTGCAGCTCTTCCGACTGCGGCCTGCTGATGCGCTCCATGTCCGGGTGGTTGATCGCCTCGATGTAGCGTGCGAACCGCTTTTCGGTGAATCCCCCGTGCAACAACCCCAGGAAAGAGGGTGGTTTGCGCGGATCGAACTCCGCCATGCACCAAACCCAGACGTCGGCGGAAATGAGCTGACACAGTCCGTCCATCAGCCGCCTTCGGCAGACGTTGATGTTCCCTCTCATCGCGATCACCTCCCCCAGCAGGCGGACGATCCCCCTGACATCGTTTTCCGGGAGCACGAATCCCTCCGCCATGTCACTCACGGATGGCATGGTCGTCACCGGGGACACGGTTTTCCAGCCGAAACCGATGGGAGGCGGCCATCCCGGGAGAAAGGTTTGCCTTTCCGAAATACCCATCCGCCATCCTTACCCAAATCCGCAGCGTGCCTCCGACCCGCCCTCCCCTTTGTCCCGACTTCCGCCAATCCCACCCTTTACAAGCGGGAAAATCCCTGCCACACCCCGTCCAATTTACCCGCCCTGCCGCGCGTCCAACCGTCCCATATCCATGCCCAAAGACACCTCGATCCGGAAAATTCTCGTCATCGGCTCCGGCCCCATCGTCATCGGACAAGGTTGTGAATTCGACTATTCCGGCGTCCAGGCCTGCAAGGCACTGAAGGAAGAAGGCTATGAGGTGATCCTCGTGAACTCGAATCCGGCGACGATCATGACGGACCCGGAATTCGCGCACCGCACTTACATCGAGCCGATTACGCCGGAAGTGGTTGAGAAGATCATCGCCCGGGAAAAGCCGGATGCCCTCCTCCCGACACTGGGCGGCCAGACGGCGCTCAACACCTCCATGTCCCTCCACAAGGCGGGCGTGCTGGAGAAATACAATGTCCGGATGATCGGCGCGAAGCCGGACGCGATCGACAAGGGCGAGGACCGCCAGCTTTTCAAGGAGGCGATGATCAAGATCGGCCTCGACATGCCGCGCTCCGGCATCGCCCACACGATGGAAGAGGCGAAGAAGGTGGCAGAGGAGATCGGCACGTTCCCGCTCATCATCCGCCCCGCCTTCACCCTCGGCGGCCAGGGCGGCGGCATCGCCTACAACCGCGAGGAGTATGAGGAAATCATCGCCCGCGGCCTGGACCTTTCCCCGGTTTCCGAAGTCCTGATCGATGAATCCCTGCTCGGCTGGAAGGAGTATGAGATGGAGGTCATGCGTGACCGCGCCGACAACTGCGTGGTCATCTGTTCCATCGAGAACCTCGACCCGATGGGCGTCCACACCGGCGACTCCATCACCGTCGCACCGATCCAGACCCTCACCGACCGCGAATACCAGATCATGCGGGACGCGTCCTTCGCCGTCATCCGCGAGATCGGCGTGGAGACCGGCGGCTCGAACATCCAGTTCGCCACCTGCCCGAAGACCGGTCGGATGATCGTCATCGAAATGAACCCGCGGGTTTCCCGCTCCTCCGCGCTCGCCTCGAAGGCGACCGGTTTCCCCATCGCCAAGATCGCGGCGAAGCTGGCCGTCGGCTACACGCTGGACGAGCTGCCGAACGACATCACCCGCGAGACCCCGGCTTCCTTCGAGCCGACCATCGACTACGTGGTGACGAAGATCCCGCGCTTCACCTTCGAAAAATTCCCGCTCGCCAACCCGGTCCTCACCACCTCGATGAAGTCGGTGGGTGAGGCGATGTCCATCGGCCGCACCTTCAAGGAGTCCATGCAGAAGTGCCTGCGCTCCCTGGAAACGGGCCGCTGGGGCTTCGGGTTCGACAACAAGGACCCGCACGCTCCTTCCAAGGACGAGATCACCCGCAAGCTGCAGATCCCGAACGCGGAGCGTATCTTCTGGCTGCAGACCGCCTTCCTCCACGGCTGGACCATCGACGAAGTCTTCGCCGCCACGCAGATCGACCCGTGGTTCCTGGGCCACCTGAAGCAGATCGCCGATGAAGGCGCGCAGCTCGCGGAAATGGACCTGCGCCGCGCGAAGAAGCTCGGCTTCTCCGACCGCCAGATCGCCAAGGCGCGCGCCCACTCGAAGGCCATCCACGACGTTTCCATCCACGGCGAAAAGGATCAGCCCGCCGGTGCGCCGCCGCGTGCCGAGCCTGAGCCAGCCGTCGCCGACATCCCGACGGAGGACACCATCCGCGAGGAGCGGAAGTTCAAGGGCATCATCCCGACCTACCGCCTGGTGGATACCTGCGCGGCGGAGTTCGAGGCCTACACGCCCTATTTCTACTCCACCTACGGTGACGAGAACGAAGCCCGCGACAGCGACAAGAAGAAGATCATCATCCTCGGCGGCGGTCCGAACCGCATCGGCCAGGGCATCGAGTTCGACTACTGTTGCGTCCACGCCGCCTTCGCGCTGAAGGAGCTGGGTTACGAGACCATCATGGTCAACTCCAACCCGGAAACCGTTTCCACCGACTACGACACTTCCGACAAGCTGTTCTTCGAGCCGCTCACGCTGGAAGACGTCCTCAACATCTGCGACCAGGAGAAACCTCACGGCGTCATCGTCCAGTTCGGCGGCCAGACCCCGCTGAACCTCGCCGCAGACCTGGAGCGCCACGGCGTGCCGATCATTGGCACCTCGCCGAAGTCGATCGAGCTGGCGGAGGACCGCAAGTTCTTCTCCGCGCTGCTCGACAAGCTCAACCTCAAGCAGGCCGACGCAGGCACCGCCGTCAATGAGGAGGAAGCCATCGTCATCGCCAACCGCATCGGCTACCCCGTGCTGGTCCGCCCGTCGTTCGTCCTCGGTGGCCGCGGCATGATGATCGTCTACAGCGACGCCGAACTTTCCCGCTACATGCGTGAGGCCGTCATCGCCTCCCCGGAGCGCCCGGTGCTGGTGGACCGCTTCCTCGACAATGCAACCGAGGTGGACGTCGATTGCATTTCCGACGGCGAGACCTCCGTGGTCGGCGCGATCATGCAGCACATCGAGCAGGCCGGCATCCACTCCGGTGACTCCGCCTGCGTCATCCCCGCCTTCTCGCTTTCCGAGGAGATCAAGGCGGAGATCGTCCGCGCCGCGAAGGACCTCGCCCGCGAGCTGAACGTCCGCGGCCTGATGAACATCCAGTTCGCCGTGAAGGATGAACAGCTCTACGTCATCGAGGTGAACCCACGCGCCTCACGGACCGTGCCGTTCGTTTCCAAGGCGACCGGCGTTTCGCTGGCAAAGCTGGCCGCGAAGGTCATGGTCGGCCACAAGCTGGCGGACATGGGCTACACGGAGACCATCATTCCACCGCACTTCAGCGTAAAGGAAGCCGTCTTCCCATGGAACCGCTTCCCGGGCATCGACATCGTGCTCGGCCCGGAAATGAAGTCGACCGGCGAGGTCATGGGCATCGACGCCGACTGGGGCATGGCCTACGCCAAGTCGCAGATCAGCGCCTTCAACCCGCTGCCGACCGAGGGCAACGTCTTCCTCTCCGTCTCCGACCGCGACAAGTCCCGCGCCGTCGCCGTGGCGAAGGATCTGGTTGCGCTGGGCTTCACCATCTGCTCCACCGGTGGCACGCACGAGCGCCTCACCGAGGAAGGCATCCCCAGCAAGCGCGTCTACAAGGTCGCGGAGCAGGCCCGCCCGAACGTCATCGACATGATGAAGAACGGCGAGATCCAGTTCATCATCAACACCCCGGCCTCCCACGAGTCCCGTGCCGATGAAATCCTGATCCGCTCCACCGCCATCGCCCAGAAGATCTCCCACGCGACGAACCTCGCCGCCGCGGAGGCCTCCGTGAAGGCCATGCGCTCGCTCAAGAGCAACGAGCTGACCGTGAAGTGCCTCCAGGAGTATCACGTGAAGTGATCTCCGGTTGATCCCGGCCATCGTGAAGTTTCGAATGCCGCCTCCGGGGAACCGGGGGCGGTTTTTGCGTTATGGAGGGGTGGCAGGGACGGTTTTCCAAACCGTCCGGCGGGGTGGATTTTCCATCATCCTTTGATTCCGGTCTTCTGACGATTGCCCCCGCCGGATGCCATGGAATGGAAGCGGACATAACGACGATGTGGCAATGGCATCCCTGCCCTTCATGGATGACGTCTCCTCCCATGCGATGCCGCTGGGAGTATGGAAAGTTCTCCCTGCCGTAACGGCGCAGCCGTTACGCTACCTCCAGCGGTGACACTTGAAAACAGCACGCTCTAGTCACCACCACACCCGCCGCAGCCTCCTCCATCGCCCCCTCATCCGGAGAACAGCCGGAGCAGATACCGGATCTCATCCTCGATCACATCCTCCGAGCTGACCGTTTGCCGGACCTCCTCCCGCAGGAAGCCGCCGAACTCCCGCAGCATCCGGTGGAGCGCGGTGCGCAGGGCTTCCTCCGAAATGGAAAGGGACGCCGCCAGTTCCTTGCTGTTCCGTCCGCGCAAGGTGCCTCCTTCCGCAATCACCGGGCGGAGGACCTCAAAGAGCCGGAGTTTCCCCAAGCACTCATAGTGTGCGCCGAGCCGATCAAGCGAAGCATGGAGCACGGAGACCGCCCATGAGCGCTCATAGGCCAGATCCGGGGAGACTTCCCGGGTGATGAATCCTTCATACCGCCGGCCCAACCCGGACGCGGAGGCATCCTGCGCGGGAAGCCTCCGCGAGCTACGGGATCTCCAGTCGATCAGGCACCGCTCCAGCGAGGTCATCAGGTATCCCCGCAGACGCCCTTTCTCCTGATCCGCTTTCTGGAAGGAGCGGAGGCGGATGAACCGCGCGAAGAAATCCTGGAGAACATCCTCCGCATCCTGATGGGCGAGCCTCTTCCCGCGGAGATAGCAGTAGAGGGGGAAGCGGTAGCGGGAGTAGATGTCGGCCAGGGCGGCTTCCACCACCAGGGGATCTTCACCCGATGCCCTGGCGATCAACGTCCAGGATGTCTCCGGAAAGTAGCTCGGGAAAGGTGCGCTCATCGGGTTGGTTTCAAAGTTCGCGTGATCACCGCCACCACATCCCCGTCCGGGGTTCCCCCGAGGTCCAGCCACCGGATGTCCCGGACTTCCACCTCCTCGCCGCCCTTCGGGTTCTTCGGCGCATCGGAGCTGAGCGCGAAGTGGATCCTCTCCGAAGGCTCCGCCACCGGGAGACTCCCTATCAGTTCGCCGTCCACCCATGCGTGGAAATTCCGGGCCGTCCAGGCCACACACAGCTCCGCCTCATGTCCGGGAAGAAGGGGCATGGCATGTGGCCTGCGGATGCCACGGACGTTCCACCCAGCGAGGCGGACATCCTCACTCCGGTAGAACAACGCTGTCAGGCGGTCCGTCTTGCCCACGGCCAGCCGGAAAAGTTTCGAGGTGCCGTTCCACCTGACCTTGCAACGGATCGCTCCGCTGGCCGCGGGAACCTTGCGGACCTGCCAATAAGATGCGCCGTCCAGCCTCGCCCATCCATCCGGCCCACGGAGATCTTCCAGAAAAGGCTCCTGACCTCCCTCGGCGGACAAGACCGTCCAGCCCGGACGGCCGGGACCGGATGGGAAAACTTCCGTTCCGGCATTCCTGCCCGCGAACCAGTGGGCGGACAGACCGAGGGCCGCCGCAGCCAGAACACCAATCATGCCTTTGGCCAGCGGCCGCCACGGCTGTCTCCTTTCCGGAACTTTCTCCCGGACCGGTGGCAGACGGATGGCCTCGATATCCGCCTTCATTTCATCCGCCGATTGGTACCGGCGTGCGGGATCCTCCTGCAACGCCCTGATCAAGATCCCGTCGATGAGCGGGTCGATCGCTACTCCATCACCCGGGAGGTGCCAGGCACCCTGGGGGGTGCGGCCGCACAGCATTTCATAAAGCACCACGCCGAGCGCGTAGAGGTCGGCGCGGTGGTCCCCCTCCCCGCGCTTCTGCTCGGGAGCCATGTAATCCGGGGTCCCCATGGCCAGACGGGGCAGGGTGAGCTGGCCGGCATGGTCGGCGAGGGTGGGCCTGGCCAAGCCGAAATCCGCAAGCTTCACCGTCCCATCCTCCGCCACCAGGATGTTGGCCGGCTTGATGTCCCGGTGGACCACCCCCTTTCCGTGGGCCGCCCGCAGGGCATCACAGACCCTGGAGACGATCTCCAGCGATCGCATGGGAGATAGTCCGCCTTCGCGGATCAGCCGCTGGAGATCCGTGCCATCGACGAACTCCATCACGAAGTAAAGGTGTCCCTCCGGCGTCTGGCCGGAGTCATGGATGGCGACGATCCCCGGGTGGCTCAGCTTTGCGAGCGTGCGCGCCTCACGCTCGAACCGGACGGTGAAATGGACATCATCCGCCAACTCGGCGGGAAGCAGCTTGATGGCGACAGGCCTTTCCAAACGGTTCTGCGTGCCTTGGTACACCGCCCCCATCCCACCCCGGCCGAGCATCGCCGCTATTTCATACTGCGGGAGCAACCGGTGGAGTTCCTCCGGCGAAGGCGGATGCCATGCCCTGATCTCCGGCTCCGGCGGCGGCAGCAATCCCAACTCCAGCAGGCTCGTGGCGTTCAGCCCCTCGATGAGTTCCCCGCCCTGATGGGAAGCCGGGGCCGTGAGTCCGTTGCCGCATGCCGCACAAACGGTCCCGGAGATTTCCTGGAGCGCCTGGCAATGCGGACAAGGGAATTTCATTCGTGAAGAGGATGGGACGGAAAACGCCTGCCCCCCATTCTTATCCATGAGATCCCGGCGGCGGTCACGGCATTTGTTGCCGTCTCCGTGCGGATTCCCGGAAGGAACGATTCCCTCCAATTCGGGTAGCAGGCGGGCGGCGGCGGAAACCCTGCGGATTCCGGGGCGGAGCACGTTTCTTTGCGAAATTTGTCACGATGGAGACCGGGGGGCGTAATACCCGGCGAACGACCTCGGATTTCTCTGGAAATCCCACATAGTCCCCCATTTGCCATGAAACCGAAACTCCTGCTCCTCTCCGGCATTCTTTTCTTTCCCTCCCTCCACGCCGCCGAACTCACCGCGTCCGACGGAGCGGCGGGCGATTACTTCGGCGGGTCCCTGAGCCTTTCCGGCTCCATCGGTATCGTCGGGGCAGAGCAGGATGACTACAAGGGCTCAGCCTATGTCTTCCGTGACCTCGACACTGCCAGCGGCACCGTCACCCAGAACGTCAAGCTCACCGCATCCGACGGCGCGGCCTATGATCGGTTCGGCACATCCGTGAGCCTCTCCGGCTCCATCGGCCTCGTCGGAGCGTTCAGCGCGGCGTTCTGGGATGAGAATACCAGAGGCTCCGCCTACGTTTTCCGCAATCTCAACACCGCCAGCGGCACCATTACCCAGAACACAAAGCTCACCGCCTCCGACGGCGCGAAAGACGATTTCTTCGGCACATCCGTGAGCCTCTTCGGCTCCATCGGCCTCGTCGGGGCGTACGGGGATGACAGCTATCGCGGCTCCGCCTACATCTTCCGCAACCTCAACACCGTCACCGGCTCCATCACCCAGAATGTCAAGCTCACCGCTTCCGACGGGGCGGCATCCGATCTCTTCGGCACTTCCGTGAGCCTCGCCGGTACCGTCGGCCTCGTCGGGGCTTATGGGGATGACGGCTATCGCGGCTCGGCGTATGTGTTCCGCAACCTCCATGTCCCCACCGGCTCCGTCACCCAGAATGTCAAGCTCACCGCTTCCGACGGCGAGGCATTCGATGAGTTCGGCGTCTCCGTCAGCGTCTCCGGCTCCATAGGTCTGGTCGGGGCCTCTGGGGATGATGATATAGATCCCAATTCCGGCGCGGCGTATGTGTTCCGCAACCTCGGCGCCGCCACCGGCACCATCACCCAGAATGCCAAGCTCACCGCCTCCGACGGCGCGGCAGGCGATTACTTCGGCTACTCGGTGAGCCTCTCCGACAGCATCGGTCTCATCGGGGCCTATGCTGATGACGACAACGGAACCGATTCCGGCTCCGCCTATCTCTTCCGCAACCTCGACACCGCCACCGGCGCTATCACCCAGAATCTCAAGCTCACCGCCGGCGACAGCATGGCAAATGATCGTTTCGGCTGGTCGGTGAGCCTCGACGGTGACCTCTTCACCATCGGCGCTTACGGCAGGAACTCCTTCCGTGGCAAGGCCTACACCGGCAGCGTCAGCAGCCTCACCACCCTCGATCTTGGAGCCGCCTCCCGCACCATCTCCGGCATCAGCTTCGTTTCGCAGGAGGACTGGATCATCGGCCGGACCACGGATGACAACACCATCACCCTTTCCTCCGGGAGCACCGCGGATGTCACCGCCTCCGGGAAGGCCGTCCACATCGGCATGGACGCCGGGAGCGATGGCAACACCCTCATCATTTCCGGGAACCTCTATGCCACTGAAGTCAACGTCGGCTCCACCGCGGGCAATGCCGGAAACGTCCTCCAGTTCGACGCCTCCGCCAACGTCGGGGTCTGGGCCATCCGCCTGACGGCGGACAATCTCCTCCGCATTCAGGGGGACCACACCGCGGATCCCTTCGCCTACCTCGGCGCCACCGCCCTCGAGGTCTGGAACGGCGGAAGCTGGCAGACCGTCACCCCGGCGAACCGCGCCACCCTCCTCTCCACCAGCTACGGGAGCGGCTACACCACGCTCACCCCCATTCTCTCCTCTCCTCCCGCCTTCCATGCTTCCGAACTCACCGCCTCTGACGGCACTGGGGCCGATTACTTTGGCTATTCCGTGGGCCTGTCCGGCTCCATAGGTCTTGTTGGAGCGTATGGGGATGGCGACAACGGCAGCAGTTCCGGCTCGGTGTATGTCTTCCGCAACCTCGGCACCGCCACTGGTTCTGTCACCCAGAACGCCAAGCTCATCGCCTCCGACGGCACGACATCCGATGAGTTCGGCTGGTCCGTGAGCCTCTCCGGCTCCATCGGTCTGGTCGGGGCGATCCGGGATGACGACAAAGGCACCAATTCCGGCTCTGCGTATGTTTTCCGGAGCCTCGACACCGCCACAGGCGCCATCATCCAGAACGCCAAGCTCACTGCATCTGACGGCTCTTTCGACGATCACTTCGGCTGGTCCGTGAGCCTCTCCGGCCCCATCGGCCTCGTCGGCACGCAACTGGACGACTTTAGCAGAGGCTCTGCGTATGTGTTCCGGAATCTCGACACCGCCACCGGTACCATCACCCAGAACGTCAAGCTCACCGCCTCCGACGGCACCGCAAATGATCGCTTCGGCTATTCCGTGGGCCTCTCCGGCAACATCGGTCTGGTCGGGGCAGTGTATGATGATGCCCAGCGCGGTTCCGCCTACGTCTTCCGCAATCTCGACACCGCCACCGGCTCCGTCACCCAGGACGTCAAACTCACCGCCTCCGACGGTGCGGGGGGCGATCACTTTGGCTACTCCGTGAGCCTCTCCGGCAGTACTGCCATCGTTGGAGCCTATCTGGATGACGACAACGGCTACAATTCCGGCTCCGCCTATGTCTTCCACAACCTCGACACCGCCACCGGCTTTATCACCGAAAATGTCAGGCTCACCGCCTCCGACGGAGCGGTGAGTGATTACTTCGGCTGTTCCGTGAGCCTCTCCGGCAGCATTGCCATCGTCGGGGCTTATGGGGATGACGACAACGGCAACGCTTCCGGTTCCGCTTATCTCTTCCGCAACCTTGACACCGCCACCGGCACCGTCACCCAGAACGTCAAGCTCACTGCCTCCGACGGCGCGGTAAGCGATTGGTTCGGCTGCTCCGTGAGTCTCGACGGGGATCTCTTCATCGTCGGTGCGGTCGGCAAAAACTCCTCCACCGGCAAGGCCTACACTGGCAGCGTCAGCAGCCTCACCACCCTGGATCCCGGAGCCGCTTCCGGAACCATCTCCGGCATCAGCTTCGTCTCGCAGGAAGACTGGATCATCGGCCGGACCACGGACAACAACACCGTCACCCTTTCCGCCGGGAACACCGCGGATGTCACCGCCTCCGGGAAGGCCGTCTTCATCGGCATGGACGCCGGGGCGGATGACAATGCGCTGGTCATCTCCGGCACGCTCAATGCCACGGAGGTGTACATCGGCTCCACGGCGGGCAATGCCGGGAACGTCCTCCAGCTCGACGCCTCCGCCACCGTGGATGCCGGCGCCATCCGCCTGACGGCGGACAATTCCCTCCGCATCCAGGGCGACCACACCGCGGATCCCTTCGCCTACCTCGGTTCCACCGCCCTCCAGGTCTGGAGCGGCGGAAGCTGGCAGACCGTCACTCCGGCGAACCGCGCCACCCTCCTCGCCACCAGCTACGGGAGCGGCTACACCACCCTCACCCCCTCCGGGATGGCGGAAAACCTCCCGCCCGTGGTCACGCTCAACGGCGCGAACCCGATCACCCTGGAATGCTATGTGGACTTCTACACGGAGCATGGCGCGACCGCGGTCGATCCGGAGGACGGCTCCATCGACGTCGTCATCACCGACACGGTGGACCGCACCCACGTCGGCACCTACACGAACACCTACACCGCCACCGACAGCAAGGGGCTTTCCACCTCGGTGACCCGCACCATCCATGTGGTGGACACGCGGCCACCCGTCATCACGGTTCCGGCGAACATCCTCATCCCGTCCGTCGTCAAGAACCCGTCGGGGCCGACCTTGTCCAATCCCGTCTTCTATGCCCCCACCGTGACCGCCAGCGATGTGGCGACGGGCAACCGCCTGGTGACCCTCTCCCACCCGACCGGGACCCGCTTCCCGGTCGGCAGGACGACGGTGACCGCGATGGCATCCGACCCCAGCGGCAACACCGCCACGACCACCTTCGACGTGATCGTGCTCGAGCACCAGGAATCGCCCGGCGTCCGTTTCATGGACGTGATCGCCTACCGCGGTGAGCCTGCCACCGGAGCCCCCCTCGGCACGATCTTCAACGTCAACCGCGCGTTCGTGAACAACCGCAGCGACGTGATCTATGACGCGGCCCTCTCCGGAGCCGGAGCCAACGACACCGCGGTGTTCTACGGCCCGCTCAACGGGGCGCAGACCGTGCTCGCCGTCAAGGGGACCGCTTCCGGGGTGGGCAACTTCGGAGCCTTCAGCAACCTGACGCTCAACCACCTCGGTGACGCCGGCTTCGAGTCGCTGGTCGGTTCGACCCCCGCGCAGTTCAGGAGCGCCGGCGGTGCGGCCGCGGTGGTTTCCGCGGCGAAATCCGGAGCCGCGCCGACGGGCGGCGGTGAAGCGTTCAGCACGCTCTACCAACCGGCGATGTCCTCCAACGGCCTGTTGCTCACACCGGCCACCCTGCAGCTCGGTTCGGGGGCCGGGGTGACTGTCGCCAATGACACGCTCCTGGTCACCAGCGGCGGTGGCGTGCTCGCCCGCGAAGGCAGCCCCACCGGCGTCGCCGGAGTGAGCTACGGCCAGTTGCACCCGCGTGTGGTCGCCAGCCGTGCGAACGAAAAGTATGCGTTCTCCGCCTTCCTGGAGACGCCGGTGTTCGACCCTGACACCAACACCGGCCTGTTCGTGGGGACCGTGGGTGGCGGAGCGCCGGACCTGGTGGTCCGCGAGGGGAATGCGGCCAACGGGGTGACCGGGGCGAGGATCTTCCAGTTCCTGGGTGAATCGGTCAACAGCGCCGGGGAGATCGCCTTCCGCGCCACCATCACCGGGACCGGGGTGACCGCGGCGAACAATGACGGCATCTGGAGCAACTCCGGAGCGGTGGGTTCCCCGCCGGTATTGGTTGCCCGCAAGGGTGCCATCGTCCCGCTGGCTCCGGCCAACCGGATCGCCTTCAGCCGGTTCACCGCGCTGCACATGCAGGATGACGGTTCGGTGGTCTTCCACGCGTTCCTGCAGGACGCCACGGCGGTCGCGGTGGTCAACTCCAACAACGACGGCAGCATCTGGCGCTGGAGCGGTGGCAGGCTGACGCTGCTGGCCCGTGAGGGGGATCTGGCCAACAACACGGCGGGCGGGCGTTTGCTCAACATCAATGGATTCGACTGCAACGACATGGGCGGGATCGTCTATGACGCGACGCTGGTTCCGGGGGTGGGTGACACGACCACGGCCACGAACCAGGCGGTGTTCATCAACCGCGGCAACGGTCTGGACCCCGCGCCGCTGCTGGCCATGCGCCGCAACGACAGCTTCGAGGTGATGGGTGCCAAGCACATCGTGGCGGGGATCAAGATCAGCACCTCGGTGAACTCCGGAGGAGGGACCGGCGGTTATGGCCGTGCGATCAACGATTCCGGGGAGGTTGTGTTCAACCTGACGCTGTCCGGACTTCCGGGGCCGAAGTCGGGGATCTTCCTGCTCGGCTCGGCGCCGAACTGACGGGCTGGGAGCGGCCTGTTCCAAAGGATCCGGCGGGGTCGTCCTTCATCAGGACGGCCCCGCTTTTTTTTGGGGTGGGCACAAGGAGGGCGGCCGTCCCTCCGGCGGTCGCAAAGGCATCCCGGGGCAAAGGGATCCCGGAGCGGTAGGGATAAAGGGACATATGGGATTCCCGAAAAATTCCGCTGCAATCCCTTCCATATGCCGTCAGGATAGGGCCGCATGCTACGTTGGATCGCCTGTCTCGCCCTGACCATCCCGCTTTTTTCCTGCCAGAGAGAAACGCAGGTCGAAAAGGCGAACCGTGAGGGCATCCTCCTGGTCGGGAACTCCGCGGAGCCGAAGTCGCTGGACATCCACCTGGTGACGGGCGTCATCGAGAGCAAGGTGCTGACCTCCCTGTTCGAGGGTCTGGTCGCGAATGACGCGGTGAGCGACGACGCGACGCCACCCGGCGCGGCGGCCTCCTGGGAGCACAACGAGGACATGACGGAGTGGACGTTCAAGCTCCAGCCGGAGGGAAAGTGGTCCGACGGCGTGCCGGTCACGGCGGATGACTTCGTCTTCGCCTACCACCGCCTGCTCCACCCGGACCTCGGCGGACCGTATGCGGAGATGCTGTATTTCATCACCGGTGCGGAGGATTTCAACCGCGGCACGCAGAAGGATTTCTCACAGGTGGGGGTGAAGGCCATCGACGCCCTGACGCTGCAGGTAAAGCTGCGCGAGCCGGTCCCTTTCCTCCCCTCCCTCACCCGCCACTACACGTGGTTCCCCGCGCCGCGCCACGTGATCCTGAAGCACGGCAAGATGGAGGCGCGCGACAACCCTTGGTTCATGTTCCCCAACATGGTGGGCAACGGTCCGTTCAAGCTGAAAGAGTGGCGCTTCCATGACGTCATCGAGGTGGACCGGAATCCGTACTACTGGGACGCGGCGAATGTGGGCATCAATGGCATCCGCTTCCTGCCGATCGAGAATCCCTACACGGAAACGCGGGCGTTCCTGGCCGGGCAGCTCCACACGACGTACCAGGTGCCGTCCGACCTGATCAAGTCGATGAAGCGGGACCACTCACGCCACTTCCGGCAGGAGCCGTATGTCGGCACCACCTTCATCCGCCTGAACACGACGCGGCCGGTGCTGAACGACGCGCGGGTGCGCGAGGCACTGGCGCTGACCATCGACCGCCAGTTGCTGTGCGAGCACGTGACGGAGGGATTCCAGCCGGCCGTTTCCTTCACGCCGGACATGGGGTCGTTCCACCCGCAGCCGGTGCTGACGTTCGATCCGGACAAGGCGCGCCGCCTGCTGGCGGAGGCGGGCTTCCCGAACGGGGACAAATTCCCGCGCTTCTCCCTGCTGATCGCGCGGCCATCGGCACGCGCCAGCGCGGAGGCCATCCAGGCGATGTGGAAGACGCACCTCAACATCCTCATCGACATCCAGAACAAGGACTGGGGTTCCTATGTGAGCGCCCAGCAGAGCCTGGACTTCGACATGGCCGCCGCAGGATGGATCGGCGACTACCTGGACCCTACCACTTTCCTCGGCATGTGGACGAAGGGCAACGGGAACAACAACACCGGCTGGAGCGACACCCGTTATGAGGAAATGCTGCGTGAGGCGGCCGCCCAGGCGGACCCGGCCAAGCGGCTGGAATACCTGCAGCAGGCGGAGACGATCCTGATGGGCGCACTGCCGATCCTGCCGATGACCCACTACGCCCGGAACTACCTGCACCATCCGTCCGCCACGAACTGGCATCCGCTGTTGCTGGACCATCACCCCTGGAAGGCGATCCGCCTCGAGAAGTAACACCCTCACCTTTCCGACATGCTCGCCAACATCCTCCAACGCCTGCTGCAGGGCCTGCTGGTTCTCTTCGTGCTCTACACGATCACGTTCTTCCTCATCAAGGCGCTGCCCGGCGGACCGTTCAAATCCTCCGAACGCGCGATCCCGGAGCACATCCTCCAAAAACAGATAGCCTACTACGGTCTGAATGAAGACACCCACGTCCAGTATCTGAAACAGCTCGGGAATCTGGTGAAGGGAAATCCCGGAACCAGCATGCGCCTGGAAGGCCGCACGGTGACGGAGATCATCTCGCAGGGCTTTCCTGTTTCGCTCCGGCTGGGCGTGCTGGCCATGCTGTTCGCCATCTGCACCGGCATCCCGCTGGGGGTGATCGCGGCGTGGAAGAAAAACACGCTGATGGACTACTCCGCGATGGGGCTGGCAATGATCGGGATCTGCATCCCCGCCTTTGTCGTCGGGCCGTTATTGGCGGACTTTTTCGGTCGCCATCTGCAACTGGTGCCGGTGATGGGGTGGAACCCATCGATGCCATCCTCCCTGCTGCTGCCGTCCATCACGCTGGGGCTGGTGACGGCCGCTTATATCTCCCGCCTGACGCGCGCGGGGATGCTGGACATCCTGAGCCAGGACTTCATCCGCACGGCGCGGGCGAAGGGCGTGGGCAGCTTCCGCCTGCTGGTCCGCCACTGCCTGCGCGGCGGCATCATCCCTGCCATCGCCTATATCGGGCCGGCATTCGCCGCGGTGATCTCCGGCGCGGTGGTGGTGGAGAGCATCTTCGCCATGCCGGGGCTGGGCCTGCATTTCATCAAGTCCATCGAGGTCGGTGACGCGCCCGTCATCCTAGGCGTGGTCATGCTCTACGGCCTGCTCATCATCATCGCCAACTTCGCCACCGATCTTATCGGCATCTGGCTGAACCCACGCCTGCGCGGCAGCCGCTGACCCTCTACCCGCCATGTCCGGAACCGACTTCGAGAAAAGCCAGTCCCTCTGGAAAGACGCCTTCCACCGGCTGCAGCGCAACCGCGCCGCGATGGTGAGCGCCGTGCTGCTGTTCCTCATCATCGGCGCGTGCATCCTGCTGCCCGCCATCAAGGACCTGCTGCAGGACCCGAACGCGCAGAACCTGCCGAACAAGAACCTGCCGCCCTCCGGCGCGCACTGGTTCGGCACCGATCACCTCGGCCGGGACATCCTCTCCCGGGTGCTCTACGGAGGCCGCATCTCCATCGCGGTTGGCCTCATCACCACGCTGGTGTCCGTCTCCATCGGCGTGTGCTGGGGCGCAACCGCCGGCTACGCGGGCGGCAAGATCGACGCGCTGATGATGCGCATCGTGGATATCCTCTACGCGCTGCCTTTCCTCATCATCGTCATCCTGCTGGGCAAGACGCTGGAGCCGATGACCGCGGACCTGACGGAGTGGATCGTCAACCTGATCAGCGGCAGCGATGCGAAGACCGCCGACGTCAACCGGATCCGCTCGAAGGTGGAGCCGATCACCACGCTGGTGCCGTTGTTCATCGCGATCGGCACGCTGTCCTGGCTCACGGTTTCCCGCATCGTCCGCGCGCAGGTCCAGAGCGTGGCGAAACAGGAGTATGTGGAAGCGGCCCGCTCGCTGGGCCTGGGACCGGTGCGCATCCTTTTCCGCCACATCCTGCCGAACACGCTGGGACCGATCATCGTCTACACCACGCTCACCATCCCCAGCGTGATGCTGCTGGAGGCGACGATGTCCTTCCTGACGATGGGGGTGAAACCGCCGCACAGCTCCTGGGGCATCCTCATCGACGAAGGCGCGAACCGCATGATCTCGAATCCGTGGCTGCTGTTCTTCCCCACCCTCTTCTTCGCCACCACGCTGTTCTCGCTGAACTTCCTGGGGGATGGGTTGCGCGACGCTCTCGATCCGAAGTCGGCGAAGGATTAGAACGGGTGGTGATCGTTGTCCGCCGTTCTTTTTTCCATCCATGCTGCCATTCCACCTACCCGAGCATGTGGGCTACTGCATCAGTTGTTATGATGCGGAGGGTCCCCTGTTTTCCATTCCCATCAGCGTTTCCACCGCCCAGCTCCGCCAAACGCTCGGCAAACAGTGGCCCATTGACGCGACACCACTGACGCGGGAGGAACTGGAGGCGGTGTATCTCTTCGTCACCGGATACATTTCCCTGGGGTGGAGGGAGGAACTCAAATACTATATCGAGGGGGACAATCTCCCGCCGGGCTGGGAATAGCGTTGGAGACACTTCTCCGTCAGTCTCTTGGCGCAAGCAGATCTTTCTGCGATCACGATATCCGTGTGCTTTGTGTTCCCGTTGCAGCCGGTGGACAAGAGTGTCCACCCTCCTTACTGGGAACAGCCGGAGCTGGAGAAGTAAGGAGGAGGGACACTCCTGTCCCTCGGCGGCATTGGCGAATAAAGGGACAGGTGGATCTATCCCGGGATGCCTTTGCTATGGGTTCCCATTGCAGCCGGAGGACAAGAATGGGAGCGCAGCGGACATAGCGGCTCTGCCGCAATGTCCTCCCTCCTTACGAAAAATTCAGCGCATCCATGTCGAAGGTGACGATGACATCCTCCGGCAGTGTGGTCCTGGCGAGGACGGCCTGGACGTGGCGTGTGAGGGCGCGCGCGCGGTGGCAGCGGAGGGTGATCTGGAAGCGGAACTGACCGTGTGAGCGGATCAACGGTGAAGGTAGTACTTCCCCCAGGGTCATGCCCGCGGGCAGGTCCTCCGCCAGCCGAAGGTGCAGGGTCTGGAGCGTGAACTCCGCCCTGCGTTCATGCGTGGAGCGTGCCGTCAGCACGGCGCAGTGGGAATAGGGCGGAAAGGCGAACTGGTGGCGGAACTCCATCTCCTGCTCCGAGAAGCCGTCGAAGTCATGTTTCCGCGCGTACTGGATGGACGGCGAGTGCGGCGTGAACGTCTGCACGATGACCTCTCCCTCGAGGTCCCCCCGCCCTGCACGACCCGCGACCTGGGTGAGCAGCTGGAAGGTGCGCTCGCCCGCCCGGAAGTCCGGCACGTGCAGGCCGAGGTCCGCGTTCAGGATGCCGACCAGAGTCACGTTCGGGAAATGCAGGCCCTTCGCGATCATCTGGGTGCCGATGAGGATGTCGATCTTGTGCGCCTTGAACGCGTTCAACGTGTCGCGCAGCGCGTTTTTCCGCCGCATGGCGTCCGCATCGATGCGCGCGAACTTCGCGGACGGGAACACCTTCGCCAGCACCTCCTCCACCTTCTGCGTGCCGAAGCCCTGGAGAATGATGGCGGGGTCATGGCATTCCGGGCACTTGCGCGGGACGATCGCCTGGTGGCCGCAGACGTGGCAGACCAGCCGCTCGTCGGTGCGGTGGTAGGTCAGCGCGACCGCGCAATGCGGGCACTGGCAGACATGGCCGCACTTCGGGCACTGGAGGGAGCGGGCGAAGCCGCGGCGGTTCAGGAACAGGATCGCCTGTTCCCCTTTTTCCAGCCGCTGCTCCAGCGCGGTGCGCAGCTTGTCGGAAAGGATGGGCAGGCCGCCTTTCATCTTCGCTTTCTCAAGGCGCATGTCCACAACCCTCACCAGCGGCATGGACTGGCCGTCCGCCCGTTGGGTCAGCCTCACCAGATCATACTTCCCGGTGGTGCAGTTCTGCCATGATTCCAGCGACGGGGTGGCCGAGCCGAGCACGACGGCACAAGGCTCGAAATGCGCGCGCAGCACGGCGACGTCCCGGCCGTGGTAGCGGGGCGGGTTCTCCTGCTTGTAGGAATTCTCATGCTCCTCATCCACCAGGATCAGCCCGAGGTCAGGCAACGGCGCGAACACCGCCGACCGCGCGCCGATGACGATGCGCGCCTTCCCCTTGCGGATGCGGTGCCATTCGTCAAAGCGTTCGCCCTGCGAAAGGTTGGAGTGCAGCACGGCGACCTGATCCTGGATCGCGGCGAAGCGGGCCTTGAAGCGCCGCACGGTCTGAGGCGTCAGTGAAATCTCCGGCACCAGGACGAGCACCGTCTTTCCCAGATCCAGCACATGCCACGCCGCCTGAAGATAAACCTCCGTCTTTCCCGATCCGGTGACGCCCAGCAGCAGGATGGGCTTCGCCGCCCGCGGATCCGCCACGGCCCGGCACACGGTTTCCAGTGCCGCCGCTTGCTCCGTGTTCAGTTGCAACGGCTTCGACTCCAGGATCTCCTCCACCATGTCGCCGTCCGGGTCACGGCGGACTTCCTCCGCTTCCAGGGTGATCATGCCGGCTTTCTCCAGCGCCTTCAGCGTCGCCGCGGAGCCGTCGCCGAGATCCGCCACGGGCATCCTCTTTCCCTCCGCGTGCATGAGCAGCGACAGGATGGCATGCTGGCGGGGCGCGCGTTTTCCGAGCTTCTCCAACGCCGCCGCGTCAGGCTCCGCGGCCAGGATGGCAATGCGCCGGGTCTTCGCCGAGTTCTCCTCCGTCCTCACCGCCTCCGGCAAAAGGGACCGCACGACGGATTCAATACTGCACCCATAGTAGTCCGCTATCCACCGCCCGGTCTCCAGCAGCACGGGGGTGATGAGCGGCTCCGGCTCCACCAGCGCCTCCAGCTCCCGGAGCGCGAAGTCGGCCTGGCCGTCCGCCTCACCGACGGAGAGGACGGTACCCGCGGCGGACTTCCGCCGCAGCGGGACACGCACGCGGCAGCCCGGCCGGACGTTCATCCCGGCGGGGATGCCATAGTCGAAGACCAGCTCCGAAGGTCCGTCGATGAGCACGCGCGCGTTCAATGCCATGAGGATGCGCCGCGTCCATGCGCGGGCCAAGCGCCAAGTCACTGGCATACCTCACGGACGGCGACCAATGATCGCCGCCACTTTCGGTCACGGCACGATCATCACGCGGTCACCGGCTTCCGTCATGGCGAACAGCTTGGCCGCATTTCCCGCAGGCACGCGGATGCAGCCGTGGGATGCGGGGTATCCCGGCACCACCCCGGCATGCAGGCCGAAATCACTGCAGCTCAGCCGTTGGAAATAGGGCATGCTGGCGTGGTAGATGGTGGAGGTCCAGGCGCGGTGCTTGTTGGTGATGACGTACTCACCGGTCGGCGTCGCATAGCCCTTGCGGCCGGTGGAGACCTTCGTGGTGAAGATCTCATTCCCCTCCGCGTCATAGACACTGGCTTTCTGCTCCTTCAGGTTGACCACGATGTGGCGGTCCTCCTTGTGGGGGTCGCGTCCGAGAATCAGCCGCATCATCTTCACATCCGCGCGCCGCGAGGCGAAGTTGATGGGCCACAGACTGGACACCCGGGACCAAGTGTTCTTCTTCGCCCCGGCGTTGATGAGATGACGGGCGACCGCCGTGTTGCCGGAGTCCGCGGCGATCATGAGCGGCGTGATGTTCCGGTCCACCCGCAGCGCCCAGCGTGCGACGCCCGGACGGACCTGACGGACGAACTCACGCCGTGCGGGGATCTCGAAAATTTCGTTCGGGTCCGCGCCATGACCGACCAAGGCTTTCACCGTGGCCGGGCAACCGAGCGCGACCGCCAGGTGCAGCGGCGTCTGGCCTTCCGGCATGGGGAAGCGGATCTTCGCACCACCCCTCACCAAGGCCGCCGCGACCGCGTCATGGCGGTGGCGGATGGCCACGGAAAGGGGGCGGTCCAGAAAGGGAGGATGCACCACGTCCGGGTTCATGCCGAGGTGCAGCAGCAGCTCCACCATCAGCCTGTCCCCCACGGCGGCGGCGAGGTGCAGCGAGCGGCCCGCAGGACTGCCGTAGTCCGAAAGCAGCTTCACCATGCTCCCCTCACGCGCCAGCACGGCCCGCTCGATGGGCAGCCAGCCATCACTGCCGTGGATGTTCGGCCGGGCACCGTGGCGCAGCAGCAGCCGCACCATGCCCATGTCCTTCGCCTCCAACGCGTCCGCCAGCCAGCGGTCGATCCGGGATTGCTCGAGCTTCACTTTTCGGTCCAGGAACACCTGGAACACCCGGCGGTCCTGGTGGGTGAAGGCGATCTCCAGCGGCGTTTTTGAAAGTGTCCCGTCCTCACCGACCGGGTGGCGGAAATTCGGATCCGCTCCGGTGCCCAGCAGCAGCCCCATCATCGGCAGGTCGGCATCCATGACCGCTTGGGCAAGCGGCGAATGGCCGGATGGTCCCGGCAGGTTCGGGTCGGCCCCGGCTTTCACCAAGGATGGGATTGTCTCCAGCCATCCGTTCCGGATCGCGGTATGCAGGGTGGATTCACCACGAGCGTTTTTTTGGCCTGGGTCCGCGCCCAGCTTGATGATCGCCTCCATGAGGTCGCGGCGGTCGGCCTGCATGGCCACGTGGAGTAGAGGATTCCCCTCGCGGTCGGTCATGTGCGGATCCGGGGCCGCCGCCATCAGCAGCTCCACCAGCTCCGCGCTCCCCTCCCTGATGGCCCATGGCAGGATCTCCTCGCCACCGGGCATGGTCGCGTCCGGGCTGGCCCCGCGCTCCAGCAGCCTGCGGATGAACGCGGCATCCATCCGCCTGACGGCGGCACCGAGCACGCTGGAGCCATCCGCCGCGCGGGAGTCCGCATTCGCACCTCCGTCCACCAGCCTCAAGGCGGTGAACCGGTCATCGGCATCCACGCTCAGGCGCAACGGGGTGCGGCCCTGTGCGTCCTTCCGCTCCGTATCCACTTCCGCGAGCAGCAATGAATCGACGAGAGGACCATTCCGTGCCTCCACGGCCTCCACCAGGGAGCGGCCCGTCGGCTCGATGCCGGCACGGCTCAACCCGCGCAACGCCTTTTTCTTCGGGCTGTCGCACGATACGAACATTCCTGCGGCCACAACGACGAGACATGCCCGCATGGCTCCTGAAATCCCCCGTCTTTTCACGATCAAGCGGAGGCTAACGATTCCGCCATGCGAGATCAAGTCCGCTAAAACTCAGGAAATCCAGACATCTTATCCCACATCATCTTCCGGAAGATCATTCCATCGGGCAACAGGCGGCAACCCACCCGTGCACCCATCACTGCCCATCGGCGTCCGCGTCGTCCGCGACCTCCACCTCACCGATCACGGCGTTCAGTTTGCTCAAGGTGGTATTGATGGATTCCCTCATCTCGACGAACGCCTCCGCCGCGGCGACGGCCTCCCGCTCCCGGGAGAGGCTGAGCCGCTGCGCGCGGGAGAACGTGCGCAGGGTGGTGGTCATTTCCCGGACAGAGGCCAACAGGTCCCGGTCCTCCGAGTATTTTTCCAAGCTGTCCACCTGCGCCCGGGCGGAATCATAACTCTTGTCGAGCTTGGCGAGATCAATGTCAGCAGCGGCCTTCCCCCTCAGCCACCCCAGCGGCTGCATGGCACCGCGCAGCTCGAAGGCGAGGATCTTCCGCGAGATCCGCGTGGGACGCTCACCGGCACCCTGGATGCCCAGCAGCTTCGGCGAGGCGAAATACGGTGCCTCCACGGACAGCTCCGCCAGCCTCTGGCGCACGAACCGGTTGGTCACGTACTGACCGATCGGCAGGGTCGCTCCCTTGGCCCGCACTTCCTGAAAGCGGGCCAGGATTTCCGTGAGCGGGCTTTCGGTCGCCGCGGCGGACCGTTCGACCAGCTCCTGATGGTTGGACGCGAGCAGGACGTCGTACTTCAGGAAAAACTCCGGATTCTCCAATGCGAGGATCCAGGGCAGGTATTCGGCGGCATCCGCCGGGATCACCAGACGTCCGCCGGGGCCAGCGGACAAGGCGCGCAGCCGGTCCCAGACATCCGGTGGCGACTTGAACGAGCCATCCGGTTCCAGCCTTCCGATCACGATCCCGGCGGGAGCTTTTCCGGAAAGGGCTGCATCCAGCAACACGGCCGCCGATCCGGACAACGCATCGCGGTCCCGCGCCGGAAGGTAGGCGGTTTCCTCCCCCAGATTCAGGGTGACCTGGGATCCAGCCGGGAGCGCACCGTACTGCTTCACCAGCACCGCGTGCAGGGTGCGGTTCATCCGGTTGACCTGCGCGTTCTCCAGCGTGAAATCGATGGCAAAGGTCATGGGCTTCACAACGGGAGCCTCCGGTGGCGGAGATGGCAGGATGGAGGCCTTCATCCCCACGGTGGTAAGCTGGAGGCGTTCGTCGCCGGTGTCCTTGTCCAGCCCCCACAGGGGAGTCAGGATGGAGGTGGATTCCAACTGAAGCTTGGCTTGGGGCAACGGTACCTGCGGGGTCTGGGGAGTTCCATTCTCCGGGGTCGGCATGTTTTCTGCAACAACCTCTTTTTCAGTTGGTTGTATCTGATCAAAAGCCTTGAGGTCCGCGACCCAGGATTTCCAGGCACCCTTCTCCCCTTTTTCGAGCAGGGAAGCGGCATCCGGATGGGTGGGATCCGCCATGGAAATGACATCTCCAAGGCAAGCGGCCAGTGCCTGACCGTCCGGACCTGCCTCCGGGGACCGCAACCATTTGAGGGCGCCCCAGATCTCGGTGCGGCTCCGCTCCAGTTCGCGCTTCCCGGCCCTGCCACCCTGTGCGCCCTTGGCGGCTGCAGCCAAAGCCACACGAGCCTCGTCATTGGCGGGATTCAAGGCGAGGGCGAGAGCCAGCATCTGGGCCACGATCCTCCGGTCCGCCGCATTCTCCCGCCGCTGCGCGTGGCTCAATGACACCAGACCGGAAGAGAGACTGGTCATCAGATCCACCTCGATGGGCAGGCGATCCCGCCGGAAAGCCACCGGACCTTCCTTCGGCAATTCAAAGTGTCCCGCGGCGGCGGCCACATCCCCCACCGCCAGCACTCCGGCGATGATCCATCCTCCGCAACTGATTCGCCACGCAGCCATTTTCAAACGAGACTGGCCACTCCTACGACGAACCTCAAGCGAACATTGCAGCGGCATGGCGCAATCTCCTGATGACGATCCCTTGGCAAACGCCGCCCTTTGCGGCATGGGTTCTGCCATGCCGATTTCATTCCCGACGATGGAGACCCGCGAGGAGGTCATGTTTTTCGACACGGACTGCGGGGGTGTGGTCCACAACATCGCCTACCTGCGGATGATCGAAACCTGCCGCACCCGCCTGGCGGCAGGCATGGGCATGGATCTCCGCAGCATGTCGGAAACCCAGCTTTTCCCGGTGGTGACCCGGACGGAGATCGACTACCGCCGGCCCGCGAGGCTGGGTGACTGGCTGACCATCCGCGGGTCCGTGGCGGAGATTTCCAAAGCCCGGTTCTGGTGCCAGTTCGAGATGATCCGGGAAAGCGACGGCATCACCTTGGTCACCGCGCGGCAGTCGCTCGCACTGGTGCAGATGCCGGAAGGCAAGCCTGTCCGCCTGCCTGCGGAGTGGGTCGGATAGGAAGTTTCATCAACCACAGATGAACGCAGATAAACACAGATTGAAGACACAGATCTAATTTCTTAATCCGTGTTCATCTGCGTTCATCTGGGATTGATGATCTCCATTTGAGGAGGTGGCAGCTTCACTTATCTGTAGTCTCGCGTTCCAGCTTCTCCAGCCAGACGACCAGCATGGCGACATCCGCAGGGGTGATACCCGGGATGCGGCTGGCTTGGCCGATGGTCAGGGGCTTGACCTCGGTGAAACGGACCTGTGCTTCCTTTTTCAGACCACGGATTGACGCGTAGTCGAGATCCCCGGGAAGCCTCCGGTTCTCCTGCCGGGACATGCGGTTGATCTGCGCCTGCTGCCGTTCGAGGTGCCCTTCATACTTGAAATTGGTCTCGATCAGCGGCCAAAGTTCCACGTGGAACTCTTTAAGGAGGGCTTCCGGAAGGGTTTCCCATTGGTTCTCATTGCGGCGAAGCCAGAGATCCAGCTTCACTCCCTCGTGGGACGTCTGCCGCACCCATGGCTCCGCTCTGGCGAGTTCCGCCTGCTTTTCTTCGATCCGCCGCACCCTCTCCCCCGCCACGAGGCCGATCTCAGCGGCCTTCGGGGTGAGCCGGAGGTCGGCATTGTCCTGACGGAGGAGCAGCCGGTATTCAGCGCGGCTGGTGAACATGCGGTACGGCTCCGTGCAGCCGCGGGTCACGAGATCATCCACCATCACCCCGAGATAGGCTTCATCCCTGCCGAGGACGAAATCAGGGCGTCCCAAGGCTTTCAGCGCGGCATTCGCCCCGGCGATGAGTCCCTGCCCTGCCGCCTCTTCGTAGCCGGATGTTCCGTTGATCTGGCCTGCGAAATACAGACCACCGATCCGCTTTGTCTCAAGTGTTGGCAGCAACTGGGTGGGCGGGCAGTAATCATACTCCACCGCGTAGCCGGGCCGGAGGATCTCACATTTCTCAAGACCGGGGATGGTCCGCAGGAAAGCGAGCTGAACTTCATAAGGCAGGGAGGTGGAGACCCCGTTGACGTAGTATTCCAAGGTGTGCCGTCCCTCCGGCTCCAGGAAAACCTGATGGCGTTCCTTCTCGGCAAAACGGACCACCTTGTCCTCGATGGAGGGACAATATCGTGGCCCAACCCCCTCGATCACCCCGCAATACATGGGGGATTGGTCGAGGTTTCCCCGTATGATGTCGTGGGTGGCGGGGTTGGTGTAGGTGATCCAGCACGGCATTTGTTCCACGTGGAACGTCGGATCACCCCATGGATTCAATGTGAAAAGGTCGTCGTCCTGCCTGAGCAGGGTGTCGGCGATGTAGCTGAACTTCGGAATGGGACTATCCCCTTCCTGGCGTTCGCACTTGGAAAAGTCGAGGGAGCGGCCATTCAAGCGGCAGGGCGTGCCGGTCTTGAACCGCTCGACTTGGAAGCCGAGGCGCTTCAGCGAGTCGGACACGGTGGAGGTGGCGTCCCCCATCCGTCCGCCCTTTTCATTCCGCAGGCCGACGTGCATGAGGCCGCGCATGAAGGTCCCGGCACTGAGGATGACGGATTTCCCAACCAGCTCCATACCGAGCGATGTCATCACACCCGTGATGTGATCGTTCTCGACCAGAAGATGCGCCACATTGCCTTGATGGAGATCCACCCCCGGCATGCCCTCCAGCTCCCGCTTCATCCGGAACTGGTAGGCCTTCTTGTCGCATTGTGCGCGGGGCGCCCGGACGGAAGGCCCCTTGGAGGCGTTGAGCATGCGCCACTGGAGGGCGGTCGCGTCCGTATTCAGACCCATCGCACCGCCGAGGGCATCGATCTCCCGGACCATGTGGCCCTTTGCCAGACCACCGATCGCGGGGTTGCAGGACATCTGGCCGACCGTGTCCAAGTTCTGGGTAAGCACAGCGACCTCGCAGCCGAGACGGGCCGCCGCCAAGGCCGCCTCCACCCCGGCATGGCCGGCACCAATCACAATCACATCGTAGCTCTTCGGGTATCTGAACATCGGCCGGGGGCGCAGTTTAGCCGCAAACTTCCCCACCTCAAGCACCGATCCGGTCATGTTCCACGTGGAACATAAGTGGAGGCGAATCCTTTCAAACACAGGATTTTCCCCTCGCTCATGCCCGGGAAATCCTCCATCGTCGCCGCATGCACCGCTGGGTTCCCGTTCTCATCCTGATCGCCTTGCTGGCCGTCTTCCGCGTGCTGGGCAGCACCTTCTCGACGGTTCTTCCGAACTTCCAGCCGCTACTCGCACTGTTCTTGTGCAGCTTCATCTTTCTCCAGGGAAAACAACGCTGGCTGGTCCCCGGCATCGTCTGGCTGGTTACGGACCCGTTCACCAGCCTGCTCCAAGGACATGCCGTTTTCGGTTGGCACCACCTCGCCGTGGTCGCGGGCATCGCCACCACCCTCGGCGTTGCCGGGCTGATCCGCCGCAAGCCGACCGCTGGTCCGGTGCTGGCTGGCGCCGCCGCCTCCGCGGTCGTGTTCTATTTCCTGACGAACCTCATGGCTTTCGTCGCCGATCCACTCTACCCGAAGACCTTCGCCGGATTCATCCAGGCGCAGTGGAGCGGCCCCGTCGGCTTTGGTCCGACGTGGATCTTCCTGCGGAATCTGGTGGCCGCGAACGTGCTGTTCACCGCCCTCTTCCTCGCCGCCCGCTGGTCGGTGCCAGTCCCTGCCACCTCCCCTTCCCACATCCCTGCAAGATAAGTCTTGCCCACGCCTCCGCCGCTTTCTAAGTCCCTTTCTCCCAAACGCCAGTCCATGTCCAGCGCCACCTCGACCCCTCTCGATTTCTCGACCGCCGCGATCAACAAGAGCCTCACCGCTGAGCAGAAGATCGACCTCTTCACCCAGATGGTCCGCATCCGCCGGTTCGAGCAGGCTTCGCTCAAATACTACAATGCGGGCAAGATGGGCGGCTTTCTCCACCTTTACATCGGTCAGGAGTCTGTCGCCGTCGGCACCATCTCCCTCTGCGGCAAGGATGACCACGTGATCACCGCCTACCGCAACCACGGCCACGGCCTCGCTTCCGGCATGGGCATGAACGAGTGCATGGCGGAGAACTACGGCAAGCAGACGGGCTGCTCGAAAGGCAAGGGCGGTTCCATGCACTACTTCGCGCCGGACAAGAACTACTGGGGTGGCCATGGCATCGTCGCCGGCCAGACCCCGCTCGGTCTCGGCCTCGCCTACGGCGTGAAATACCTCGGCAAGAAAGGTGCCTGCCTTTGCTACCTCGGTGACGGCGCGGTCAACCAAGGTGCCTTCCACGAGTCCCTCAACCTCGCCTCCCTTTTCGACATCCCGGTGATCTTCGTCATCGAGAACAACGGTTACTCGATGGGCACCTCCCAGAAGCGTTCCTCCGCCTACAAGGGTTGCCTCGCCCAACGGGCCGAAGGCTACGACATGGAGTGGGACGTCATCAACGGCTCGGACGTCTATGAGGTCCGGGCCAAGACCCAGATCGCCCTGGAGCGTGCGCACAACGAAAGCCGCCCCACCCTGCTGGAGATCGACACCTACCGCTACTACGGCCACAGCGTCGCGGACGCCAATGCCAAGAAATACCGCACGCCGGAGGAGATCGAGAACTACAAGCAGAACCACGATCCGATCAACCTGTTCCGCAGCAAGCTCATTGCCGAAGGGGTTCTCACCGAAGAATCCGCCGAGGAGATCAGCAAGGCTGCCCAAGCTGAAGCCGCCGACGCCGTCAAGTTCGCGGAGGAGTCCCCGCCGCCGACCGTCGCCGACATCATGACCGACGTCTATTGGGAGACCGACAACAACACGGAAGCCTCCAAGATCGGCCGCCACTTCTTCAACGACTGATTTCCCATCAACCTTCACACCTCTCTCTTTTACTTACATGTCACGCATTCTTACCTACCGTGAAGCGCTCCGCGAAGGTCTCGATGAGGAACTCGCCCGCGACGAGAACGTCGTCCTGATGGGCGAGGAGGTCGCCCAATACAACGGTGCCTACAAGGTGACCGAAGGCCTCTGGAAAAAGTGGGGTGACAAGCGCATTGTCGATACCCCCATCTCCGAAGCTGGCTTCATCGGCATGGGCATCGGTGCCTCCATGCTGGGCGTCCGTCCGGTCATGGAGCTGATGTTCTGGTCCTTCCACTCCGTGGCCTTCGACCAGCTCGTCAACAATGCCGCCTGCGTCCGCTACATGTCCGGTGGCCTCGCCAACTGCCCGATCGTCGTCCGCGGTCCTGCCAACGGCGGCACCGGTGTGGGTGCCACGCACTCCCACATTCCGGAAGGCCTTTTCGCCGCATTCCCCGGTCTGAAGGTCTGCGCACCCGCGACCCCGGCTGATGCGAAAGGTCTGATCAAGGCCGCCATCCGCGACAACGACCCCGTCTATGTCATGGAGAACACCCTTCTCTACGGCACCACCGGTTCCGTGCCGGATCCCGCCGACGGTGACTTCGTCGTGCCGCTCGGCCTGGCCGACATCAAGCGCGAAGGCTCCGATGTCTCGCTCATCGCCCACGGCCGCTCCGTGATCCAAGCGCTCGCCGCCGCGGAGATCCTCAAGGAAAAGCACAACATCAACGCCGAGGTGCTCGACCTCCGCTCGATCCGCCCGCTCGACCAGGACGCCATCCTCAAGACCGTCAAGAAGACCAACCGCGTCGTCTTGGTGGATGAATCGAAAGGCTTCGGCGGTGTCTCCGCGATGGTTTCCCACCTCATCCAGGAACACGCCTTCGACTACCTCGACGCGCCGATCAAGCGGGTGACCACTATCGATGCGCCTGCGATCTACTCGCCGCACATTGAGAACGAACAGCTTCCGAATCCACGCCGGATCGTGGAGAAGGTGCTGGCCCTCGGTTGATCAATCGGCTGAAGCTCCAGAATTTCAAGACCCGGCGCGCTTTCCGTGTGCCGGGTTTTTTAGCATCTTGATTCCGTTTGAACATGAGTTATAACTCAACGGACATGAATGCGACTCTGAAGATCACAACCATCGGAAACTCGGCTGGAGTCATCCTTCCCAAGGAGGTTTTGGAAAAACTCCGGGTGAGCAAAGGCGACAGCATTACCCTTACGGAGACCCCCGATGGCCTTCTTCTGACTCCTTTCGATGAAACCGTCGCCCGCCAGATGGAGGTGGCTGAGCGGATCATGCGCGAGAACCGGAACATGCTCAGGAAACTCGCCCAGTAATCATTATGAGTGCTCCAGAACCTGAGTGGGTGGCGGGGACAACCTTGCGCCTCGTTCATCAGCGGCAGCTCGCCGAGCACGGTGGACTGCCGGGAATCCGGGACGAAGGACTCTTCCTCTCCGCCATCGCACGGCCGCAGCAACTTTGGTGCTACGGGGATCCGCCACCGGATCTCTGCCAGCTCGCCGCCAGCTACGCCCACGGTCTTGCCAAGAATCATCCCTTCCTCGACGGCAACAAGCGAACCGCTGCCATCGCCTGCGAACTTTTCCTCAACCTGAATGGTATCTTCTTCCTTGTGGGAGAAGAGGAGAAGTATCCCCACTTTCTCGCCCTCGCCGCCGGCGACCACACGGAGGAATCCTTCGCCGCCTGGCTGCGGTCGGTCACAGCGCCGGCCGCTTGAAAATCCTTGCACCCCGAACCTTCCATCCGAATTTAGGAGTTATGAAAGCGTCCCTTTTCCTGCCCCTCGCCCTGCTCACCGCCGCCTGCCAGCCGAAGAACGCTCCGGATCCACCACCGCCGGATGCCGCCGAAAAGCAGCCTTCCGATGCCGTCCCCACACCGGATTCTTTCGTCGGACTGACCCTTGAGGCGGCCGAGGCGAAGGCGAAGGAGGCCGACCTCCCCTGCCGTGTTGTTAGAAAGGACGGCGAGGACTTCCCCGTCACCCGCGACTACCGGCCGGAGCGCCTCAACTTCACCGTTGAAAAAGGAGTGGTGACAAAGGTGACCACCGGTTAGATTCAGGCCCTGCCATGGTGCTTTTTCATTGCCAAGACATCCGCGGCTTCTAGCATTTCCACCAATATGAAACGCATTGCCGTCCGTCTCGCACTCGCCGCCGTGGCGATCGCCCTCAGCTCCTGCTGCTGTCTCTTCTGATTTCCAACAAAAACTCGAACCCGTCATGAAAAACCTGCTGCTCCTCGTCTCCCTCGTCGCCGTTTCCCTCGGCTTCTCCTCCTGTTGCTCCATGTTCGGTGGTGCGCCAACCGCCGACTACCGCACCGTCACCAAGAAGGTGAAGACCTGCGGCTACGACATTGTCACCGAGCAAGTCCACACTCCGGGTGCCAAAGGCGGCATCACCGAGACCGTCGAGAAGAAGGTCCCCCGCTACAAGACCGTCACCAAGAAGGTCAAAGTGAGCTGCGGTTCCTGCGTCCGCTTCTATTGCCCGAAGAAAGGCTGCTGCGGCACCTCCCATGACAAGTTCCTCAAGATGGCGACCGTCCAGGGCGGAACCGGCAGCCCCCACATGGGCCTCGTTCCTTCCATGAAGCCACTGGCTCCCTGAGGCACCGGCCAGAACCCATCTCCAAAGCGCGGCGGCGATCCAAAGCCCCGCGCTTTTTCTTTTCCCCCTAGGCCTGAAAAGGCTGGAAAACCCCCGTTATTCTCCCATCTTCACCCCGACCCCATTTTCATCCAAGCCATGTCAGTGAACATCGAAATGCCAAAACTCTCGGACACCATGACCGAGGGCACCCTTATCAAATGGCACAAAAAAGTCGGCGATAACGTCGAGATCGGCGACATCCTCGCGGAGGTCGAAACTGACAAGGCAACGATGGAGATGGAAGCCTTCGACGAAGGCGTGCTGACGGAGATCCGCGTGCAGGAAGGCGACAAGGCGACCATCGGTTCAGTCCTGGCCGTTCTCGGTGGGGAATCCGGTGGCAGTGCTCCCGCACCTGAGAAAGCCGCCGCACCTGCCGAAGAAAAGGCAGCCGAGCCAAAAGCCGAAGCGGCACCTGCCGAAAGCGCTCCCGCACCGGCAGCCGCAGCCCGTGAAGACGGTGAGCGGATCAAGGCATCCCCTCTCGCACGCAAGATCGCCGCAGACCTCAATGTTGATCTCGGCAATGTCACCGGCAGTGGCCCGGCCGGCCGGATCGTGAAGAAGGACGTCGAAAGCGCCTCCTCCTCACCGGCGAAGAAACCTTCCAGCGACGCCGCAGCCGCAGCCGCCCTGGCCGCCTCCGCGAAAGGCAAGGCCTCCGCTCCTGCCGCAGCACCGGCACCTGCCGCCCAAGCGATCCTTCCGACCGCAAAAGAAGGCGACGAACGCATCGAACTTTCCAGCATGCGGAAGATCATCGCATCCCGCCTGCTGACTTCGAAGGTCACCATCCCCCATTTCTACCTCCACCTGGAAGTGGACGCCTCCCCGCTCATGACCCTCCGAAAGCAGGTCAACGACCAAGCGGAGAAAACCCACGGCAACAAGTTCTCCGTCAACGACTTCATCCTCCTGGCCACCATCCGTGCGGCAGAGGCGGTGCCCGCCATCAATGCTTCCTTCGCCGGTGACCACATCGTGAAGTTCAAGCACGTCGGCCTTTCCGTCGCCATCGCCATCGAGGACGGCCTCGTCACCCCGGTCATCAAGAAGGCGGAAACCCAGTCGCTGCTCGCCATTTCCCAGGCGGTCAAGGACTTCGCCAAGCGCGCCAAGGAGAAGAAACTCAAGCCGGACGAATTCGACGGCGGCACCATCACCGTCTCGAACCTGGGTGCCTGGGGCATCGAGTCCTTCGACGCGATCGTCAACCCGCCGCAAGCCGCCATCCTCTCCGTGGGAGCCGCCATCGAGAAGCCTGTCGTCAAGAACGGCCAGATCGTCCCCGGCCTCCGCATGAACATCGGCCTCTCCTGTGACCACCGCGTTGTCGATGGTGCCGTGGGAGCCGAGTTCCTCGCCCAGATCAAGAAGCTGCTGGAGCAACCCGCTCTCATGCTCCTCTGATCCCGGGAACGGATTCACCAATTCCCCAAGCGGCGGCTCCTTTCCGGGACCCGCCGCTTTCCGCATTCCCCCCATGGCCGCCAGAAAGCTCCTCTTCATCTGTTCGCAGAACAAACTCCGCAGCCCCACCGCGGAAACGATCTTCTCGGACACCCCCGGGATCGAGGTGGACTCCGCCGGACTGAACCATGACGCCATCGTTCCACTCAGCCCCGAGCAACTGCGTTGGGCAGACCTCATCCTGGTGATGGAGTCCACCCACCGGAACCGGCTGGCGAGGCACCACAGCGCCTCCCTGAAGGGCAAGCGGGTCGTTGTCCTGGGTATTCCGGACGACTACGACTACATGGATGAGGAGCTGGTCAGGATCCTGAAAGTGAAGTGTGCCCGTTATCTGCCGTGAGCCTCCCGTTTGATCCGCTCTCTGATGAATTCTTCATTTTTGACCTCATAAGATCATCTTCTTAATCGTGTGAACAACCTCCCGGAACGGCTGTTCCCCATTGCAGTGACCGGCGTTCCACGGAAAGAATAACGTGGGCAGTAACCTGCACCCTCCGGGAAAAAGTGGCTTTGGAAGGATCTGACAAACTTCCTTTTCCCAGACATTCGGAGGTTATCCACAGCCTTTGAACGGATCTCTGGGAATATCCCGGTGCTTGCCGCTCCGTGCCGTTCGTTGCAGCGTCGCGTTGGTGAAGAGAATCGTCATCACAGGTGGCCGGGGAGATCTCGGAAAGGAGATCGCCGCTGTGTTCAGCGAAGAAGGGTGGCAGGTTGATGCCCCCGGCCGCGACGTATTGGATGTCTCCGACGCGGCAAGGGTTGCGGAGTATTTCCAGTCTGGTCCGGTGGATCTCCTGGTGTGTTGCGCGGGGGTGATCTCTGACGCACTGGTGGCGAGAACGTCGCCGGAGGACTGGGACCGGATCGTGAAAGTGAACTTCGATGGAGCTGCCGCCGCGGCTGCCGCGGTATTGCCGGGCATGAGGGACCGGAGGGAAGGTCACATCGTCTTCATCTCCAGTCATTCCGCCATCCACCCGCCCGCGGGCCAGGCTGCCTATGCCACGGCAAAGGCCGCGTTGCTCGGACTGACAGCTTCCCTGGCCCGGATCCATGGTGGGGCGAACGTGCGGGTCAATGCCATCCTGCCTGGTTTTCTCGAAACGAAAATGACGGATGATGTCACACCACGCAGGCGTCATGAAATATCGGGCGAACACTGTTTGGGCCGTTTCAACACGGTCGGGGCGGTGGCTGGATTCGTCCGTTACCTGCATGACGGTCTGCCGCACACCAGCGGCCAGATCTTCCGGTTGGACAATCGGCCTTAGTTTCCACTTGCCGATGATTCGGCTTTCCCTGCTTTCTTTTTTTGAAAAACTAGCACTCCGCGTCGAGTATCACCACGCTCCTTAACCAAGCCCAGAGACAACACATGAAATTTCTTTTACCCATATGCCTCTCCGCCGCGTTGCCGTTGCACGCCGGCACTTTCCTCGTTGAAGCGGAACAGTTCACCGACAAGGGAGGCTGGGGAGTCGATACCCAGTTCATCGAGACCATGGGTTCTCCCTACCTGATCGCCCACGGCCTCGGCAAACCGGTGGCGGATGCCAACACCGAAGTCGAGGTCAAGGAAGCCGGCAACTACCGTGTCTGGGTCCGCACCATCGACTGGACCAAACGCCTCGGCCAGAAGGACAGCGCCGGACGCTTCCAAATCTCCATCGACGGCAAGCCGCTCGTCGCGGAACTCGGCAAGGACGACACCAAGTGGACCTGGCAGCCCGCCGGCAAGGTGGACCTGAAGGCCGGCAAGGTGAAGATCGCGCTCAAGGACCTCACCGGCTTCGACGGCCGTGCGGACGCAGTCCTTTTCAGCAGTGATGAGGCGTTCACCCCGCCGGGCGACGCCACCTTTGAGGAGCGGACCGCATGGAAGATCCCGGGTGTGCCAAGCGCCATCGAGGACACCGGGAACTACGACCTCGTCGTCGTGGGTGGTGGTTACGGCGGTCTGGGCGCTGCGATCTCCGCAGCCCGTATGGGTGCGAAGGTCGCGCTCATCCAGAACCGCCAGGTTCTCGGCGGCAATGGTTCCTCCGAGATCCGGGTCTGGGCGATGGGCAACTATCCGCCGAGCGAGTATCCGCTGGCCGACATCATCAAGGAGTTCGAGGACAAGGCATCCGCCTCCCCCGCTCCGGCGAAGGAATTCGTCGATGACAAGAAGATGGACGCCGTGAAAGCGGAGAAGAACATCACCCTTTACCTCGGCCACCATGCCTACGGCGTGGACATGAAGGAAGGCAAGATCGCCTCCGTCAAAGCCGTCGATGTGGAAGCCGGCAAGATCAAGCGCATCAACGGCCGTCTCTTCGCGGACTGCACCGGTCACGGTTTCATCGGCCTCTGGTCGAAAGCCGACACCGAGATGGCTGAAAAGGGCCGCATGGGCATGAGCAACATGTGGATGTGGGAGAACCAGGCCGAGCCGGTGAAATTCCCCGACCAGCCATGGATGCTGAAGTTCGACGCCAACAGCTTCCCTTATCCCCGTATCCGCCACGGCTTCGGCCACGCGGAATGGTTCTGGGAGAGCGGTTATGACGATCACCCGATCAACGACCTCGAAAACATCCGCGACCTGAACCTGCTCGCCTCGTTCAGCGCCTGGAACGCCATCAAGAACCACGGTGCCTACGCCGACCGTGACCCGAACAAGCACGAGAACGCCGCCCTCACCTGGCTCGCCTACGTGGGTGGCACCCGTGAAACCGTGCAGATCCTCGGTGATGTGGTGCTCTCCGGTGAGGAAATCGTCGGCAAGAAGGAATTCAACGACGCGACGGTGCTGACCACCTGGTCGATCGACCTCCACTACCCGCTTGAGAAGTACAAGGACTCGATCCCCGGCCGGCCGTTCATCTCCCGCGCCGTGCACGGCAAGGGTGTGGACAAGAACGTCGGCTACCCGATCCCCTACCGCACGCTCTACTCCCGCAACGTGCCGAACCTGTTCATGGCAGGCCGCAACATCAGCGTGAACCGCGACGCGCTCGGCACGATCCGCGTGATGAAGACCATCGGCATGATGGGTGTGACCGTCGGCCGCGCCGCCGCCCTGGCGACCGCGCGTGACTGCATGCCACGCGACATCTACACCAAGCACCTCGATGAAGTGAAGACGCTCTGGAAAAAGCCAGGCAAAGAACGCGTGGAGAACATCGATGAGCTGCGCAAGTCCCTCGACGACAAAGCCAAAACGCCTTCCCTCTGAGGGCAGGCGGCGGCTGAAAAAGTGGGCGATCGCCTGCTACCGGCTCGGCATCATTCTGGCGGCGCTCGCATGTCTGCGGGCGCTGCCGAAGGCCGGGCCTTCGCTTGACCCGGACCGCCTCCTCACGGAGGCGAAGTCCGTTTTCCCGAACACGGCATCGGTCGGGAACCCCAGCGAAGGGATCTATCCCCTGCTGGACGCCAATGGCGACACCCCAATCGGGTGGGCCACCTCGAATTTTCCCCAGGGAGCGAAGATCCAGGGCTACTCCGGACCGAGCGAGGTCCTCGTGATCTTTGACGCCAACCGCGCCGTGAAGGCGGTGCGTTTCCTGGACAGCGCGGACACCGCCGGACACGTGAAGATGGTCCGTGATGACCTCCCTTTCTGGGAACAGTGGACCGGCAAGGCGGAATCCACCCTCGGCAAGCTGCAGAGACCGCGCGTGGTTTCCGGCGCCACCATCACCAGCGAGGCCATCGCCCGCGGGATCGCGGCGCGTTTCGGTGCGGAGGGCATGGACGAATGGTTCCCGGAACCCCTGAAGCTGGAGTGGATCGCGAAGTGGTTTCCGGGAGCGGATGCCATCGCGGAAACCCGCGAGCCGGGTGCCTTCCACATCCTCAAGGGCGGCACTACGATGGGCACCGTACTCCGCAGCAGCCGGATGGGTGTTTCCGCCCGCGGTTTCAATGGCACCTCGGATGTCATCGTCTGTCTGGACGCATCCGGAGGGAAGATCCTGGGTGTGGGTTTCCTGGGGAGCCGTGACAACGTCCCGTACATCGATGATGTGCGGGAGGAGATGAAGTATGGTGACGGCTTCGCCGGAAAGAATGTGGCGGACGTCATGAAGGAGGATCCGGAGCAGTCGGAGAGCCTCTTTGTCAGCGGAGCGAGTGTCACCACCTACGCGGTGATCGAAAGTGTTCACGAAATGCTCCGCCGGCATGCCGCGGAGGAGGGCAAACATGGCTTTCCCTGGAAAAGCGCGCTCGCCTTCTCATGGATCGGCCTCGGTGTGGTGGTTGGCCTGGCGAAGTGGGGCAACAAGGCGAAGATCCGGCTCGGCTTCGCGGTCATTTCCGTGGCGGCCGGTGTGACGTTGGGCTGGATGGTCAGCCAGGACCAGTTGGTCGGCTGGGGTGAGAATGGCTTCAACCTGCGCGGCGCGCTGCCGCTGCTGGTGCTGACCGCAGTGGCGATGGTGGTGCCCGCCTTCACGGGAAAGAACATCTATTGCGCCCGGATCTGCCCCCATGGAGCCGCACAGACCCTCGCCGGGCAGGTGATCAAGAAGCGCTTTCCCCTGCCGCGGAAGGTCCATGCCGTCATGGAGCGGGTGCCGTGGCTCACGCTCGGCGTGATCTGGGTGCTGGCGTTCCTTGGCAGTGGCATTCCATTCGCCTACTTCGAGCCTTTCGAGACGTGGAGCAGCGGGTTCGTCGCTTTCATCCCGGCTGCCATTTTCACCATCGGCATCATCGGCGCGTTCTTCCTCCCGCAGGCGTATTGCCACTATGGCTGCCCCACCGGCGCCATGTTCAAGTTCCTGACCCATGCCCCGGGGAGGTGGACATCGAAGGATTCCATCGCGGGGACGCTTGTCCTCGCTTCCGTCGTGCTGGTAATCATCAAGCGATGAGCGGAAGGTCCATCGTGCTGCCGGGCTTCGTCCTGTTGGTGCTGGCGATGCTCGCCGTCATCCTGATCCGGAAATCCGGTGGTGGTGCGACCGCCATCCATGGATCGGCGATGGGCACCCGCTGGACGCTGGAGTGGCGGGGAAAGGCGCCGGAACCCGTCGCCCTGAAAGCCGAAGTCGCCGCCACGCTGGAGAAATGGGAGCAGGTGCTCAGCCAGTGGCGGGGGGATTCGGATCTTTCACGGTTCAACCGCGGGGAACCCGCCACGGTGGAGCTGTCACGGGTGCTGGAACTGGCGGACGGGATCAAACGGAAATCAGGGGGGGCATTCGACCATCATCTCCTGGCGGAGGTGCATGCGGCGGGATTCGGACCGGCGGGAAAAGGGGTGGATCTTTCCTCCATCGGCAAGGGATTCGCCGTGGACCGTGTTTGCGAACGTCTCCGCGGGCTGGGGATGGGTGACTTCGTGTTCGCCCTCGCCGGAGAGGTACGGGCCGTTGGCGGGCCGTGGCCGGTGGAGATCGAGAAGCCGCTGGTCGCGGAATCCGTGGCGGATCATGTGGTGATGCTGGAGAACCAGGCCGTTGCCACCAGCGGCAACTACCGCCAGTTCCGGCAGACGGACGCGGGGCTGGCCACCCACATCATCGATCCCGCGACGGGCCGGTCCGTCATCCGCCCGCCGTCATCTGTGACGGTCATCGCCGGGGACTGCGCGACGGCCTCCGCATGGGCTACTGCGGTTTTCGTACTAGGACCGGAGTACAAGGGGGATCTGCCGGAACTCCGGGTTTCCTGGCAGCATCCGTGAGGTGGAGGTGCCGGATGGGTCGCGGATTTCAGTCCGCCACGGAGAATCCTGCCAGCGAAGCCAAGCCGGCTGAAGCCGGCGCTCCGTCCGGGGGGAAGTCCTCCGGGGACCGGAGCTTGTCCGGCAGGGGCCATGCACCCCGCCGAAGGTCTTACGACCTTCGCTACGCCCGTCAGTTCTGGTCCGGGTCGAACACGACGCGGAAGCCCAGGTCCGGGCGGCGGAGGGAACGGTCCGCCGTCCACTCGCGGGAGAGCGCTCCCTGTGCGGGTTTCAGGTAGGAGCCGCCGATGATGACGCGCAGGCTTTCGCCCAGCGGGTTCGACGGATCGGGCGCGGGGAGGAGGATCCATTCGGAAACGGAGCCGGCCATGCCGACGATGCCGTCCGGAGTGCGGTCGGGCGTCTTGTCGGTGACGGCGGAGAGCCAGTTGCCGATCGGCAGCGAGGTGGGCTTGGCGACGGACTTGCGGAGTGCGGCGAACCATTCCTCCTGCGTTGGCAGGCGGGCGCTCTTCCACTCCGCGTAGGTCATGGCGTCCCACCAATCGACCCCGACGACGGGTGACTGCAGGGTGACGTTCCTGCCCTGCCAGGTGCCGTTGCCCTTTGCGGCGGCGAGGAGTGCGGCCCAGTCATCCGGCTCGTGGCCGTTCTTTTCCGCCGGCTGGCCTTCCGGGTCGAACAGTTTCTCGCGGCCCGACTTGGCGAGGATGGTCAGGGCGTCGAGAAATTCCTGGTATTCGCCGATGGTGGTTTCATGGGCGGAAATGCGGAAGGAACGCAGCGTTTCCTCCGTGCCATCCGGTGTGGGGTAGGTGCCCTCGGGGACCAGCACGGGGGCGGGCAGCGGGAGGCGGGCGGTTTGTTTGGTGACGGGCGGCTTGGTTTTGAAAGCGATGAACGCGATGGCGGCGAGGGCGGCACCGGTGATGATGGAGATCATCAGGATGGGCTTCCGCTTGGTGATGTCCCGTTTGCCGTAAGGCGCGCTGATGTTGGAGAGCGGTCCGGTGAGCTGTTCCTCGATCTGCTCGCAGAACGTCCTGACGTCCTGCCAGCCGATGGGTTCGACGATGCCCTCCCCCCTCATCCAGCCGAGCACGGACTGGATGCGGGTGGTGCCGGGCTGGTCCGGGGCGACCAGCGTGCGCAGCGCTTCGCCCATCTTCCGGATGTCGCGCAGGGACTGGTCCGGTGTCCGTCCTCCGGCGATGACCAGGTTCTTCAGGCGGATGACGTTGTGATCGTCCAGATGGATGGAATCCAGGTTCAGGTGGGAAGTGGCGAAACCGTGGGACTCATGGTACAGGTTCGCCTCCGCGATGCGGCGGAGGAACACGGCCATCTTTTCCGGAACAAAAGTCTCCTCCGCCAGCCGCCGGTCCTCGAAGGTGGCGCCGGGCAGGAACTCGTGGGCATAGAAGCACAGATCCCGCTCGATGACGGCTTCATAGACGGTCCCCACGTGGGGATGGTCCACGGCGGCCTTTGCCCGGATGTCCGCCAGGAAGGCGGCGCTGCGGGACGCCCGCTGCGGGTCCAGTTCATCCACCAGCACGCGGCGGCCCACGGAAACCTGCTCCGCGAGCCAGGTGGTGATGAGGGGGGTTTCGACCAACCGTTCGATCAGCAGATAGTCGCCGAGGCGGCGTTCTTCGTGGGAGGCATCCATGGGTGGCGGGTCGGAGAGATCAGTTGCCGGGGAGCGGAGGGAGCGATTCGATCGGGGGCACTTCCAGCGTCGGGAGCAGGGGCGCGTTGTAGTTGATGTCAGGCGGAAGCTGGTCGAAGGAAGGTTCCTGCGAGGGCATCTGCTGCGCGGGCTGGACCCTGGCGCGTCCCGCCAGATCGCGCGGCCAGGCCTGCACGTCGAGGATCTCACCCTTGTAAAAGAGGGAGACGATCTGGCCGTAGTATTTCTCCTGGCCGAAGAGGTGTCCCGTCGCGCCTTCCTGGGGCTGGATGGTGTAGGTCACACGCAGCGGTTCCTCGCCACCGGCGAAGTCGATGGGCATGGAGGGCCACTCGTCCTTGCTGGACTCCATGGCGGGGGAATCGGCCGCCTTCATGATCTCCCCCCTTGAGTTGCGGTTGAAGAACTCCACCTCCACGGAAATCTCAGCCGGGTCGATCTCCGCGTCGGGGCTTTTCTGGACGGGGATGGTGAGGATCACCCGCTCCCCTTTCTCCACCCGCGTGTCCTTGAAGATGCGCACGCGTCCGAGGGCCAGCTTGCCGAGGGCGTCGCCGGGTTGCTCGAAGCCGTCCCGCAGTTTCCCTGCGGCCAGTTCATAGAGTGCGCCCGCGCCGGAGACACCCATCTGGAAGACTTTTTCGTAGTGGGCGGAGGCTTTGTAAAAGGTGCCCATGGTTTCATGCATGAGGCCCAGCTCGTAGTGGACGCTCGGATCATCCGGCGACTGTTTCAGGGCTTCATCCAGCTTGGTGATGGCGGCCATGACGTCCCCTGCGACGCGGGCTTTCCGCGCCTCCCGCACCAGCCGTTCGGAAACCGGATCCGCGATCGCCGGTGCGGCGATGGGGGTCGGTTCGGGTGCGGGCACTGCGGGAGGTGGAGGGGCCGGGGCGACCGGTGGCCGGGCGACGATGGAGGCTTCATCCGGCACGGCCGGGTGTTTTGCCGGAACCTCCACCGGGACGATCTTCGTCACCTCCTTTTCGACGATGCGGACCTGCTTCGACTCCTCCAGCCTCGTGGCGAGGGCCATGCCCGCGATGACAAGCTGGCTGAAGCACACGACCCCCATCGCCCAGCAGGCGATCGGGAAAATCGGGGCTTTTGACGCCACAGGAGCTTTGCCTTCGGGTCCGGGCATTGTCGGGGGAAGATGGCAGGTAGGAACACGGTGTCAATCCGCCGTGGGAGGGATTCTAGGGCTGCCTTGCTTTGGAATCCGCCGGGATTTCAGAAGGAGCATCATGCGTGAAGAAGGTTCTGAAACCACTGATTGCACTGATTTACCGATTTCAGAAGAGTGGATGGAGCGTCAATTCCCACATTCCAGCCATGTTTGTAGGTCTTGGATCAGTAAATCAGTGCAATCAGTGGTAATCCTTTTCAAATTTTCCAGGGAGCTTCCAAAACGAGGTAGTCGTGGAAGGGATTCCGCCGTCAGGCCGGCAGGGAAAGGATGAAGGTCGCTCCCTGGCCGGGCGTGGATTCACAGGTGAGATCCCCGCCCATGCCCCGGGCGAGGCGGCGGGAGAGGGCGAGGCCCAGCCCCACTCCGGGCCGGCTTTCCGCCGCCTCGCGCGCGGACTTGTGGAAGGCGCGGAAGATCCGGCGGTGTTCGTCCGGCGGGATGCCCGGCCCATGGTCGGCTACGCGGATTTCGAGTTTCCCGCGGTTGCGGGCGATGGAAATGTCCAGGATGGCGGGGGAACCCGCGGCGGCGTATTTCGCGGCATTGTCCACGAGGTTGAAGAGGATGTGCTCGATGGCGGTGGAGTCGGCGCGCAGCGTTTCCGCCGCCGCCGGTCCGTCCAGTGGCATGTGCAGGGACATCCCGGCGGTGGCGAGGCGGGCTTCGAAGCGTTCCCTCATGGATGCGAGCAGATCCCCCGCCCGGCTGGAGGAAACGGCGGAGCGGGCGCTGCCGCGCTCGATGCGGGAAAAGGCGAGCACGTTTTCCACAAGGTGGGAAAGCCGGTCCGCCTCCCGGGACAGGACGCGCAGGTAGTCGCCGCGCTTTTCCGGCTTCACCGCGTTGCTCTCCAGCATGTCCGAGTAGAGGCGGAAGGTGGTGAGGGGTGTCCGCAGTTCATGGGTGACGGCGGAGACGAACGATGCGCGCCGCTCGCTGAGCCGCATGATGCCGAAGACCAGGAAGGACGCCGCCAGGATGGCCAGCAGCGCCGCCGCCCAGCCTGTACCCAGCGAGAGCAGGACCGCTGGTGCCGGGGTGGCGGGCATGCTCCGGAAATCCAGCGGCCCCGGCTCCAGCCGCAGTGGCAGGGAGGCCAGCACCAGTCCATCCGCCGAGGGTGCCATCGCGGGGATGAGGCGTGCGGCGGGGAGAAGGTCGCTGATTTCCCCGAGCAGCCGGGTTTGCAGGACATCCAGCCGCATCCAGGAACCGGTGATCGCACGCTGCGGGCCGGAGACCGAGCGCAGCAGGAACAGCTCCCCGCCGATCCAGACCGGCTTGGTGGCGGACATGATCTCCGTCGGCGGCGGGGCGGCGGCGGGAGGGTCCGGTGCCGGAAGGGATTCCGCCGGTGCCCCGGCGGCGGGAGCGGGAACCGTCTCCGCCAGGAGCGAATCCGCCAGTTCGGCCTCCGCTTTGCTTTCTTCGGCCTTCCTGCGCACGGGAGCCTTCTTCGGTGCCTGCGCGATTTCCTCGATGATCGCTTTCTGGCGCATGTTCGCGCCGTCGATCGCACGGTTGCGGCGTTCCAGGTCCAGATGGCCGGTGGCTTTCAGCGCACCTTCGTTTCTTGGTGCGGGAGCCTGCGCTTCATCTGGAGCGGCGTCGGTCCCGGCGGGGATGGATTTCCAGGTCGGCGAGGCATTCCCCACGCGGACGAAATAGCGCTCGAAGGATTCGCCGGGTTGGGTGATCGCCCGCTGCAACTCACCGGAGGCGGGGGTGCCGTCCGGCTGGGTGAGCTGGCCGTTGTCCTTCCACAGGAGCCGGGCGCGGATGAACTCCGCGGGGCCGCCGAGGCCTTCCTCCAGCAGCACGTCCGCGCCCATGGTGTCCATCCGCCACAGGGCCAGGCGCATCTTTTCCTGCAAGTCCGCCTGCCGCACCGCGGCGATGCGCTCCCGCTCGGACGCCATGGCATTCCGCGTCTGCCACGCCATCGCGCCGAGGATGGTGGCCGCGCAGAGGGCGAAGGCCGCCCAGACGAGCCATGTGCGTGGGGATCTCATCAGGTGGTCAGTTGGTAGCCCTTGCCGCGGATGGTTTTCAGATACGCCTGCTCCTTGTCCCCCAGTTTCGTCCGGAGGTGCATGATGTGCATGTCGATGGTCCGCGTTTCCGTCCGGTCCGGATCCAGCCCCCAGAGCTGGCGCAGGATTTCCTCCCGCGAGACGATCCTCCCGTTGGCGTCCAGCAGGTAGCGCAGCAGTTCCGCCTCCTTGTCGGAAAGATCCTCCCTGCGGTCCGGAAAGGCGAGCTGGCGGCGGCGGAAGTCCACCGTCCCGCCCGGGACGGCGCGTTCATCGGTGGGGGCGGCCCGCTCGCAGGTGCGCCGCAGCACGGCGTCCACACGGGCGAGCAGTTCCTTCATGCTGAACGGTTTCACCACGTAGTCATCCGCACCGGTGGTCAGGCCGCGCACGCGGTCATTCTCCTCCCCCCGTGCGGAGAGGATGATGACCGCCTGCCCGGGCCGCTTTTTCTTCAGCGCCTGCAGGATCTCGAAGCCGGACGGGCCGGGCATCACCAGATCCAGCAACAGCAGCCGGTAGTTCGACTTCAGCGCCATTTCCATCCCGACATGCCCGTCCGGTGCCTCCAGAGTACGATAACCGGCGTACTCCAGCACATCCACGATGCCCTGGCGGACGGCGGGGTCGTCTTCTACGACGAGGATGGGGATGTCGGGGAGCATGGGATGAAAGCCGGAACGAGGTTCACCATGGGAAATGTCCGGAGCAAAGTCGATCTTCCTCAGTTGCCGAAGACATAGCCTACCCGGCCAGCCTGTTCACGGGTGGTTTCCACCATCGCCTCATCCAGCGTTTTCTCCCCGGCCGTGGCCTGCTTCGCGCGTTCCTTGGCGATGAATCCATCGCGTGCGGCGCCGAGGTCGGCGATTTTCTTCTGGATGGCGGCGCGTTGCTTCGTCGCTTCCTCCACAAAGGCGGTGCGTTCTTCCGGCTTCATGCCACGCATGTTTTCCGGCAGGTCTTCGGCGGGGACCTTGGCCAGATCGATCGTCTTTTCCCGGACCGCATCGACCAGATCCCAGCTACGGTTGTCGTAGTTTTTGCTCGCCTTGGAAATGGCGCGCTCGACCGGAGCGGCGGCGGCGGTCTCGCTGGCGGCGTCGGTGTCCGCGGCGACCTGCTTCAACCTCGCCTCCTCACGTTTCCTGCCGTAGCCGATGTAGGTCTTGTTCAGTTCGATGCCGAGGTCGGAGATCTCCTTGTCCTGGGGCGCGGGGATGCTGGCAATCTTCCGGTCCTGGTCGATGACAAGGAATTTTCCCTCCGCGATGGCCGCGCCGTCATGCCAGGAACCCTGCATGCCTTCCTCCCGGCTGCCGCAGTGGATGGTGTTCACGACGATGCCCTTTGCCAGCGCGTCCTTGCAGGCCTGGCGGGCATCCACGGACCCCTGGGTGAACGGCTCGTTGCCAGCGATGAAGATGGCCTTGTAGGTGTTTTTGGACAGATCCCAGTTCAGGTCGGAGAGCGCGCGCTGGATCACCGCGCCGCAGTATTCCTCACCGCCGTTCGTTTTCAGGGAGAACAGCTCGCGGCTGAGTTCGTCCAGGTCGCGGCCCATCGGTTCAACGAGGCGGATGTATTGGTTCGCCACGCTGAGGCCGCTGTTGCCGTATTCGTAGAGGGCCACCTCGACGAAAGGTGTCTGGCCGTCGCGCTTCGCCTCGGTGAAGGAGTTGACGACTTTCCAGAGCTGGCTTTTCGCCTGGTCGATCAGGCCGTCCATGCTGCTGGAGGTATCGAGCAGGATGGCGATCTGGACCTTGTTGGACTCCGGCTTCGGGTCGGTCGGTTTTTTGTCTCCGGGCTTCGGATCTTCCGCAGCGTGCAGAGGGAGGGCGAGGGCGGCGAGAGCGCCGAGGATGTAGGTGTAGGTCGTTTTCATGACGACCGCATGATGGGGCCGCCCGCCGGTGCCGTCCGTAAAGGGAGTGTAAATTCGCTTCAGATCCGCGGTGGCGCTGGAACCACGTGGAATGCGGTCCCTGCCACCCGCTCCGGCAGAGTGAAACTCAGCGGTGCTCCTTCTCCAGCACCGCCGCCTTTTCCCAGGCGAACGGCGGGCGGTTGCCCAGGATCACGTCGTAGATCCCGTGGTTGGTCTTCGCCATCTCCTCCACCATCGGCTTCCATGGACGGTCGGCGACGCTGAAGATCCCGGAGTTCGCGCTTTCCCCGTTGTACTGGCTGAACCACCTGCCGGTCGCAGCCTGGTCGATGAGGGTGAACCACTCGATGCCGATCACGTTGCCGAGCGCGGCGGCCTGCTCGACGTAGTTGCGGTAGATGAGGCCGCGCTCCTGCTGGTTCCCCACCTGGCGGCCGCCGGAAAGACCGGAGTCCTTCGAGGAGGTCCAGTAGAACTCGGACAGCATGATCGGCTTGCCGCCGGTCCATTGGTGGATCTGGTTCAGGTGCTCCTTGTCCAGCTCATGGGTGTAGTAGTTGTAGGAGTTCACATCAACGTGTTTGCCGACGATCTCGCAGAGCTGCTGGTCTTTGATGGTGATCGGCTGGAAGCGGTAGCCGATGTTCATGTGGTTCTTGTCGTACTTGCGGAAGGTGGTGTTGATGAAGCTGAAAAGCTCCTCCAGGAAGACACCGGTGAAGGCCTTCACATCTTCCTTCGCCGCGGGAGTGGCGACGGCGAGACCCTTCGCGTTCAGCTCGTCGAAAGAAGCGGCGGTGGCTTTCCAGGCGGTGTTGTAGGCGGCGATGTCCGTGTATTTCTTCTTCAGGAAATCGACCAGGGCGCGCTTGCACGCGTGGTCGGCATTCAGGGACGGAATGACTTTCGGAAGCTCGTCATAGCGCGGCTCGTTGACGACGAAGTAGCCGATCAGCAACGGATCATCCGCCTTTGCGGGAAGTTTCTCGGCAAGGGTCTTCTCGATGATGGCGCGGCTTTTTTCATCGAAGGGATCCCAGACCTCGTGGGCACCGGGGATGGTCTTGAGGCCGGTGCTCCATCTGCCGAGCGGCAGGCTGGTCACGTAGGGGAAAGTCTTTTCCTTCGAGGCCGCAGGAACGGAGGAGAATGCGCCGATGCCGTTGAAGCCGAACTTCCGCACCCGGTCGATCATGCGGGAGCCGAAGGCCTGGTAGTCGTAAGGCTCGCCATACTTGCGGATGGTATTGGCGACGTAGAAGGAGAATGCGGTCGGGTCGTCCTTGCGGAAGGCGGTGGCGAAAAGCGGATCGTTCGCCTTCGGCAGCCACGCGTAGATGTTCTCACGGCCCTTGATGTAGGTGTAGTCGTCGCTGGGTTGGAAGCCGCAGAGGCCGAGGTGGAAGTGGAGGTTGCCTTCCGGATCGACCAGGTAGGATTTACCGCCCTTGGTCTCGATGTGGAAGAAGCCGGTCTTCTTGAAGCCGAGCTTCGCACCGCTGCCGGGGAGGCTGCCATAGGCTGTCAGAGCCGGTGGCTTGAAGCCTGCATAATAGGCGGCCTCGCCGGCGGCATCCGCCTTGAGTTCCGCCTCGTCCTTCACTTTGGCCGGCCAGTCTTCCTTGGCGAGCTGGCCGAAGGCATCGAGCACGGTGGTGTCGCCCTGGCCCCGGAGGAAGCCGATCTTGAGCTTCGAGGTCTTCGTCGAAGCGTTGATGTTGACGAAGGTTTTCAGCGAATAGGCCGCCATGCCCCACTCGCGGTTGTCGGTCAGTTGGATGAACGAATGGTCCGGGATCTTCAGGTCGAAGGTGTCTCCCGCCGCGTTGGAGAAGGAAACCGAGTTCCCGTTCGCGCTGAGGAAATGAGGTGGCGAGGCCTTCTCCAGAGGGAAGGCGCCTTCCTTGCCGCCGCCCTTCCACTTTCCGCCCCTGCCGAACGAAATGTTGATGGAGGTGGAGGTGGAGAAGGATTTCACATCATCCGTGAGGCCGGAAAAGGTGTAGGTGATGTCGCCCGCCTTGGTCGTTGCCACCTCGATGGTCGCTCCGCCTTGGTACTTGAGCGTGGCGGAGGCACCAACAGGACGGGCCTCGATGAGCGGCAGCGACTTGTTCGACTTCGTGCCGAGCGCGGGGTAGGAAAGATTGAAGTCCCCCATGCTTCCGGCGTCGATGCGGATGCCGCCGGTGCCGGGTTTCAGTTCCAGGGCGGATGCAACGCAGGTGATGCCGGCGAGCGCGGCGAGCGTGTGGGCTTTCATAAGAAAAAGGGAGCTGGCCTTTACGAAGCGGCGCGTGCCTTTTTATCGGCCTTCAACTGCCCGCACCCTGCCGCGACGTCGATGCCGCGGCGCTGGCGGAACGTGCAGGGAAACCCCGCTTCACGCAGGATGCGCTGGAATTTCACCCCGGCGGCATTGGCGGAGGTCCGCCCGTCGAAGCCGTTCGTCGGGTTGAGCGGGATGAGGTTCACGTGGGCGTCGATGCCCTGCAGCAACGCGGCCAGACGATGGGCGGTTTCCTCCGAATCGTTCTTTCCGGCGATGAGCGTCCAGCCGAAGAAGATGCGCCGCCCGGTGATGGAGCCGTATTGGCGGCACGCGTCGATCAAGGATTCCAGCGACCAGCGCTTGCTCACGGGGATGAGGGAGGAGCGTTCTTCCTCGGTGGAGCCGTGCAGGCTCACCGCGAGATTGTAGGGCCGGCCCTCCTCCGCCATCCGCAGGATGGAAGGGATGACGCCGACCGTGCTGACGGAAATCTTCGCCGGGCCGATGCTCGCCCCGCGCACGTCGGAGATGGTGGCGAGCGCGTGCATCACGGCGTCATAGTTATGGAGCGGCTCGCCCATGCCCATCATCACCAGGTTGCGCAGCCGCTTGTCCGGGGCGCTCTGTTTCAGCACGCGCCGCACGTGGTTCACCTGGGCGACGATCTCCCCGGGCCGCAGGTGGCGGACGAAGCCCATCTGCCCGGTGGCGCAGAACACGCAGCCCATGGCGCAACCGGCCTGGGTGCTCACGCAGGCGGTCTGGCGGCCATCGTAGCCCATCAGCACCGTCTCGATGGTCTGGCCGTCGCGCAGCCGGAGCAGGAATTTTTTCGTGAGTCCGTCCGAGCTGTGCGTTTCGTCCACGACTTCCGGAACATCCAGGAAGAAGCGCTTTCCCTCGCCCACGTTCCGCCCGATCCACTCCCGCAGCGGAGGGGAAAAATCCGCGCGCGCATGCAGGTCCGTCTCCGCCTCCCGGTGGAGCGCGCGCCACAGCGCCTTCGCATGGATGGGGTTCACGCCATCGGCGCACAGGATCCCTTCGAGTCCGGAAAAGCCGGGATCGTGGAGGGATAGCGGAGCGGCGTCCATGGGCGCAGTTGAATGCCGGAATGCGGGGGTATCAAGCGGAGAAAACCACCACCGGCATGGGAACCGTGCAAACGGACGTTTCCCGGATATAGGCAAAAAATAGCCGAAATCCCCGTGAACGGCTAAGATCCCAACCACCACTTGCGTTCAACACCCCGACCCCACACGCGAAACCGATGACCCCTCGCCGAATCATACCTCCCATTGCCCACGGTGCGCTGGCAGCATCCTTCCTGGCAGCTTTCCCCGCCTCCACCGCCCGCGCCCATGAGACCTGGGATCTCAGGAGTGGTGTGCTTTCCGGCAGCAGCGGCCCCACCCGTGCGGTTCATTCAGGCGGGCGGTTCCTTCTCTTCAGCTCCGGGGCAACCACCACCAGCACCTACTGGCACAGCGCCGCTGGCACGGCGGCCTGGTCGTTCGCCTCCCTGCCATCCCCTCCGAGCAACTACAATGTCCAGGGGGCGGCGGCGGGCAATGGCATGGTGGTCATCAGCGGACCCTCCAACACGATCTACACCACGACTACCGCATCCGTGGCCGGCCTCCCCGATACGGCGATCGACTGGACCAAGCGCAATCCCGTCTCCCGCTTCTCCTTCAACCCGGACCTCTACGGCGTGCGCTTCCTCAACGGCAGGTTCATCATGGGTGCGGCACCCTACACCGAGCCGAACCTCCCCCTCCAGTACAGCGAGATCCTGACCAGCACCGATGGCGAAACATGGACTTCCCACAGGATCATGGCGACGGCCCTGGGGAACACGACGTTCCAGCCGAGGGACTTCGCGTTCATGCCCGGCGGCTCACCCGGGACGGGCACCTGGATCGTCACCGCGAACAACAGTGAAAGGATCTACCGGCTTCCGGAGAACCTTTCTTCCGCCGCGTCGGTCACCCTGGCTTCCATAGGACTTTCCCAGCGCGTGGTCTTCGCCTCGGGGAAATTCGTCATGGTCAGCGCCAACGGAACCCTCCGCACCAGTACGAACGGGACAACGTGGACCACGCGCACTTTGCCAGTGGCCAGCTCCTCCCTCAATGACGTGTTCCATGACGGCGCACGGTTTGTGGTGGTCGGTTCCACGGTGACCGGAAGCAACCCGCAGCGGCCGGCCATCCTGCACAGCACGGACGGGGAGACATGGACGGAGGCCGCGACAGTTCCCTCGACAACCGCGGGCCTCACCAACGTGATCAGGGCCGACGGACTCTGGCTGGCGACGAGCGGGAACCGGACGGTGATCACCAGCGGCACCGCTTCCGTGGGACTGCCGGTCATCTCGGACGGACCGTTCCCGCAGGAAGCGAACGCCGGACAGACCGTGACGCTCTCCGCCACGGTGACCGGAAATCCGGCGTCCACCTATCAGTGGCTCCGGAATGGCACGGTGGTGGCGGACGGAACGACCGCCACCGGGTCCGTGGTCTCCGGCGCTTCCACCACCAGCATCACCATCACCGGCGTATCGGTCCCCGACGCGGGGGAATACATGCTGCGCGCCACGAACAACGTCGGTGTGACGAACTCCACCGCAGTCAGGCTCTCCGTTTCCGTCGCTTCGAATGGAGCCGTCCTGACCCCCTACGGGACTTCGAACACCCTTGGCGGAACGCTCGTTCCGGGGGCCTCACCGGTGCAGGCTGTGGGGGTGGCGGGATCGCCGGCCACATTCACCATCGGGTCCGGCATCGATTACCTGCCAAACACCTTCGTCAACCCTGTTACGTACAATCAGACGGGTGGAACGAATCCCGCCGGGACGAAGGTTCTGCTCGGAACCAGTTCCGGTGCCAACCCGCTGATGGTCTATGATCTCGCCACACGGAGCGGAACTTTGCTTCCTCCCGCCCCGCTTCCGCTGGGACCGGTGACGGCCGTGAACCTCTACCTGCCCATTTCCCTTGCGGAGAACGGGGATGTCACCGGCATCCTCCAAGACTCCATGGGACAGAACCGCGCGTTCCATTTCTCCGCCGCGACCTCCACCTACACCCTGCTCGGCAACGTGCCGAACGCGGGGAATGACATCGCCTCCAATCCCGGCGGCATCTCGGCGGACGGCCAGTCGATCTCCGGCTATGAACGCACCTCGTTTTTCGACGGGCCGTTCGTGTGGACCACCACCGGCGGATTCACCCTGCTGCCGTCACCGGCGGGCGGTGCGGCCAATGGTGACGTGCGCGGGATTTCTCCGAACGGCCGGTGGATCACAGGGTATGGCAACGCCTCCGTGCTCGCGGGATCGGGCCAGGGCGCGATCCGTTGGGACAGGGGCTCCCCGGTGGCTGGCCCACCAAAGGCGCTTGGCCTCCAGAAACGCGCGGGGGATACCTTCGCGGACGGACGCACGGTGAACGATGACGGCACGGTGGGCGGCAACGTCAGGGCGGGCTGGAGTTTCGCCGACAACCGCGCGGCGGTCTGGCTCCCGGACGGAGCGCTCGTGGTGATCCCCGACTACCTCCAGTCGAAGTACGGCCTCACCACCCCCGGCTTCACGCTCAGCCAGGTGACATCCATCTCCGCCGACCTGAGGACCGTGGCAGGCACGGCGAACAACTCCGCCGGGATGAGCGAAGGGTGGATACTCCGCCTTCCCGAACCCATCTCGGTGACCAGGGTTCCGGACATCGTGGTCCGCGCCAACACCGGATTCCTGAACAGCGGGATGCCGGTCAACTTCGGCACCCAGGCGGTCGGCGGCAGCCCCGGCCAGCAGACGCTCCAGGTGAGGAGCGATGGCAGTGGCACCCTCTCCTCCATCTCGATCTCGATCACCGGCGCGAACCACGGGGACTTCACCTATGTGCTTGATGGCGGGGCAAGTTCCTTCCCGGCCTCCATGCTGGTGGGCGAGCAGGCCCCCATCCACGTGAGATTCTCCCCGTTGCCGGGTGCGGCGGGAGCGCGGAGCGCCACCCTCACCATCACCAGCGATGATCCGGATGAAAATCCGTTCATCATCAACCTCAATGGGACGGCCACCGTCCCCGCGCCAACCGCCGCGGAGACGGCCATGCGTGACTACCTTGCCGCTGCCGGCGTGCCGGAGGACAAGCGTGGACCCCTGGATGATCCGGATCACGACGGGGTGGTGAACCTGATGGAATTCGCACTGGGACAGCCGCCGATGGGACAGTCCGCGCCGCTGGCATCCACCACCGCCGGAGGGAACCTCACACTCACCTACACCCGCGCGCGGCCGGACGTCGTGGACTATCTTGTCGTCTTCTCCTCCACGCTCGCCTCATGGAGCGAGGCGGGTGTTGACCAAGGGACACCCGATGGCGCGGGCGTGACCACCGCCACCATCCCGATGGGTTCGGGCCCGGGGTTCCTGAGGCTGCGCGTTTCCCTCAAGCCATAGGCACCGGTTGATTCTCCGGTCGGGAGTCCGGCATCATGCCGGACTCCCTTTTTTTGCATCCCGATGGAATAAATTTCCGGAGGACTTTCGCGCGGGATCAGTGTTGAATGCCGATATGCACACCCCCTTTCCCGGACGCCGGACCTTCATGCGGAACTTCGTGGTGGGTGCCGCGGGACTTTGGATCCCCGGAGCCTTCGCCGAGGCGCTCACGCTCACGCCACGCCAGACGGAGGGGCCGTTCTATCCCACGGATCTGCCGCTGGATACGGACAACGACCTCATCATCATCAATGATTCCACCAACCCGTCGCTCGGGGAGATCACCCATCTCAGCGGGCGCGTGCTGGACGAGAAAGGCGCTCCCATCCGCAACGCGCTGGTGGAGATCTGGCAGGCCGACCAGAACGGGGTCTATCTCCACAAGGGGAGCGATGGCGCGGAAAAGCGGGACGGAAACTTCCAGGGCTTCGGCCGGTTCCTCACCGGCTCCGCGGGCGAGTATTATTTCCGCACCATCAAGCCGGTGAAATATCCCGGCCGCGTGCCCCACATCCACTTCGCCGTGAAGATGAAGGGCCGCGAGAAATGGACCACCCAGCTCTACGTGAAGGGTGACCCGGCGAACGAAAAGGACTTCGTGATCCGCAACATCAAGGACGCCGCCCAGCGCGAGTCCGTCATCCGCGAGTTCAAGCCCATCCCCGGCAGCAAGGCGGGTGAACTGGCCGTGACCTTCGACATCGTGATGGGCTTCACGCCGCAGGATGGGTGAGTAAGGAGGAGGCACACTCCTGTGCCTCGGCGGCATTGGCGATGGGCGTGAGGGGCGGATCCTGGCAGGAAATCACTGTCTGCCTTGCGTTCCCATCGCAGCCGTTGAACAGGAATGGCAGAGCGACATCGAGCTGGTACTGGAGTTCGGATCGGACGACGTGGTCCGGGTCGAGGAAGTGCTGGGGCAGGACTACTATGTCTCCGCTGCACTGGGCGCGGGAATCCGGATCGGATCGGCAGCTCGCGGATGTGGAAAACCTCATTGCGACCGGTTGCGATACCGATTATCTGAGGACATGGTCAGCCGCATTGAACCTGACAGATACGCTGACACGGGTTTTGCCGTGAAAGACACCGCTCCGGAGATCAATGCCATGATCTTCGCCGCGATGATGCGCAGGACGCCGGAGGAGCGGCTGCTGATGGGCTTCGACATGATGGCCACCGCGCGGGAAATGGTCTGGAGCGGGATCGGCTCCCAGGGAACCGAAGAAGAGAGAAGGGACCGGTTCATGCAGCGGTTCCACGGAACGTCCCGCGCCGGGTGCCCGTGATCAATCCCCGCTCTTGAGCACGCGGATGAAGGCGTCCTGGGGGATGTTCACCTTGCCGAACATCTTCATCTTCTTCTTACCTTCCTTCTGCTTTTCCAGCAGCTTGCGCTTCCGGGAAATGTCACCGCCGTAGCACTTGGCGGTCACGTTTTTCCGCATGGCGGAGATGGACTCACGGGCGACGATCTTGCCGCCGACCGCAGCCTGGATGGCGACGACGAAAAGGTGCGGGGGAATGACATCCTTCAGCTTTCCGGCCAGCAGGCGGCCATAGGACTCCGCCTTGTCGCGGTGGACGATGGTGGAGAACGCCTCCACCGGATCCCCGGCGATGAGCATGTCCATCTTGACCATCTTCGCGGCGCGGTAGCCGGCGTGCTCATAATCCATGGAGCCGTAGCCGCGGGTCATGGACTTCATGCGGTCGTTGAAATCGACGAGGATCTCGCCCAGCGGCAGCACGCAGGAAAGCATGACGCGCATGTCGTCGATGGTTTCCGTGTTGGTGACATCACCGCGCTTTTCCATGACGAGCTGCATCATGTCGCCGATGTACTCGCCGGGCACCATGAGGTACACGTTCACGACCGGCTCGCGGATTTCCTGGATGGTCTGTGTTTCCGGGAAAAGGGTGGGGTTGTCCACGATCACCTCCGTGCCGTCCGTGAGCGTGACCTGATAGATCACGGACGGGTAGGTGGAGATGACGTTCATGTTGAACTCCCGGCGCAGACGCTCCTGGATGATCTCCATGTGCAGCAGGCCGAGGAAGCCGCAGCGGAAACCGAAGCCGAGCGCGGTGGAACTTTCCGAGGAGAAGGTGAAGGCGGCGTCGTTGATCTGGAGCTTCGCCATCGCGGCCTTCAGCGCCTCGTAGTCGGAGGATTCGACGGGATAGATGCCGGAGAAGACCATCGGCTGGATCTCCTTGTAACCCGGCAGCGGCTCCGGAGCCGGGTGGGTGTTGTCGGTGATGGTGTCGCCGATCTTCGCCTCATCGGCGGATTTCATGTTGGCGATGACGTAGCCCACATCCCCTGCTTGCAGCACGGTGCGGGCGGTCATTTTCGGGGTGAAAACCCCCACTTCCTTGACCTCGTAGGTCTTGTCCGTGGCCATCAGGCGCACCCGCTGTCCTTTCTTCACCGTGCCGGAAAAGACCCGGACATAGGAAACGACGCCGCGGTAGGTGTCATAGATCGAATCGAAAACGGAGCAGCGGAGGAGCTTGTCCTCGTTCTCCACCGGGGCTGGCACCCGTTGGACAACCGCTTCCAGGATATCCTCAATGCCGATGCCGGCCTTCGCGGAGGCCGGGATGGCGTCCTCTCCGGGAATGGCGAGGATGTCCTCGAGCTGCCTGCGGCACTTCGCGACGTCCGCCGCGGGAAGATCGATCTTGTTGAGGACCGGGATGATGACGAGATTCTGCTCGTGCGCCAGATGGAGGTTGGCAACCGTCTGTGCCTCAACGCCCTGGGCGGCGTCCACCATCAGTATCGCGCCTTCGCAGGCAGCCAGCGAGCGGGCGACTTCGTAGGAGAAATCGACGTGGCCGGGCGTGTCCAGCAGGTTGAGCTTGTAGGTCTTACCATCCTTCGCCTTGTACTCCATGGCGACGGGGTGGGACTTGATGGTGATGCCCTTTTCCCGCTCCAGATCCATGGCGTCCAGGAGCTGGGCCTTTTCATCCCGCTCGGCCACGGTGTTTGTCGCACCCATCAGGCGGTCGGAGAGCGTGGTCTTCCCGTGGTCGATGTGGGCGATGATGGAGAAATTTCGTGTCAGCTCGGTGGACATGGGCGGAAAACGGGATCGGCGCGGGGATGGAAAGCACGGATTACCGCACTTGGCACGAAAAATAAAGGGCGCAGGGGTGGGCGGGGGAGCCGGGAACCCCATTCTGCGACTGATTGAACCGCAGATGAACGCAGATGAACACGGATCAAGATTAAGATGTCCGGCTCTCCAAGATTACCGGCCCGATTGAGCGAGATGGACCGGGATTTTTTCATTCCAAACATTCACCTGCGTTTATCTGCGGTTGAAATACGCATCCCGCGCAGCTCCCGCTCCGGGTCCTCCAGCGTGGGGGGCAGATCCTTCGTGACAGGGAGATGGGTGCTGGCATGCTCCGGGGTGTGAGTCCCATGACCATTGCCGCCATCAAGGATCTGGCGGGCGAGATCCCCGTTTCCGCCGCCATCCATGCCCAGCTCCAGTCCCGGGCCACGAAGATGACCAAGGGAGGGAAGCCCTACCTGGAAGCGGTCTTCGCGGATTCCACGGGAAATTTCACCCTCAAGCTGTGGTCGGACTCCGTAGCGTTCGATTCCGCCTCCGCGCTGGAGGAAGGCGCCATCCTCCGGCTGGAAGCCGCCTGGACGCAGAACCAATACGGTGTCAACGCGAACGGGCTGGAGTGGTTCCGCCCGGATGGGGACGCCATCGCGGATTTCCTTTCCGGCGATCCCACCCTGCGGGCGAAACAGGAGGCGGACTACGGGCGGATCACCGCACTGTGTGACTCCATCCTCGACCCCCGTCTGCGGACCCTGTGCTTCCATTTCCTCGACACGATGGGGGACCGGTTCCGGAGAACCGGGGCGGCGAAGAAAAACCACCACGCCCGGCGCGGCGGTCTGGTCGAGCACGTTTCCCAGATGATGGCTTCCGCGGACGCGCTCTGCCCCGTCTATCCGGAGTTGAACCGTGACCTGTTGCTGACGGGAGTGCTGTTCCACGACAGCGGCAAGCTGTGGGAGAACACCTACCCGAAGTCCGGCTTTGCCCAGCAGATCAGCGTCTATGGGGAAATGCTCGGCCATATCCCGCTGGGGATCGAACTGGTGAACAAGCTGTGGCACGACATCTGTGCATCGGAGGAAGCATCGGGCTGGGAAGCGCTGGTGCCGAAAACGGAAAGCGTCCGCCTGCACCTGCTGCACCTCATCGGCAGCCACCACGGGCAGCTTGAGTTCGGCTCGCCGGTCCTGCCGCGCACCCCGGAGGCGCATGCCCTCCATTACATCGACAACCTGGACGCGAAGATGGAGATGATCCGCGAGGCCTATACCACCTCGAACGAGATCGCCCCCGGCATCTACGACCGCATGTTCCCCCTGCCCGCGAATCTCATCGAACCGCTGGAGGTGTTCGTGCCAGCGGAAACGGAAGCCGGTCCCGATTCCGCCGCCGGAGAAGCACGGGAAGAGAACGCGCCGGATGAGGTGGAGGCCGTCTAGCGGGAACGGGAAATGAAAGAGATGACCACCGGGGAAAATACGGCGTTCCGCGAAATCGAACTGACGGCACCGGCCCGTGCCTACCGGGCGGTGTCATTCATCCGTGAGCTTGCGCGGGTGGTCTGTTTTTTCGGCAGCCCGCTGGTGGCATGGATGTTCATCCAGCATTTCTTTCCGGATCTGCCCGGTGGGGGCAAATTCTGGGGCTGGCTGGCCGGGACGGTGTTCCTCTACCTCGTTTCCTATCTGGGGCTGACTTTTTCCGCCCTGACGATGAGGCCGGGATTGGCGGTGTTGTTTCTCGCCATCGTTGCCGGGCCGGCATTGTGGACGGTCGTCCCCTATGTATGGCAGACGAAGGACGCGCAGAGTTACGCGATCGTTTTCGGCGGGATCACCGTTCTGGCGCTGCCGTTCCTGTGGGCGGGACTGCAGACGGTGCGCCTCGGTCGGGCGGGGAGGGAGATCGCGCGGCCAAGTCCGCCGATCCGGTCGTTTTCCGGCTTTCTGAGGGAGGTTTTCGTCGTCTGGCCGGGCTTGAAGCGGTCTTTCTGGCGGATGGTAGGGGCTGACATCCTGACCTATACGGCGTCGCTGGCGCTCTGGACCGGCACGATGCTGCTCGCGATCTTGGGCTTTCTGGTGATCTGCCTGTTCCCTGTCTTTCTCCAGACCCATGGCCTCGGGGAGGTGACGGCGCAGGTGGCCGCGCTGGTGGTGCTGGCCTTCGTCACCGGGGCGGTCCAGAGCCTGCTCCGGAGTGCCGCCCGGTGGTTTTCGCGGGCGTCCTATGCCGACCAGGTGGAGCGCGACGGACGACCGCCGATCCTGTTCCTGCGTTCCTTCCAGGATGACCAGGTGCGGTTGCCGGAGCGCGGGTTCCTGCCCCGGTTCTGGCGGGCGGTCTTTTCCCCGGGCATCCGCGGGCGGCGGCTCGACCATTTCCTCATCGAGGGATTCAGCCGCTACGGTCCGGCGCTGGCGCTGGGGAACCCCGGGGAAAAAAACCTGCCGTTCGGCGCGGCGCGGGTTTATTGCACCCATGATACCTGGAAGGACAAGGTGGCGGAGATCGCGAACCGGGCGGACCATGTGCTGCTGGTCGCGGACAGCACGCCGGGGGTGGAGTGGGAGATCTACCATTTCCTCAAGCCGCCATGGCGGGAGAAAACGCTGTTCATCGTCGCGCCGAAATCGGCGGATCTGCGCGAGGCCCCGACGCTTGCCGCCGCCATCGCGAAAGAAGGTGTCGCTGATGGCGGGCCGCCGATCCTCGCCTGCTATTGGGACGACGATGGCCACCTGACGGTCCTCCGGGCGGACATGCCCAGGAGTCCGGAAGCGTTCATCGTGGCCATGCAGACATTCTTCCGGGCCAGGGCGAAGGCCCTGGCCACCTGATGAGGGAAAGACGGTGTCACGCCAGCACCGGCTCCGCGAGGCCGGCGCGGACGAGCAGCGGCTCCAGTTCCGGATCCCGGCCCATGAAGCGGCGGTAGAGTTCATCCGGGGCGAGGGAGTTCCCCTTGCTCAGGACGTGCTCGCGGAAGGCGCGGCCGGTTTCCCGGTTGAGGATGCCTTCCTTCTGGAAGCGGGTGAAGGCGTCCGCATCCAGCACCTCCGCCCACTTGTAGGAATAGTAGCCCGCGGCATAGCCGGTGGGGCTGCTGAAGAGGTGGCCGAAACGCCGCATCATCGACGGCGCGTCCGTCTTCAGCGGGGCGCGGTAGTCCGCGAGGATCTCCCGGTCCACTTCGTCCAGATCCTTGCCCGCATAGCGGTCGAGGTGGATGTGCAGTTCCAGGTCCGCCTTGGCGAAGCCGAGCTGGCGCATGAAGCCGGAGCCGCTCATGTAGTTCTTCGCCGCGATCATCTTGTCGAAGAGTTCCTTCGGGATCGGCGCGCCGGTTTCGTGGTGGCGGGCGAAGAGGTCCAGCGACTCCCGGTCCCAGCAGAAGTTCTCCATGATCTGCGACGGCAGCTCGACGAAATCCCATGCGACGTTCGTTCCGGCGAGCGATTTCACCGGCACGTCACTCAGCAGGCCGTGCAACAGATGGCCGAATTCATGGAAAATGGTCTCCACCTCATTGTGGGTCAGCAGGGCCGGATTCCCGTCCACGGGCGGGCTCATGTTGCCGATGATGAGGCCGAGGTGCGGCTCGCCTTCGCCGCCGGTGTGCAGGGAGTTCATCCATGCTCCGCCACGCTTCGACTCGCGCGGGTGCCAGTCCGCGTAGAACGAGCCGAGGTGCGCGCCCGTTTCCGCGTCATGGATCTCATAGAAGGCCACCTCCGGGTGCCAGACCTCCACAGCATCACCCTTCTCCTCCGGCGCGGTACCAGGTTCATAGTACACGGACTCCAGCTTTTTGATGGTGATGCCGAACAGCTTGGTGGCGATCTCGAACATGCCCGTCATCACGCCGTCCACGGGGAAATAGGGACGCAGCGCCTCGTCATCCAGGTCGTAGTTCTCCTTCCGCTGGCGCTCCGCCCAGTACGCCACCTGCCATGGTTCCAGCGGGCCTTCCGGCTCACCGGTCTTCCCGGCCTTGAACGCGGCGAGCTGGCGGTATTCCGCGAGGAACGCGGGCTTCACCCGTTCGTGGAGGTTCTCGATGAAGCCGAGGGCGGACTCGCCGGTGCGGGCCATGCGGCGCAGCAACGTGAGGTCCGCGAAATGTTTCTGGCCGAGGATGGCCGCCTTTTCCTGCCGCAGTTGCAGGATCTTCCAGACCAGCGAGGTGTTGTCGTACTCGCCGTAGCCACCCACCTTCGAGGAGGCCTCCCATACCTGCCTGCGGATGGAGTCGTCATGCAGGTGCTGCATGACGGGGAACATGGAGGGGAACTGGAGCGTGAAGCGCCACGCGGGCTTGTCATCGGTCGCCACGCCCTTCGCCTTGGCGTTCGCCAGCGCGCCCGCCTTCGCGGAGTCCGGCAGGCCGTCCAGCTTCGCCTCGTCATCGATCACCAGCTCCCATGCGTTGGTGGAGTCGAGCACGTGCTCGGAGTATTCCTTGGTCAGCTTGGAAAGCTCCGCCTCGATCTCCGCGATGCGCTTCTTCTCCGCTTCCGGAAGGTCCGCGCCGGATTGCCGGAAATCCGCCAGTGTTTCCTCCACATGGCGCTGTTTCACCGGGTCGAGCCGCTTCACGGCGTCGTTTTCCCCATACTCTTTCAGCACCGCCCACAGCTTGTCGTTGAGCGCGATGGAGGAATAGAAATCCGTCACCTCCGGCAGCATCTTGTTCAGCGCCTCCCGCTGGGCCGGAGAGTCGGACACGGAGTCCAGATGGTTCAGCCTGCCCCAGCCATGGTTGAGCGCGGTGCTGGCTTCCTCCAGCGCGAGGAAGGTGTTCTCATAGGTGGCTTCGTCGGCCCGCACCTCGCAGACCTTCGCGATGTTGGCCTTCGCGATCTCCAGCCCCAGGCGGATGTCAGGCTCCACCGCCTCCGGGACGAGCGTGGACCAGCGGACGTGGAAATCGGGCGCGAGGAATGGATTCATGATTCGTGAAAAGGGACGGGGAGGAGTTCCCCGCCATTCTCCGCGAGGATTCCCGTTTGTCGATTTTCTTTAGGTCCTTCCCGGAGCTGGCCGGCACACAACGTTTCTTGAAAATATCCGGCCACCGCCGTAGCAATCCATCCCATGAAGCTCCCTGTCATCCTGCTCGCCGCCGTTGCGATTCTCTCATCCTCCTGCGCGACACGCACGGCGTTCACTCCGGAGCGGAGCCAGATCACGGTGGGAATGCCGGCCAAGCTGTCCGACCGCGAGCGGTCCTACATTTCCAGTGTGGATGGCAGCCTGCGCGGGCAGGGCTACCTGCCGGTGCGCCACGGCACGGGGGACATGCGGCTTGATTTCGGGATCAGCGAAGGCCCCATCAACACGGACACCAGCATCCGCCTGATCGAAGGCCGGACGGTCATCGCCGAAGGTGAAGGCAGGGCTGCGGGCGCACCATTGATCGGGCGCGACAAAGTGGCGGAAAGATCCTTCAACCGCGCGTTCGAGGCATTCGAGGCGTCCCTTCCGCATTCCTCCTCCGCCGACCAACGCAGTGCGGAGGCGAAGGGGGATCAGGAATACGTTTATTGATCCGTCAGCGGTCCCCGCCGTCCCCCTTGCCGAGCTTGGCGATCAGCTCGGACTGGGAGTGGACGTCGAAATGGCGGAAGATTTCCTTCACGTAGCCGTTCACCGTCTGGAGGCTGATCCCCAGATGCGCCGCGACTTTCTTCCGGTCCCATCCGTCACAGAGTAGGTTGAGTACCGTCCGGTGCCGGGGATAGAGCCGGCTGATGATGCTCTTTTCCGGAAACTCCTCGTAATGCAGCCATGGCACCTCCGTGAGCAGGATATGGGCAATGCGGATCTCCCGCTCATCGAAATCCGGCCGTCCCCTCCGGCGGTAAAGGCCGATGCCGGTGGCTCCGCCGGTCTCCATGGGACGGAGGGAAAGCATGAGTGTGCCGATGTCCGCCCTTTCCCAGAACGGACCGGCATCCGATTGGAAGAGCGGATATTCCGGATCCTCGATCTGGCTGAGATTGCGGGTGATGTGGCTCCCCCGTTCGATCAGTTCCGATGCGATCCGGCGGTTCGCGTTGCCCAGAGCCGGATGGTTGATGGCCTGGAGGAACCATGAGAAGCGTTCGTCATCGAACCCGCCATGCAGGATGCCGGAGTGGCCGAGCCGTTTGCCCGGCTCGATGTCCGCCATGCACCACAGCCAGGAGTCCGCGCCGACGATGGGACACAGACCCTCCATCAGCCGCCTGCGGCAGGCATTGATGTCCCCGCGCATCGCGATCACCTCACCAAGCAGACGGACAATCGCGCGGATATCCTCCTCACTCAGCAACTGCTCGGGGGTGACGTCACGCATCCTGCCAGGATCATCTCCCGCAGGGGTTCATCCAAGAAGATTCAACGCACGTTGCAAATGCCACGATCACCTCAGTAAAGGACTTCCTGGAGGAAGAGTCCGTCCGAGGGAGCGCAGAGAGGGGATTTGCCGAGCGGCAGCCCCGCAGGCTGGTCGAGCATGGCCGCCAGGTCATCGATCCGCATCCTGCCTCCCGCGGCGTGGAGGGCGGCGCCGGTCATCAGGCGGACCATCTTGTAGAGGAAGCCATCGCCTTTCCAGGTGATGCGGTAGCCATCGGCAAGGGTTTCCAGATCCGCAGCGAGGATGGTGCGGGTGTAGTCCGTGTCCGGCAGCTCATTGCCACGGTACGCGGCGAAGGCGTGGAAATCATGCCTGCCGACGAAAAGGGCCAGCGCTTCCCCGAGCACACCGGCATCGAACAACCGCGGGATGTGCCATGCCGTCCCGGCCTTGAGCGGCGGCAGGACGGGATCCGTGCAGATGTCGTAGCGGTAGATCTTTCCGGTCGCCGAAAAGCGGGCGTGGAAGTCCGCGTCCACCTCCACGCACTCCATGACGCGCACGCTGGCGGGCAGCTTCGTGTTGAGCGCGGGCACCCAGTTGAAAGGGTTCATCGAAAGCTCCGGCGGAGCATCGAAATGCGCGGTCTGTCCGAGCGCATGCACCCCGGCATCCGTGCGGCCCGCGCCGTGGAGCCGGACCGGCTTCTTTGCAACCTCCTCCATCGCCTTCTCGATGAGGTCCTGCACGGTGTTGCCGCAGACCTGGGACTGCCAGCCGTTGAGGGCGCGGCCGTCGTAAGCGATGGTGAGTTTCAGGCGCATGATGTTCCGGAAAAATGGGGCGGTTAAAGGCCGCCGTATTCCATCCATGAGTTCAGGATCTCCACCGCCGCGGCTTGGTCGATGATGCCTTTCTGGTTCTTCGCTTTCTTCCCTGCCTCGCGCAGCTTCGCGGAGGCGGAGGAGGTCGTCAGTGTTTCATCGACGAAGACCACCGGGATTTCCGGCAGGCGTTCACGGAGTTCCTTGGCGAACTTGCGGACCTTGATCGAGGACGCGCCCTCACCACCATCCATCCGCAACGGGAGGCCGACGACCAGCGTGCGGATCTTCCGCATCTCCACGAGTTGGGCGATGCGCCCGATGGGGGCCGTCTTCGCCCGGTCGATGGTTTCCACCGGATGGGCGAGGATGCCGAAGTCATCCGTCGCGGCGATGCCGATCCGCGCGTCGCCATGATCGATCCCGAGGGCGGGATGCGGGCTTTGCGGATCGGATGGGTCCAGCATGGTTCAGAGCAGTTCCGGAGGCAGCAGGTCGGACAGCTTCTTGATCGCGTCCGCCTGGTGGCGGTTGGCGATGAGGAGGGCGTCATCCGTCTGGACGACGATGAGGTCGTCCACACCGAGCAGGGCGATATGGGTGCCCTTGCGCGCGTTGAAGACGATGTTGTTCTCGGAATCCAGTTCGGACACCGGTTGGTTGACGCGGTTGTTGTTCTTCGACTCCTGGAGGTAGTTGGCCACGGAGATCCATGAGCCGACGTCGTCCCAGTCGAAGGTGGCCTCGATGTTCAGCACACGATCCGCGCTTTCCATGAGCGCGTAGTCGATGGAGATGGGGGTCAGCTTCGGGAACTGGGCCTCCACGGTGGCCGGGATGTCCTTCGAGCGGCGGATTTCGGAAACGAAACCGGCGAGCTGCGGGGAGTGCTTCACCAACTGGTTGATGACGGTGGGCAGGGACCAGACGAACATGCCGGCATTCCAGGAGAATCCGCCCGCGGCGAGGAATTGCTCCGCCAGTTCCGGGTTCGGCTTCTCGCGGAAGCGTTTCACCTCGAAGGGGGAGTGCTCGCAGACCAAGCCGACGATGGAGGCGCGTTCGCCGCGCTCGATGTAACCGTAGGACGGGCAGGCCCAGGTGGGGCGCAGGCCGATGGTCACCAGGCCGTCCGCCTTTTCCGCGGTGGCCAGGGCATCCCGCATGACGGCTTGGTAGGCGTCCACATCCTGGATGAGCTGGTCCGCGGGCAGCACCATCATGACGGCCTCCGGATTCCGCGCGGCGATGAGGCCGATGCCCAGCGCGACCGCCGGTGCGGTGTCGCGCTTCGCGGGTTCCGCGAAAATGTTCTCCGGAGGGAGCTGGGGGGCGGCCTCGCGCACACCCTCCACCTGCTGGGTGTTGGTGAGGATGATGATGTTTTCAATGGGGACCAGGCCCTCCAGGCGGGCGATGGTCTGGGCGAGCAAGGTGCCGTTGTTGAAAAGATCCAGGAGCTGCTTCGGCTTGTTGTTCCTGCTCAGAGGCCAGAAGCGGGTGCCGGAACCACCAGCCAGAATGAGAGCGTACGTATCTTGGGGCGAAGGCATGTCGCCGGGACGCTAGGGAATCAAAGGATGGTGGAAAAGCGGGAATCCGTGGCGATTTGCTTTTTCCGGAGTTGTCGGAAGGCCGGGTTGGGGTTAACTCTCCCCCATGGCTGACGAGCACACCGACACGACCCCAGTTTGGATTGAAACCAGCGCGCTGACCGCACCTGCCCTGCTGGGCGCGGCCGCCGGTTTCCTTCTCGGGGACCTCATGCACCGCGGGGCACGCCGCGGCGTGGGCATCGGTCTGGCGGCAGCCGGAGTCGCCGCCCTTCTCCCGTTCGCTTTCGGTGGCGTGAAGGGCCTCGTCACCGGTCCGCGCAGCAAGCTGGGCGTCCGCCGCAAGATCCAGCGCATCCGTGACGCGGGCATCGGCACTCCGGATGTCGATCCGGTGGAGGAGGAACTGCGCGAGCAGGGCTTGCTCTGAGGTCACTCACGGGAAAACCACCCTGGCGATGACGGGGAAGTGGTCTGAGGAATAGGGAGGTGGTTCCAGCACGGCGCCTGCCTCCGTGACCTGTGCTCCTTTGGAAACGAAGATGTGATCGACCTTCCACCCGGCGTCCTTCCGGCCCCACAGGTGGAGCGTTTTCGGGGAGGTTCCTGACGGATGCAGCATGCGGAACGTATCGGTCATTCCGTTTTTCCACTGTTTCCGGCCCCCCGCGAGGTTCGCGGACACACCCCGGAGGTAATAGACGGCGGGGTTGGTTTCCACCGCGTTGAAGTCACCCAGCAGGATCACCGGTTCCTCCGGATGCTTCCGCGCGTCGATCCGGCTGGCGATGAAAACCGCCGCTTGTTCCCGCGAGCCTTGGTGCTGGTGGTCGAAATGGGTGTTCACCACATAAAAACCACGCCCGGTCGCCAGATCCACCAGCCGCATCCAGGTGGCGATGCGCGGCAGGGTGTTCCCCCAGGTGGCGGAACCCGGCTTTTCCGGCGTGCCGGAAAGCCAGTAGGTGCCGCCTTCAGCACGGTCTCTGGAAAAGCGGTCCTGCAGGTAGAAGATGCCGGCGTATTCACCCTGCGTCCGTCCGTTCTCCCGGCCCACGCCGAAAAATTCGTAATCCGGGAGGGAAGCGCGAAGGTCGGCCGCCTGGCCGTGGGTGAGTTCCTGCATGCCCATCACATCCGGCTGGATGCGCCGGATGAGGCGCACCGCATTTGCCACCCGCCGGGGCCATGCCCGGTCATCCAGGTCACGGGCGTTCTCGTTCCGGATGTTGAACGTGGTCGCCAGGATTTCGATTTTTCCGTCCTCACGGACCGGCACGGCCTTCGGCGCCTGCACCGCTTCCCGGCGGCGGCAGGATCCACACAAGGCCAACGCCATCAACAGGCAGGGAAGAATCGCACCATTTCTCATCACGGACCCGGCCCCACTGTCATCCGATTCTCCGATCTGGAAAGGGGGAATCCGGTCTAACGGAAAAATTCCCCGGCAACTTGCAAACCGCCCGCTCGGGGGATATTCTGGAGAATGACTGTCAATCTACACGAAGCCAGTTCCGAAGTGACCCGTGACCTTTCCCCCGAGTGGCTCGACCTCAGTTCCCGCGTCCGCCGTCTGGCGGCTGCCTCGTCCACGCCGGACGGCGCGCTCGCCCAGGAAGCCCTGCGGCTCTGCGAACATGTCGAGCGGCTGCACGCGGATGTGGAGCAACTCCTGGGTTCCCTGAGAGCAGGGACCGATCCGCTGCTCGGCTCCCTGGAGGCCCGTGCGTATGAGCCGGATGTCATCGACAAGGCGAACATCGAGATCCAGCGTGAGATGCACCAGAAAAGCGACCTCCAGCACATCATCAAGGCGCTGTTCATGTGGAAGGACGATCCCGTCCAGCGCGTCCGAGAGCGCGCGGACTGAGGCGGCAATGAGCCGGATTTCCCGCTTGGCCTCCGGCCCCGGGCGGTTGAGGTTGGAGGGACCATGAGTTCCCTATCGACCGCCGTCACCCTGCACCCTTACTTCCAGATCCATCCCGGCAAGGTGGAGGAATTCACCGCCGGATTCCCCGCGTTCATCGAGCGGACATCCACGGAAGCGGGCTGCCTCTACTACGACTTCACCTTGAACGGTGACCAGGCGTTCTGCCGCGAGGCCTACACCGATGGCGACGCCGCGCTGAACCACCTGCAAAACGTGGATGATCTGCTGAAGAAGGCGCTCTCCATCGCCACCCTGGTCCGTCTGGAGATCCATGGTCCCGAGAGTGAACTGGCGAAGATGCGCGGCCCGCTCGTCGGACTGAATCCGGCGTGGTTCGTCCATCAGGGCGGCCTGCCGAAGTAAGCGGCTCAGAGGTTTTTCCAGCGGGCGCCGCGGATCTCCGCGGCGCTCTGCCAACTGCCGAAGCCGAATGGCGCGCAAGCCGTGATCGGCCCGGGGCGCAGGGAGAGCTTCCGGTTGTCCGTGGAGACATCCACGACCTTCCCGCCGTCGATCCATGCTTCGATCTTGTCCGATGTGCAGACCAGGCGGATGCGGTACCATTTCCCGTTCTCGAACTGCATGGCGCTTCCGGTTTCGTTCTCGGCGGCATCCAGATCATCCAGCGAGGAAATCCCGACCAGTCCGCCGCCCCAGCCGCCGATGATGAAGGTCACGCAGTCCTCGCCCCGGGCGGGAAAGGTGACCGCGCCGAAGAAGTCGGTGCCATTCACGCGGCGGGCTTCGTACTCCAGTTCGAAGGGCGCGGCGGGAAGACCGCCGGTCCATTTCGCGGCGGTGAGTTGCTCGCCGAAGGGAAGCTGGAGCACGCCATTTTCCTCCGTCACCTCACCGCCTTCCGTGCCGGTCCATTTTCCGGTGAGGGGGATCCAGGCTGCGGCTGCAGGGGTCTCAGGCGGGGCCGGGGTGCCGCGCTTTTCACAGGCTCCGACAAGCGCCCCGGCGGTGAGGATCATCCAAGTTCTCCGTTTCATTCCCGCGAGAATAGGCGATGCTGCGCCAGAGAAAAGATGAACCCGCTGCATCTCCAGCTCCGCGATGGCACACCGGTCGTCATCCGCGCCCTTGTGCCGGACGACCGCGCCAGCCTGGCGGAGGCCTACCGGCGGGTGTCGGACGAGGCGCGCTACAACCGCTTCTGGACGCACACCGGCGAGGTCATCGGCGACGCGATGCTGGACCGCATCCTCGACCAGGATCCCATGCGGCACGTCACCTGGACGGTCCTGGATCCGACCCGGGAGTTCCCGCCGATGGGCGGCGCGAGCTGGTGGCGGAACGCGAACCGGCCGGAGGAGGCGGAGATTTCCGCACTGGTGCTGGATGACGACCAGCGGCGGGGGATCGGCACGTTGTTGCTGGCGATCATGTGGCTCACCGCCTTCCGCGCGGGGGTGAAGGAACTGGTGGGATACGCGCTGGTGGACAACCGCCAGGCTGCCGACTGGATGCTGGACTGCGGGGCCGCCGGAACCTGGGACGGCTACAAGCTCGTTTTCCGCTGGGATCTGGAAGACCTCGACCGGCTCCCGGAGACGCCGCGGGCCGCGGAGCTGGCCGGGTGGCTGGCGAAGCTGTCGCCGGAGTTTTTGTAAGGGGGGCATGGGGGCAGAACCCGCCATGTCCGCTTCGTTCCCATTCTTGTCCACCGGAGGTATTGGCGAATCAAGGGGGAGAGGTTTTCAGCTTTCAGGGAACAGAAGAGAACGGACCGCTCATCCGCCAATGCCGCCGGTGGACAGGAGTGTCCACCCTCCTTATTTCACCACCGGCTCGTTCACGAAGGTGCCTTGGTTCTCGATCCGGTTGCCTTCGTATTTCACGCCGGAGCTTTCCTTGATCCACACCACGGAGTCCTTGGGAATACGGTAGCTGGCTCCGGTGTCCGGCGCGGCTTCGGTGAGGGGGGAAACGAAGCGGTTGTTCCTGACGGTGAGTCCCTCGGCGGAGGAGACGACCAGATGCGGGCCCTGGCCGCCTTCGATGACGTTGTCCTCGATGACCACGTTCTTGAAGACGGGGGCGGAGCGCAGTTGGTTCTTCTCCCCGGTGGCGGTAAGCGAAAGGGCGCCGGCCTGGCTGGACCATGGTGCGGGACAGAACCACCCGGCGTTGCGGATCACGTTCTTCCGGATGACCAGATCCTCAATGCCCGCGGCGGCGCTTCCCGGCAGTTCGGGGCAGACGATGAAGGCGTGCGGGGTGTCCAGCGTGTTGCCCTCCACCAGGCCACCGGCTTTCAGCAGCAGGCGGCCCGGGCTGTGGAGGTGGTTGTTCCGGAAGACGAAGCCCTGGCCCATGCGGTCCGGGGAATAGACGGAATCCCCGGGTTTCAGGTCGGACGGCTGGTCCAGCGTCAGCACGATGCACTTCGGGCTCACCTTCCAGGCGTCCCAGGTCTTCGCGCTCGTGAGCTTTTCCGCGACTTCCGGCGCGAGACCGGCGTCCTTGCGCGGCACCACCTTGCGGGAGGTGATCTTCCATTCCGGCCCGTTCACACCGGCGCGGATGCGGTCGCCGTTCCGGACGCCCTCGGTGAATTCGTCACGGCTGGCGATGATGACCGTGCCGCCTTCGTTCTTCACCACCAGAAAATCGGATGACTGCACGCTCCAGGAGTCATCCCCGGCGTGGCTGATCTCACAGCCCTCCACCAGCGGACCCTTGCGGATCGTCTTGCTCTGGAACGCATCCCAGGAACTGCTCAGAAGGCGTTCCTCCGTCGCACCCTCCGGCTTCGGCCCGGGGACGATGCGGCATTTCGTGAAGGTCGATCCGCCCTCGCCATCCGCCTCCAGGATGCCCATGCCGGGAGCGCTGTGGACCGTCACATTGTGAAGGTGGATGCGCTCGGACTGGTCGATGGAAATCGCGTGCGGCGCACCCGCTTCCTGGCCGGTGCTGAGGGATGCCAGATCGCCGGGTTTAGCGGCCTTGGCGATGCCGTTGAGTTTCACCCGCACCACATCCCCGCCCACCATCTCGGCCGTGGTGCCCCAGAGGAAGGGCATGCCCTTTTTCCGGAAGCGGGTCTTCGGATCGATCACATCGATCCGTGAGTAGGGCTTCTTCGGGTAGCCCGCGTGGATCTTCACATCGATGGAGTTCCCATCCTCCGCCGCGGCGATGACCTCGCCCTGGGTGAAGGGCAGGGGATCATAGTCCACCGTCAGGCCCTGGAGGGTCACGCCGGCGCATTTGTCCATGCTGATGGCCCGCATCAGTTTCGTGCCCACCATGGTCACGCCGTCCGCGATGATCTCCACATCCTTCGCCCCGCTGATGGCCCACAGCTCACCGCCGCCACCCTTCGGGGTGATGCGGTAGGTTCCCGGCGGGATGACGACGCGTTTCTCGCCGCGCTGGATCGCGTCGTTGACCAACGGACGGAAATCCTCCTGCGCGGAAAGCAACGCCGCGGAGAGAAACAGGATCAGGGAGGTGAGTCGGTTCATCCTGAACCTGATTTCGCGGAATGGTGTCATGTGAAATGATTGTCGTGATCTCCCCGACCTAGCACATCCCGGCCATGGGTGCCGCTCCCTGCTTTCCCCGGGGTGGATGGATTTCCAAAATTTTTTGCTAAATTCCGCACGCTTCGGGCCATTACCGCTATATGAACCCATCCGGCGTTTTCCTTGCGGTAGTCCTTTTCGTCGCGTCCATCCCTTTCGCGGATGCAGCCACCACCCTTTCCCCCTCCACCCGCGGACGGGTCGGCTTCGTCGGCCCCCTGGACAGTCCCACGGGCTACATGGTCGCAACGGAATCTTCGGCGAGCCTCCCTGTCGGGGATGGAGCGACGAACAACACCGTCTTCTCCGCCCTGTTCAACTTCACGCTCAGCGCCCATACGGCCGAAGTTGCCAGCGCCACCCAGATCCTCTTCAACGTGACGATCTCCAGCATCAGTGCGAATCCTCCCTCGGAGATCCGGCTGGTGGCGTTGAGCAGCGATACCAATACGGTGTTCGGTTCCAGATCCACCGCCGCAGGGGATGTCGTCGCCACCCTCAACGTATCCACCCTCGCCATCGGCCAGACGATCTCCTTTGATGTGACCAGCTTTGTGAAGGCCGACGCTCTGGCCGGGGACTTCTCGTCCTACCGCCTGGAAAGCAACTTCACCGCCAACAACACGAATGGCGTCGGAGATATCCTTGTCTTCGGCACCATCGGCTCGAATGACGCGCACCTTGAGATGATCCCGGAACCCGGTTTGTCCGGCCTGCTGGCGGGTGCGGCGGCCGCTGTCCTGATGTTGAGGAAACGCAGGCTTTCCTGACCGTCCGTCCATCCCCAGGTCCCCACCAGCGTTCCTTCCCATGCCCGCCATCATCCGTTGTTTTCTGGCCGCGGTGGCGTTCACCGCAGCCGTCCACGCGAAAGTCTCCGTAACTCCCGTTGCGGACGGCCATGTGATGAATACCAGCGCGACGACCAGCTACGGATCGTCAGCCACGTTGGTGGCCAACAGCAGCAACGGCGTCCGCGTCATCTACCTCCGCTTCGACCTTTCCACGGTCAACCTCCCCGCCGCCCGCATCACGCTCGATCTGTTCTCCAATGGGGTGGGATTCGATTCCTTCAACCTCTACGGCCTCGTCACCGGGGAGGATTGGCAGGAGTCCTCCCTCCGCTGGAACAACGCGCCGGGCATCAAAAACGCCTACACGACCAACAGCGGCACGCTTTCCCAGATCATCGAGCCGGCGGCCCTCTACCTCGGGGGCACACCGCTCGCCTCCTTCAGCGCCCCCGGTGCGGCGGATTCCCGCAACCGCGCTTTCGACGTCACCTCCGGACCCGTCCATGACTTCATCGCCGCGGATGCCGACAAGGTGGTGACCTTCCTCATCGTGGAGCAGGACCCGCCGGACAGTTCCGGCCTGAGCTGGCATTCGCGCGAGGCTGCGAACGCCGCGCTGCGTCCCACGCTTTCCTTTTATCAGGCGGGAGACACGTGGGACCATCTCCGCGTCGTGCTGCTCGGCGGACAGTCCAATATGGATGGCCGCGCCGCCGGATCCGGCCTGCCCGCCCATCTCCAGCAACCTCAGGAAGATATTCCCTTCTACTATCATACCCATGGTTCTTCAGCGAATGCCGACTCTTCGCTGGGGCAACTCACCACCCTGCGTCCGGGCGCGACACAGATGCCCGCCGGAGGATTCGGCCCCGAAGTTTCCCTCGGCTACCATCTTTCCCGTGCCATCGGGGAGGCACCGCGCACCCGTCTGGCCATCATCAAGTATGCCCGTGGCGGGACGAACCTCCACACCCAGTGGAAGGCGGGCGGGGACTCCTCCGTCACCGGGGATGGGGATGTCTATCAGGTCTGGCAGCGTGTCGTCCGCAACGGGGTCTCCGGGCTTTCCAACGCGTTCCCCGATGCCCGGCTCGACATCGCCGCCATCGTCTGGATCCAGTCCGGAAGCGACATCACCTCCAGCCAGGCGGCCTCCGCGGCCTATGGCGACAACCAGCGCGCCTTCATCCATGATGTCCGCGCCACCATCCGGCCGAATCTGCCGTTCTATCTCGCCAGGGTTTCGGACCAACTCTTCGCCCACTCGAATCCTTCGGGACCGAACTACCAGAACTACCTCCTCGTCCGTGCCGGACAGGAAGCCGTCGCCGGAGACACCGCCGGAGTCCACCTTCTGGAGTTCGACGGCTCCTCCTACCCGGTCCTCAGTGATGGCCTCCACTTCGCGGCCGGAGGGTTGGTGAAAATCGGCGAGGAATACGCGGATCACCTCGCGCGCACCATCATCCTCCGTTCTTCCATCCTGCCCGGACCGACACTCCGCTGGAACGCCATTCCCGGCCGCGCCTATCAGGTGGAGCACAGCGGGGATCTTTCCTCCTGGTCCTCCATCTCCGCCGGTCCTGTCTCCGAATGGACGGATCCCGCACCTCCAGCCAGACGGTTCTACCGCATCGCCGAGGCTGACTGAGGTAAAGTGGCTTGGCAGGATGGTCCAGCCACTTTCCGCCATCACCACTGGATCGGTTCGGCAAGTTGGCCCGCCTCCGCCCGGCCCGCCACATAGTGCGCCCGGATCTCCTCCGTGGTGAAGGCCCGGCCCGCCACGGCCACTTCATCCACCTTGCCCCCCAGGCTTCTGCTGCCGCCGCGTTCGCTGTTATCGCCCGCAAGCGCGCTGCCGATCTGGGAGATCCCCGGAACCGCGGGGATGCGATGGCGCAACGGTTTGGTGGCGATCAGCCGCCCGTCCATCCATAGGGTGATCCGCTGCGCCCGTGAGTCGTACACCCCCGCGAGGTGGGTCCATTTTCCGAGCGCCTTGCCCATCACGCTCCCGCTCAGCGCGAGATCCCACCCGCTCGCCCAGCCGTCCGGTGAGAGGAATTCCTCGGCACCGGTCATCACCCCCATTCTCACCCGGCCCAGTTGGTCGATGTTCCAGTGGATGCAGCCCCGCTGCTTGTCCGCTTCCCCTCTCCAGATCGGGGCCAGGGCGGTTGGCAGATCCTCCAGCCGCAGCCACACCAGAAAGGTCATCGCGTCATATTCTCCGGGCAAGGACAGTCTCAGGCGGTCCTTGCTGGTGCGGAAGGTGACCGCGGACTTCTCCCCCCAGCGGCCGGTGTTCCACTCTCCGCCGATCAACGAGCCATCCGCCTGCGGTGCGGCACCCGGCACCATGTTCGGGACGCGCCCCTCCGGATTGCCCGGGTGGAAGAGATAATGCACCAGCATCCCCGGCTGGGTGCTGAACTTTTCCGTGAAGGCCTTCCAGGCTTCGAGATCCGCCTTCGCTTTTCCGGACACCTGGTTCCACACCGCCGCCGGATCGGGGAAGACGGCTGCGATCGCCGGAACGCCGCTCCAGTTCTTGCCCTCCATTTTCAGGGCCTTGCCGCTGCCCAGCCGCATCCCGGTGATCCCCAGTTCCGGTTGTTCGACGGAAACCTCGCCGTTGAAAACATGAACTTCCTTTCTTCCGTCCGCTTCCGCCATCAACCCGAACTCGGTCCCGAGGTCCGTCACCCCGAGTTCTCCGGAGGTCACCCTGAACCCCACGGCCATCGGCGGAACATTCATCCGCAGCGTGCCCAGGTTCATCTTCATCTCCATGGGTGAAACGAGCTGGAATTCCGCCGGCCCCTGGATCCATCCCCGGGTGCCGTTGTAGAAGTCGATCCGCACTGTTCCCGCCTTCAGCCTCAGGTTGCCGGTGGGCAGGGTGTCCCCGCTCAGCCGGTTGGCTCCGTCCTCCCACACCGCTCCGGAACTGAGGCCGAGCAGCGCCACCGGTTCCACCTCCACCGTGGTCTCCACCGCCGCCATTTCTCCGCCGTCATCCTTCAAGGCCAGCCAGAGAGGCAGTCCCGCCATGGCCGCGATGCCCGCGGCGACCGCCAGCTTCACCCATCCTCTTCCGCGGGTCCGCTCCCGCGTTTCCTCGACCATCATCAGCTCCCGGCCCAGCGAGGCCAGCGCCCACTCCGTTCCCAGCGCGTGTTGCTCCGCAGCCTCCCAGAACAGCTCGCGGGCCCGTGCCGAGGACAGCACCATCCTCTCCAGTTCCAGACGATCCTCCCCCTTCAGCGACTCATCGAAGTAATCGCCCAGCAGTACCCTGAATCGTTCTTCGTGAAACATGATCTATTCCCGTGCCTCCCATTTTCTCGCCACGCACTCCTGCAGCAGCGCCCGTGCCCTTGAAATGGCGACCCGCACCGCGCCCAGGCTCCATCCCATGAGCCGGGAGATTTCCTCCGGCAGATGTTCCCCGCGGTAGCGCAGCTCCATCACCTGCCGCGCTTTCGGCGCCAGATCCTCCATGCATTCCTCGAACAACCCCAGCCGCTCGGCCAGGTCGCTGCGGTCCGGCTCCGAAGCCATCAGGGCGGACATCGCCTCTTCCGACAGCGGCTCGAACCGCCGTGCCCCCGCCTTCAGCGCCTCAAGCGTCTTGTATGCGGCGATCCGGCATACCCATGCAGGAAAGTTCGAATCCTTCTCGAAGTCGCCCGCCTTCCGGCAAACGGTGAGGAAGGTTTCCTGCACCACATCCTCCGCCCAGTGCGCGTTGGGGATCCGCGCGAGGACGGAGGCCCTCACCACCGGCAGATACCTCACGAAAAGCCTCTGGACCCGTTCCAGTGCCTCCTCGTCCACCGCTGCGGCGGTGATTGTGTTCCGCTGGCCCATCTTATCAGGGTTAAATGGCCCGTGTTCCGGCGCATTTAGCAAAAAATCGTCAGGACGCCCACATTTCGCTCAGGTGAACAGATGGCGGTGATCCTCCGCGGACAGCACCCGCCATTCACCTTCTTCCAGATCGTCCGGCAGTTTCAGCCCGCCGATGGAAATGCGCTCCAGTTCCAGCACGTGGTTGCCCACGGCGGCGAACATGCGGCGCACTTGGTGGTAGCGGCCCTCATGGAGCGTGATGAGCGCTTCCTTTTCCCCGGTGACCTCCAGTTTCGCGGGCAGCAGCGGCTTTGTTTCGCTGTTCAGCATCAACTCTCCGGATGCGAAGATCTCCGCTTCATGGCCTTCCAGCGGGCGGTCGAGCGTCGCCCGATAGACTTTGAGGCAGTTCGATTTCGGGTGGATGATCTTGTGGAGCAGCTTCCCGTCATCCGTCATCAGCAGCAGGCCGGTGGTGTCCTTGTCCAGCCTGCCGATGGGATTGAGTCCCGGGTTGCGGTGGGCGAAGCGCTCCGGCAGCAGGTCGTAGATGGTGCTGCCGGGATCCTCCGCGCTGCACGTATAGCCGTCCGGCTTGTTGAGTAGGATGGTCAGCGGGGCCGGCGGATCGAGGGGTTCCCCGCGGAAAAGGATCCGGTTGTGGCCGGGCACTTCGCTTTCGCCCAGCACCCTCCCATCGGTGTCCGTGACAGCGCCGGTCCTGATGAGGCGCTGGACTTCCTTGCGGGAGCCGTAACCGAGGTTGGCGAGCAGTTTGACGAGTTTCATGACAGAGGGATCAGCGGCGGTCGGCGGAGAGGATCTTATAGACGGTGTCCTCCGCCAGCTTGCGGGCGGGCATGCCGAGCGCGGTGAGTTCCGCTTCGTAGGGAAGCTGGCGGTTGGCGACCAGCAGCAATTTTCCGCCACGGTTGAGGGAAGCCGCCGCCGTCCTGATGAACGTGCGGCCGAGATCCACATCCGTCGCCTGGCCGCTGTGGAACGGCGGATTCATGATGATGATATCATACTTCTCCGGCAGACCCTTCGTCACATCATGCCAGTGGAAGGCGAGGGGGATCTCATCCGCCACCATGCAGGCGGGGGACTCCAGTGAAAGCGGATCTTCCTTCGCTCCGATGCCGCGCTGATGTTCCGCAAGGTTCCGTTCCGCGCAGGCCAGCGCACGGGCGTCGGCTTCGTAGAGATCCACGGAGGTGATCTTCGGGCATCGTTTCAGGAGGGCGTCCGTGAGGTAGCCCCACCCCGCACCCAGATCCGCGGCCTTCCCGCGCAGCGAGGCGGGAAGCTGCGCCGCCAGCAACAATGAGCCGGGATCGATGTGGTCCGCGCTGAAGATGCCCGCCTCCGTGGTGAAGCGGGTGTCCGGGATGTTCCTCCGCCCTCCGAGTGACCGCCATTCCTCCAGCAGGCCCTGGTCCCATGACGGCGATTTCACCGCGTGGAACGCACGGCATTTGTGCTTCTGGATGGACCGGATCTCCCGGGCGGCGTGGGAAAGTTCCTTTTCAAAACGCGCCGCGCCCGCCGTGTTCGGCATCGCCACCAGCAGCGTGCCGCCCGGCTCCAGAAGATCATGGCCGAGCGCGAACCAATGGAGCGCCTCGTCACGGGACTTTCCCGGCAGGACCATCACCAGCGGCCAGGTGCCTTCCGGAGCGGCGATGCGGGGGAGGCCCGCGTTGTCCCACGCATCCGCCTTCGGCTTGAAAGGCTGCCAGCCGGTGACCTGCGGCCACCCCGCCAGGTCCGGGTGTGGTTCCGCGCCCAGGAACAACGCCCGCTCCGGGACGGGGAGGCCGTCCGCGGCGAACGCGAGCATCAGGGTTTCCAGCGCGGGATTCATGGGCGCAGGCTCTGGTTTCCGGCCCGCTTTGGCGAGAGCAAGTTGTGACGCATCCGTCGGACGGATGGTGGAAAATGAGCGGTTTTTGAAACGTGGCGCATTGTTTCACGGAGCCGCTGCTGGGATAGTGGCGGCATGATCTGCGCTGTCTTCGACACCAAGCCCTATGACCGTGAATTTCTCTCCGCCGCTGCTTCCGGCACGGCTCTGGAGCTGCGCTTCCTGGAGTTCCGTCTCGGGCAGGAGACGGTGTTTTCCTCTGAGGGAGCGCAGAGCGTCTGCGTGTTCGTGAACGACCGCGTGGACCGTCCGGTGGTGGAAGCCTTGGCGGAGAAAGGCATCCGCCACATTGCGTTGCGCTGCGCCGGATTCAACAATGTCGATCTGGAGGCGGCGAAGGAACACGGCATCACCGTCACACGGGTGCCCGCCTACTCCCCCCACGCCGTGGCGGAGCACACCGTGGCGCTGCTGATGACCCTCAACCGGAAGATCCACCGTGCGTACAACCGTGTGCGGGAGCAGAACTTTTCGCTCAACGGACTGGTGGGGTTCGACCTGCATGGAAAGACGGTGGGCATCGTCGGCACCGGGAAGATCGGCAGGATCACCGCCGCCATATTCCGCGGCTTCGGCTGCCGGGTGCTGGCGCAGGATCCGTATGAAAGCAAGGAGTGGGCCGCGGAGAACGGCGTCACCTACACCTCGCTCGATGAACTGCTCGCCGCGAGTGACATCGTCTCGCTCCACTCGCCATTGTTTCCGGAAACCTACCACCTGCTGGATGCCGGCCGGCTCGCACGGATGAAGCGCGGGGCCTACCTCATCAACACCAGCCGCGGGAAGCTGGTGGACACCGCTGCCCTCATCGGTGCGCTGAAAAGCGGCCACCTCGGCGGGGTTGCACTGGATGTGTATGAGGAGGAGGAAGGCATCTTCTTCGAGGACCACTCCGGCCATGTCCTGGGGGATGACATCCTCGCCCGTCTGCTCACGTTCCCCAATGTGCTCGTCACCTCCCACCAGGCATTCCTGACCCATGAGGCGCTGGAGGAGATCGCCCGCGTGACGGTGGAGAATTTGACCCGGGTAGTGGCAGGGAAGAATCCGTTGGAAAACACCTCGCTCGGGTGAGAGAATGAACGGCCCGCTCCGTAGGAGCTCCGCCATCCCGGTCACATCATGTTGTTTGTCATGAAAGCCCTTTTCTCCACCCTCCTCCTCGGCCTCGCCGTCCTTCCCGCTTCCGCCGCCACCGTCACCTTCGGCTTTGAGAGCAGGGATTTCACACCGGTATCCTCAGGTTCCGGCTACACCACGACGAATCTCAGCGAGGCGGGAGACCTCGCCACCAATGCCGTCTTCGGCGGTTTCACCGGGACCCTGGCGCCCACCGCCACCACCATCGTGCGCGCCTACCGGCCGACGAATATGGCGAATAGCGAAACACCCGACATCAACACCCACGTTTCCTATCTGACCTTCACCATCACCCCGGATGCCGGGCAGATGCTGGATCTCTCCACCGCCACCTTGTCTTTCAACCTCGGCTCCTTCACCGGCTTCTCCGCCAACCAGGACATGAAGGCGTTCGCGCGGGCGGGCTATTCGGTCAACGGGGGAACCTATACCGCCCTTGGCAGTGTCGTCAGTGCCATCGCCCCCCCGTATGCGGACGCGGCGGACAACTGGACCGGACAGAGTTCGTTCAACTCCACCGCCAACAAGTTCAAGATCGTGCAGACCTCTTCCGGAGCGCTGTCCTTGTCCGGCATCACCGGCCTCGCGGCAGGGGACTCCGTGACGTTCAGGATCGCACTGGGTGATACCTCCAGCTCGAATGCTTCCCTGACGGGCACCAGCCAGATCAAAGGGATCTACGTCGACCAGATCTCCGTGGACGGTTTTTCCGTGATTCCGGAGCCATCCGCGATGGCCCTGGTGGCGATGGGAGGCCTGGCCTTTTCGCTCCGCCGGCGGAGATAATGTGCGATTCCCCGGGAGGGTGTGTCCGAATCGTCACCTGCGGTGAATTGTGACGATCGCGACAGAAGGGCACCTAGTCCGGGTTGAAACGTATTTCCCCCGCGTTGCTGTTAATGGGTCTGGCGGCCGGTCAGGCTGTCCGGGCGCAGTCCGATGATCTGCTTGGCGGACTGGTCACGCCGGGCCTCGGCTTCCTTCCCCGGGAGATCCGGGAACTGATGATCTACGAGGAGCCGTGGCTGGGACGGACTTTCGCTCCCGCGGAATGGCGGACGGACTTCAGCGAGCGGGATGTCCGCAGGCGTGCGGCGGATGCTTATGCCATCGACCAGGCGGAGCTGAGGCGTCGCAGGATCGGCGGGTTGGCGGATATTCGCCTGCAGACCGATGAGGATCTGGATGGCCGGTGGTTCGACCTGAAGACGCACGCGGAATGGTTCGACCAGCGGGGTGGGGATCCATCCTGGCAATCGCGGCTCCGGTTCAAAGTGGAACTGCCGGAGATCGATGCGGGCATCATGTTCTTTTACCGGCACCGGGAGCGGAATGACTCCGCGCAGAGCGAGCGCTCGAAATGGGCGGGAGCCGTGAACATGCCGGAGGGCCGGGACACCGGCTTCATCTATGAGCACGAGCAGCGGTCCAGCCTGGAGGATGAGGTCATGGACGAAGTGGGTGCGGTTTTCCGGTGGGAACCGTCCGCCGCCACGCGCCTGCTCATCGGCGGCGTCTACCGCCAGCAGGAGGACCATCTCATCGAGCAGCGGCTTGAGTTCGATACCCGGGCGGGGACGGCGGATCTGCCGGGGAGTCCGCCACGGCGCGGCTATCCTTACCAGAGCGCGACAGACGTGGTGGAGGACGGCGTCGTGACGGGGGCGACCCTGATTCCGGGCTTCGGGCGGCTGGAACGCCAGCTCAAGGATGAGGTGGAGGACAAGGAGCGCATCTCCGGTTTCATTGATTTCCACCATGAATACGCGCCGGATTCATGGTTCGGTGTGAAAGGGGAATACGCCCGCCGCACGAACCGGGAGCCGAACCGCTTCGACATTGAGTTCGCCGAGAGGACGGACGCCATGTGGTCCTACCACATGGACGGGGACCGTCCGGTGTTCGTGCCCGGGCCGCTCGCGCCGAACTCGCTCGGCCTGAGGAAAGCGGAGTTCGAGAACAACCTGAAGCGGCGGGAGCACGCGGAGCTGGAGGCTCTGGTCCACCACGCCCTCATGCCAGGCCATTCCATCGAGGCGGGGATCTTCGCGCAACGCACGTCGGATTTCCGCGACATCGGCTACCAGCGGTGGGAGCCGCCGGTTTCACCGATGGCAGACGGCTTCGATCAGGTGGCGGGCGACGACATCGGTGACGTGCTGGGCATACCGCTGGGAGTGGGGATCGATCCTGACAAGGCACGTGCCTATTTCGCCTCCCTCGCCGGTGCGCTGCGGCTGATGAACGCGGAGACGCTGCTGAAAAACTTCGGCGAGGATTACGACATGACCCGGGACATCACCGGGGGCAATCTGCTATACCGCTGGGACCGCATGAACTGGCGGCTGCACGCCGGCGTCCGCTATGAATCCGCGCGGACCTACGGCAGCGCCTATGACGCCCAGTGGACCGGGGTGGAACCGGCCCTGCGTCCGCCCACCGTCCAGGCAGCCGTCCGCCGCACGGAATCCTCGAAGACGGAGAACGACCTGCTGCCCGCCGTGCTGCTGGAGTACCAGCCGGAGACTTCCTGGCACTTCGCCGCGAATCTCCGCCAGACCCTCCAGCGTCCCACGCTGCGGGAGTCCGCGCCTTCCTCCTACGTGCACGGGGATGACGGAGTCGCGCCGCTCGCGCGCCTGGGGAATCCCAATCTGGACTCCTCCCGGCAGACGCAGCTCATCCTCACGGCGAACCACGCCTTCGCCCCCGGCTCCATGATCCGGGTGAAGGCGGAAGCGTGGAAGGTGGACCAGCCGCTCACCTCCGCCTCCTGGTTCCAGTCTTATCAGCCGGACAACCCGGCCCTCAGCACCAGGCCGACCGCCAACTACCGCTTCGATCAGACGCTCAACGCGGACGATGGCGAGCTGCTCCGCCTCGGCCTCCACTACGCGCAGACCTTCCATTTCCTGCCGCACCCGTTCGACCAGATCGGTGCCTTCGCCTCATACGACTATACCCATAGTAGCCAAGAGCTGGAAGTGAACGGGACCCGGCGGGACACGCCGCTGAGCCACCAGCCGCGCCACCGCGGCGTGGCGGGCTTCTTCTACCGCAGCCACCGCTGGAAGGGCTTCGTCTCCGCGGACCTCCACAGCGACTACCTCGTCTCTGCCGGTGGTTCGCGCGAGGGCCTCTCCGGAGCGGGGGACCTGTGGGTGGACCAGCGCATCACCCTGAACGCCGGCCTTTCCTGGATGTTGAGGCCGGACCTGGAGATCTACACCGAGTTCAACAACATCACCAACGCCGCGTTCCGGATGTACGAGGGAACCCCGCGCCGCCAGACGCTGCTCGAGGAAACCGGTCCCTCCATGCGGATTGGCGCACACTGGACTTTCTGACGATGATCCCACGACTCACCGCGATTCTTCCGATCTGCCTGGCTCTGGCGGGACCTGCCAAGGCCGCCCTGGAGCTTGTTTCCGAACTGCGCCTGCCGAAGGGTGCCGGGGAGATCCTCACGCTGGATCCCGCGGGCGGGAATGTGTTCGGAACGGACGGCGCGAAGGGGCTGGTGAGGATCTCCCTTGCGGATCCATACAACCCGAAAGTGGAGGGAACCATCGACCTGCGGAAGATCCATCCCGGCGGACTCTCCGCGGTATCCTCCGTGGCGGCGGACCCCGCCGGGCGTGGGCTGGTGGCCGCCGCGCTGATCCCAAAGAACCCGATCTGTGATCGCGGTCTAGTCGTCCTCATCGACAGCCGCAGCGGCGAGGTGATCCACCGGATGGAAAGCGGCTGGCATCCAGACTGTGTCAGTTTTTCCAAGGACGGCCGCTGGCTGCTGGTCGCGAACGAAGGGGAGTTCCGGAAGTTCCAGCCGCAGACACCCGGCTCGCTGGGCGTCTGCGACCTTTCCGCTCTCAAGGATCTTTCGGGCGTTGGGAGGCTGGTGCTGAAGGATCATCCGCTGGGGCCGCGCGAGGTCGTCGCGGGCGTGCGGACACCGCATGAAAGCGATCCGTCACGCCGCCATCTGGATCTGGAACCGGAGTATGTCACCTCGGACGGCAGGCACGCCTACGTCTCCCTCCAGGAGAACAACGCCATCGCCGTGTTCGACCTGCGGGCCGGGGCCTGGTCACGCGTCATCCCGCTCGGTTCATGGCCGGTGCGGATGGACGTGTCCGACCGGGATGGCCCGTGGGGACGGCGGGCGGTCAATGTCACGAATCTCGTCGAAGCGATGCCCATGCCTGACACCATCTCGGTTATCGAAGCGGGTGGTCGCCTCCTGATCGCCTCCGCGAATGAAGGCGAAGGGGAGGAAGTGGCCCGCGTGAAGCATCTCGGCACGGACGGTCCCGCGCTGGCACCGGAGCTGAGGGCGGAACTGAAGAAGCAATTCGGGATCGACCCCCAGCAGGACGCCGCGTTGGGCAGACTCCAGGTTTCCAAGATCGACGGGCTGGATGCCAGCGGCCGCATCTCGAAGCTCCACGCGGCGGGAACACGTTCCTTTTCCCTGTGGGATGCCGCCACGGGCAGGCGCGTCTATGATTCCGGTTCCTATTTCGAGGACTTCGCCGCGGGCAACGATCCGGCCTCCTTCAACACCAACGGCGGAAAGTATTCCGAATGGGACCGCCGCTCCGACAACCGTGGCCCGGAGACCGAAGCCATCGCCACCGCCAGGGTGCGCGGCGTGCCGATGGTCTTCGTCGCGAACGAACGCCAGAACGGACTCTTCGCGTTCAACCTCTCCTCTCCTTCGAAGCCATCTCCGGTCGGCTACTACAACGGCAGGAGCGGCCGCCACTCCGCGCCTGAATGCATCCTGCCGGTCCCGGCGAAGGCCACGCGCCTCGGCCGGGATCTCGTCATCACCGCTTGGGAGGGCAGTTCCTCCATCACCATCCACCTCGTCACGCCATGATCCGCATCCTTTCGCTCCTCGCCCTCGGCGTCCCGGTCGCGTCGGCCAACATCCTCATCACGGAGGTCAACTCGAACGCCGCCGCCCCCGCCAGTTCGGACTTCTTCGAACTCCACAACCACGGCTCCGCTCCGGTCAACCTCAACGGCTGGCGGTGGAACGACAGTGACGGCAGGTTCTCCGAGGGCAAGGCCTTCGGAAACGTGACGATCCCGGCGGGCGGCGTGCTCGTCGTCTTCACCAGCAATGCGGGCGCTGCGACCTATCCCGCGGAGTCCGCGTTCCGCTCCGCCTGGAACAATCTCACGGCACCTGTCTATTACGACACGAACTTCAGCATCGGCCTCGGGGGAGGGGATGCGGTGATCCTTTTCAACGCCAGCGGCGTCGTCGCCGCCCACCTGAACTACGGCACCGCGAATGTGACCGCGGTCCAGGGTGACAACTCGACAATCTCCATCCCGCCGCTGACGAGGATCAACGGAAACACATCCGCCGGTGGTCACGCGGGTGTGTCCGTGGGTGGCACGGCCCAGGTTTCCGCCGTGTGGAGTCCGGGTTCCGGAACCACCAGCCCACGCTATGCCGCTGCCGCCGTTGACAGCCTCTCGGCCTTCGCGCAATCGGCCAACCCGGGCACCATCGGTTCGCCGGGTGTCGTGGGATCCGGCACCATCGGAAACGTCGCGCCGACTTTCTCCAGCGCACCGGTGATCTATGGAGTGGAGGGATTCGACCTCAGCAACTCCCTCCACCTGATCTCCGCCAGTGACCCGAACCCCGGGCAGACGGTGACCCTTTCCGTGGTCTCGAAACCCGCTTGGGTGACCGTCAACACGGGCAATGGATCCGTGGCCGGGATCCCGCCTGCGGCAGGTGACTATGAGATGGTGGTGCGCGCCACGGACAATGCCTCGCCCCCGCTGTCCGCGGACCAGACGATCACGATCACCGTTTTCGCGGAGAGCGCGCCGGTCCTGCTCAACGAATACAGCGCGGTCGCGGCAGGTGAATTTCTAGGCGGTGAAACCAGCACGGCGGTGGATACTTACTTCGGCCGCGTCGCCGGAAATGGCGGCGAGTGGTTCGAGCTGGTGGTGGTGGGGAACGGTACCGCGAACTCCAAGGTGGACATGCGCGGATGGAAGCTCGATGTGCTCGGCGACCTCGGCACACGGACCCTGGTGCTGAGCAATGATGCCTACTGGTCGAATGTCACCGCGGGTACCATCCTCACCTTCACCACCTCCAACACCGCGCAGGGCGGACTGGACACGCAGATCCACAAGACCAGTGCCCTCACCTCCACCGGCGTGCTGTGGTCGAACATCTGGATCTTTGATCCCTCCTTCATCTCCCAGCAGGAATCCACAGTGAACAACCGCATGGGCATCAGCAGCTCGAACACGCGCTTCGTGATCCGCGATGCGGCAGGGCGCGTGGTATTCGGTCCCGCGGGCGAAGGAATCGCCACCGGCGGCGTGCCACCGGACACCGTGGGTGTGAACTCCGGGGAAGTGGTGAAGCTGGAGGCTGATCCCATCCCTTTCATCGATCCCTATTACAGCCCGTACAATGATGGCACCACCTCGTCCTTCGGCGCGCCGAATCTGTGGGGCGGCGGTGGATCCGATCAGAAGTTCACCGCGTACCGGACGGCCAACAGTCCTCCGAGGTTCACTTCCTCCCCTCTGACCCGGGCCTACGGCAGCTACAGCCACACCTTCACCACCGCGGATCCGGACGGAAATGCGGTCACGCTCAGCGCGACGGGGCTTCCTTCCTTCCTCACGCTGACTCCGGGCGCTGGCGGCACCGCGACCCTGTCCTCCAATCGACCGCTCACGCTGGATGACGCCGGATTCCACACGGTCCGGATCGTCGCCAACGACGGCCAGGCCTCTAACAACATCACGCCCCAGGTCTTCACGCTCACGGTGTTCCACGACAAGCCGGCGGTGATCCTCAACGAATACAACGCGGTCTCCGCCGGGAGCCTGCTGGGTGGTCCGGAAGAGTCCTCTTCGGACACCCACTTCGGCCGCATCGCGGGGAACGGCGGCCGTTGGTTCGAGCTGGCAGTGACGGGCAACGGCGGGCCGGGAACGGTCGACCTGCGCGGATGGAGGATCGAGATCGGCTCCTCGCGCGGGGGTCATCCTTTCACGGCGGCCAATGTCATCACCCTCGCCGCCCATGGAGACTGGTCGGCGGTCCGGGCGGGTTCCCTGCTCACGTTCATCAATGCGAACACCGCCGGTGGCGGACTCGATACCCACATCCTGCGCCGTGACCGTTCGTCAACGCTGGGGGACTCTTGGTCGAATGTCTGGCTGGGCGACAGCGCCCGCCTGTCCGTCACCGGGGCAACGGTTTCCGGGAATGTCGTCGATGGCATCGCCATCGGAAATGATGACACGCAGTTCCTGATCCGGGACGCGTCCGGACGGATCGTCTTCGGCCCGGTGGGTGAGGGCATCGCTCCGGTCTCCGGCATCAGCGCGACGGAAGTGTTCGAACTGGAAGGGCATCCGTCGCCAGCCGTCGCCCCTTTCATCACCTCGGATGACACCTCAGTTCCACCGCGGGAAGGCTACGACGATGGAGCCTCCGGCTCCACCTTCGGCTGGCCGAACGAGTGGCACCGCGGTACCGGCGGCCCGCTGACGCTTCAGGATTTCACGCCGTATATCGGCGGTATCCCTGCCAGCGGATTCAGTCTCTGGATCTCTGCGTTCCCCGCCCTTGCGGACAAGACGGCCCGGGGGGACTCCGACCTGGACGGACGGGTCAACTACGCCGAATACGTCTTCGGCGGAAATCCCGGCGTGGCGGATGGTCCTTATGCACAGACTTTCGCCTCTGCGGCAGGCTCCGCCACCTGGGGCTTCGTCATGAGGGACGACAGTTCGATCCGCTACGTCCTGAAGCGTTCGGCGAATCTATCCGTCTGGACCCTGGCGGATGATCTCGCCGTTTCCTTCGCTCCGCATCCGGACATCCCCGGCTTCCTCCGCGGCACGGTGGCGCTGCCGCCGGTGCCCGCCGCCGGGAAAGAGTTCTTCCGCATCGAACTGGAGATCCCCGCGGAGTGATCCGTGGCGGATTCGTCACATGACGGCGATTCCCCGCATACGCGAAAAGCCGGTTGATACCCGCATCCGGATTCCCCGACCGAATATGAAAAAGAAAACACTCGTCTTCTGCCTGTCCCTGATGGGCGTTCTCACGCTCTCGTCGAACGCGGCGATGGTCATCACCGAATGGATGTACCAAGGCACCGGAACCGGCGGAGCCGGGGAGTTCATCGAGTTCACCAACACCGGGTCGAGCGCCATCGACATGAATGGATGGAGCTTCTGGGATTCCGTCACTCCGGTCCCGACCACCAGGATCGATCTTTCCGGATTCGGGATGGTTGCGCCGGGTCAATCGGTGATCCTTACGGATGCGACGGCGGAGGATTTCCGCACCGCATGGGGACTGGGAGCAGGTGTCGCGGTCATCGGCAGCCTCAGCCAGAACCTGGGACGTGCGGATGCGATCCAACTCTACAACGCCGCAGGCAGCCTGGTGGACCAACTGGTCTACAACGATCAGGGCACAGGCAATGTCAAAGGCCCCCGCACGCAGGGCACCAGCGCGATCACCACCCCTGCCAACTATGGGACGGACAACGCATCCGCATGGGTTCTTTCGACCGGCGACAGCCTGACCTGGACATCGACTCTCGGCACCGGCAGTCCCGGCGTCGCCGCCATCCCGGAGCCGTCTTCACTCGCCCTGCTGGGTTCCATGGGTGCGCTGGCGTTTCTCCGCCGCCGCCGCTGAATCGCGGAAACCGCATCTTTCATTCACCACGGGACGTTTCCGGAAGGGGGCGTCCCGTTTCCCGTGCTTGCCATAGCGGGCATGATGCGGTTTTTTCCGGCCACGAAACTCTCCCATCATGTCCACCGCATCCCCGCAGCAGCACACTTTCCAGGCCGAGGTCAAACAGCTCCTCGATATCGTCATCCACTCCCTCTACACGGATAAGGAAATCTTCGTCCGGGAGCTGGTTTCCAACGCGTCCGACGCTCTGGAGAAGATGCGCCTCAAGGAGCTGACCGAGTCCGATGTCTTCGAGAAGGGCAAGGCGCTGGAGATCACCATCACCGCGGATGAGGAGAACAAGACCCTCACCATCGCGGACTCCGGCATCGGCATGACGGAGGAGGAACTGGTGCGCAACCTCGGCACCATCGCCCACTCCGGCACGAAGGCCTTCCTCCAGGCGATGAAGGAAAAGGGCGAGGCCGGTCCTGAGGTCATCGGCCAGTTCGGCGTCGGCTTTTACAGCGCCTTCATGGCGGCGGACCGCGTGGAGGTCTACACCCGCTCCTGGGAGCCGGGCGCACCGGGCCTGAAGTGGGAGAGCGACGGCCAGGGCGGATATACGATCGAGCAGGCGGAGGACGTTTCCCGCGGCTCGAAGATGGTCCTGCACCTGAAGGACGAAGCTTTCGCGAAAAAGCACAAGGTCGAGGAGCTGCTGAAGAAATACTCGAACTTCGTTTCCTTCCCGATCCTCGTTGAAGGCGAGCGCGTCAACACCGTCGGCGCGATCTGGCTGAAGTCGAAGAACGAGGTGTCCAAGGAGGAATACGCGGAGTTCTACAAGTTCATCGGCCACGCGTGGGACGAGCCGTTCTACACCATGCACTTCAGCGCGGACGCGCCCATCACCATCAACGCGCTGCTCTTCACCCCGGGTGAGAACAACGAGCGCTTCGGCATGGGCCAGATGGAGCCGGGCGTCGCCCTCTACTGCAAGAAGGTGCTCATCGACCCGAAGCCGAAGGGCCTGCTGCCGGAGTGGCTGCGCTTTCTCAAGGGCGTGATCGACTCCGCCGACCTGCCGCTCAACATCTCCCGCGAGTCCATGCAGGACAGCGCGCTGGTGAAGAAGCTGAACCAGCTCATCACGAAGCGTTTCCTCAAGTTCCTCGAAAAGCAGGCCACGGACGAGCCGGAGAAATTCCGTGAGTTCCACGAGAAGTTCGGCCGCTTCCTCAAGGAAGGCATCGCCACCAGCTATGAGCACCAGGAAGCCCTCGCCGGGCTGCTGCGCTTCGAAAGCTCCATGACGGAGGCCGGCACGCTCACCAGCTTCGCCGACTACAACACCCGCGCGAAAGAAGAGCAGAAGGAGATCTACTACCTCACCGGTCCGTCCCGCGAGGTGATCGAGAGCGGTCCGTATCTGGAGGCGTTCAAGGCTCGCGGGCTGGAGGTCGCCTTCTTCACGGATCCCGTGGACAGCTACGTGCTCCAGTCGCTGCCGGAGTTCGCGGGCAAGACGCTCGTCGCCGCCGACCGCGCGGAGATCGAACTGGATGACCTTTCCGATGAGAAGGAAAAGCTCGGCGAAGCCGAGGCCAAGTCCCTCACCGAGTGGCTCCAGGAAAAGCTGGGCGGCAAGGTGGCATCGGTGAATGTCGGCAAGCGCCTGGTCGAAAGCCCGGTGGTCGCCCTCACGCCGAAGGACTCCCTCAACCCGCAGATGCGCGCGATGATGAAGTCCATGGGCCAGGAGATGCCGGAGGAAAAGCCGACGCTGGAGATCAACGCCGGGCACGGTCTGGTGAAGAAGCTTTCCTCGCTCAAGGACAGCGATCCGGAACTGGCGGAGGCCATCGGCGTCCAGCTCGCGGACCAGGCGCTGCTTGCCGCTGGTCTGGTGGAGAACCCACAGGCCGTCGCCGCACGGATGAACGCGCTGCTGGAGCGGGTTATCAAGTGAGGTTGCCTCCAGGCAACGGAACATTCCCTGCCGCCTCCATTTCACGCGACAGCGTCATGGAGTGCGGCGGCCCTCCGCCGCTTTGGGGGGAGGACGTCGCCCAGCCTTTGGAGGTGGCAGCCACTTGGGATGCCGAAATCATCCTTTGTTCCGGGAGAGTGGTGCCCGCCGCTGGAAAGCGGCAGAAGACTGCCGCCCTCCATGACGCTGCCGCGCACGGGGAGGACGCCCCGGTTGATGGTGACTGCCCCATGATTATTTCCTGCCCATCGGTTTGGGACTGGCTATGAAGGCATCATGCCAGATGCGCACGACAACCCCTACGTCCTGACCGCCGAACGCGCGGAGGCACCTCCTGCCACCTGGCTCGGGCGGACGAGATACCTCGGCCCGGGGTTGATCCTCACCGCCTCCATCGTCGGTTCCGGCGAGCTGATCGGCACCACCATCTTCGGCGCGCGCGCGGGCTTCATCTGCTTCTGGGTGATCCTGGTGAGCTGTCTGGTGAAGGTGGCGCTCCAGATCGAGTTCGGGAAATACGCGCTCTACACCGGCAAGAGCACCATGGCGGCGCTCAACGGACTGCCCGGCCCCAGGTTCGGCCGCGCGGGATGGGCCATCTGGGTGTGGCTGCTGGTCATGATGGTGAAGCTGCTCCAGGTCGGCGGCATCGTCGGTGGGGTGGCGACCTTGCTCGCCATGGCATTCCCCGCCGTGCCCGTGCTGGTGTGGCTGCCGGTCATCGTCGTCATCAACTGCGCGTTTGTTTCCCGGGGATATTCCGCCATCGAGAAGGGGTCCATCGTGATGACGGTGCTGTTCACCATCACCACCCTGCTTTCCTTGCTCGCGCTGCAATGGACGGGCCTCGCCGTCACCGGGGAGGAGCTGCTTTCCGGCCTCGCCTTCGGCCTGCCGAAGGAGGTGGTCTTCTATGCGTGGGCGGCCTTCGGCATCACCGGCATCGGCGGAGATGAGATCCTGGTCTATAACTACTGGCTCATCGAGAAAGGCTACGCCGCGAAGACCGGCCCGCGGGACGACTCGCCGGAGTGGGTGGCCCGTGCCAAAGGCTGGATCACCGTCATGAAAATGGACGCCCTCATTTCCATGGTGGTCTATACCGTGGTCACGGCGGCGTTCTACCTCCTCGGTGCGGCGGTACTCCACCGTCTCGGCCAGCTTCCCGAGGACAAGGACCTTTTGCAGCAGCTCAGCCTCATCTACACCCATTCGCTCGGCCCATGGGCGAAGTGGGTGTACCTCGTCGGCGCGATCGTCGTGCTGGCCTCCACCATGCTCGCCGCCACCGGTGCGTGGAGCCGCCAGTTCGCGGACGCGGCCGGACAGTTCGGCTTCATCAACTTCCTGGACAAGACGCAACGGGACAAGCTGGTCAGGATCTTCACCTGGCTCTTCCCATGCCTGTGGGCGCTGGTCTTCGTGTATTTCCGCAACAGCGCGATGATGGTCCTCATCGGCGGTGCGGCGACCATGGCGGTGCTGTTCGTCGTGGTATTCGCCTCCATCTGGTTCCGCTTCAGGACGTTGCCCGCATCGCTGAAGCCGGGCCGCGGCTATGACATCGCGCTGGCAGTCAGCATCCTCGCCATCCTTGCGGTCGGGGTGCAGGCGCTGGCCAGCGCCCTGCAGAAGATCCTGCAGGAGTGAACGGCATCGCGGCCAACTGCGGTTTGCTGCTTTACTTCTCATATTCCGGTCATTTGAATGGTGGGAAACCCATTTGATACCGGCATGCTACGACAAATCGCCCCCCTCTCCCTGCTTGGCCTGCTCCCTCTTCCGGCCGCCACCATCAGCTTCCAGGAGGGTGTCGGCCCGACCGTGGGATATGACCACATTTCGAAGGATATCCGGAGCCAGCCGGCCACCAACAACGGTTCGCAGACGCTGGTCGGCAACCAACCAGCCGGTGTCGGCCTGATCCGCACGCTGATGTCGTTCGGCCTGTCGGCGATTCCGGCGGGTTCGACCATCAACGGCATCAGCCTCACCCTCGTCACCGACGGCCAGGACCAGGGGGGGAACATGGCGGGGGTGGGTATCGTCAATCTGCATGAGATCATCCCGAATGGTCTCGCCGCCAACAACATGATCGATGGCGCCACCTGGAGCAACTGGTCCGCCACCGGTACCTGGACGACAGCGGGCGGTGATTACAGCCCCACGCCGCTGGCTTCCTCGACGCTCAACGACGCGAACAGCAACGGCAAGCTGGAGTGGGGGGAAACCGCCGTCTTTTCATCGACCCCGGCCTTCGTTGCCGCGGCACAGTCCGCATTCGATGCCGGCCTGCCGCTCGAGTTCATCCTCATCGCCCCCACGGCTGAGGCGGGTACTTCCAGTCAGAATTTCTTCCGGTTCGTCTCGGACAACCACACGACCACGAACCTCCGGCCGCTGCTGGTGATCGACTACACCATTCCGGAGCCATCCACGGCGGTTTTCGCATTGCTTTCGGCGGGCCTGCTCGTCCGCCGTGGACGCCGCCGTTGATCATCCCTCGTTTCCTGAACGGACGATCAGCAGCATCGCCTCCAGTTCCGTGACGATGCGGGCGAGCTGCGGGAAAATCCACGGCTCGCGGTGGCGGGCGGGGTCCGTGTGGAGCGGGTTGATTTCCGGAAGCCGGAATTTTCCGAGCCGTTCCAACCGTGCTTCGACGGATGAGGGGAGGACTCCGGTTTCCTCCCATTTGATGAGATCTTGGTACCCTCCGGTGCAGAGTTCCCTGAACTCGTCCAGAGCCTCCGGGTGGAGCGTTTTCTGGTTGTCCAGATGCAGCACGATCACGGAGAGCGCCTGGGTGATGCGCTGGTTGCCGTTGGCGAGCGCCGCCGCCTGCTGGAGGCCTGCCTGCTGGTTCTTCGGGTCCGCGATCATCCGCTTGAGCGAGGAAAAGGCGTCCGTGTTGGCTGACTCCGCGGCTTGGATGGCTTCCACCAGCGGTTCGTCATGCGGGCCGCCGTCCCGCAGGCGTTCCACGGTGAGCTGCAGGTAGGAAAGGTTCGAGCGCAGCGCCTTTTCCATGATGCGGGGGAAACGGCTGCGTTCCCACGCGGGCCAGAAGATCAACGCGGCCACCAGCGCGAGGATGCCCCCGGCCAGCGTGCTGCCCATCCGCTCCAGGGTGAATGCCAGCGTGACCGGTTGATGGGACTCCATCAGCAGCACGACCATGAGCGTGATGAAAATGACCGCGATGCCGTAGCGCCGCTTCTGGAAAAACCCGAACAGGGCGATGGTGATGGCGATGGCAGCCAGTACGACCGGCTTCGGCGGATGCAGCCAGAGGATGCTGCTGGCGATGAGTCCGCCGGCCAGGGTGCCGGACATCCGCTGGAACGCCTTTTCCCTCGTCGAGCCGAAGTCCGGCTGGAGTACGACGAGCATGGTGAATGGAACCCAGTAGCCGTGCGGGAAGCCGCTGAACTTGAAGAAGACCACGCCGATGAGGGCGAGCATGACCGCGCGGAACGTGTGCCGGACCAGCGCGGGATCCGGCTTTCCGGCGAAGTTGAGGCTGGCGGCGAGCGGCCGGAGCGCGAGGGTGCGGAGATCCTGAAGCTCCATCGGGAACGCGGCGCGGGAATCCGTGCGGTCCATCGTTTTCCCCAACGCGTCCCGGACGATGGGCAGTTGCTCCTCGATCTTGAGGACCAGGTGGGCGAGCTGGCGGGAGGAGGCGGGATCGTCGATGTGTGAGAGAAGCCGCGCACGGCTGGCGGCCAGCAGTTGTCCCACCCGCTTCATCCGCACCTCGAAGAGATTCCACTGTGAAGCCTGCCGGGACACCACGGCGAGGGCGACGGACCGGACGAGGTTCGTCAGCGAGTCCAGGGCGGGACTCATGCTTTGCGAGAGGGATTCCGTGCGTCCGTCATCCGGGAGGGAGCGGAACGCGGCCTTGAACGCGATGATCCGGAACCCGAGGCGCACGGCGGCGATGTTGAGCAGCTCCAGTTGCCGCAGCATGCCGCCGGAGGTGTGCTTCGCCGCGTGGAGCGTCGCCTGGGTGCGGTTGAGCGTGGCACGCAGCTCCACCTCGCGCTGGGTGATCATTTCACCCCCGGCACCGCGCTCCGGTGACATGGCCTCCAGCAGATCGGCGAGGGCCATCCAGCTCTCGGCCACCGTCCGGCGGAGCGGGTGCTGGGGATGGATCGGCCAGAGGATGACCTGCAGCAGGGTGCCGAAGAGGGCACCGGCGAGGGTGGCGGTGACGGGATTCAGCGTGGCATCCCCGGGGTCCGTCAGCGGAGGGGCCAGGGAGATGAAGAACAGCAGGCTGCTGGAAACCGCCAGTCCCGGCCCATAGTCCGTGCTGAGGTGCCGCCAGTATCCGCCCAGCGCGACGATCACCGCGGTCCCGAGCATTGCGATCACAAGGCTGGATACCCCGGGAACCGCGAGCGAAACCGCCAGCGTCAGGATCACGGAAATGGCGAGCAGCAGCCCCAGGCGGAGCGAGTAACCGCCGCGCACATCCACCAGCGCGATCGTGTTCGCCGCGATGCAGGCGTGCACCGGGTCCATGTGGATCCATCCCGCGGAAGTGGCGATGAGCGGGATCATGAAGGCCACGGTCGCGCGGATCGCCCGGTTCAGATCCGGTGACATCGACTCCCTTTCGAGGAAGCCAGCCAGCGATTGCCTCAGATCTTGGATGCGCATTTTCTTTCCCTTCCCAGCCTGAACCACAATCCGTTGGGCGCAAGGGGGGAATCCACGTGATCCTTCCGCAGCAAGTCGGAGCTTGACCCTGCCGCTCCCACGGTGCCTGCTGCGCGCCTTCCTTCCATGAGCGGCCACCCATGCATTTCCGGCGCTCCACACCTGTCCGGCGGCGGACAGGTCGGTCCCCCGTGACCGGATCATGATGATTCCCACTCCGGGCCGGGTTGGTCCGGTCCCTTGTTTCCGCGGACATGCGTCCGCAACTCTCCCATTTTCGAAGAATCATGTTTTCCAATTTGTTCCAAAAGAAGCGCGGCACGTGGAAGGACGACGCGCTGGCCGGCCTGACCACCGCGTTCGCACTCGTTCCCGGCTCCATCGCCTTCGCCTTCGTGGCCGGTGTGCCACCCATCTCCGGCCTCTACGCCGCCTTCCTCATCTGCCTCATCACGGCGGCCACCGGTGGCAGGCCGGGTATGATCTCCTCCGCGGCAGGATCGCTCGCCGTGGTCATGGTCGCGCTGGTGGCGGAGGGCAACCGCCGCGGCGGGGATGGCGCGGGATTCGAGTATCTCCTGCTGGCCGTCGTGCTGATGGGCGTGATCCAGGTCATCATCGGCGCGCTGAAATTGGGCCGCCTGATCCGGCTGGTGCCGCATCCGGTGATGATGGGTTTCGTCAACGGCCTCGCCATTGTCGTGTTCCTGTCCCAGCTCAAGATGTTCCGTGAGCGCGACGGCGCGGTGGTGGGGGATTGGCTGCAAGGCATGCCCCTGCTGGTCATGGGCGGGCTGGTCGTCCTGACCATGGCCATCGTCTATGTGCTGCCCAGGTTCACGAAGAAAGTGCCGTCGTCGCTGGTGGCCATCATCGTCGTCAGTCTGGTCGCCGCGTTCGGCATTTCCACCCAGACCGTCGGTGACCTTTCCAGCGTGAAAGGTGCTTTTCCCACGCCGCACCTGCCGAAGGTGCCGTGGACATGGGACACCTTCGCCTTCGTCCTGCCCTATGCCTTCATCCTCGCACTGGTGGGCCTCATCGAGACGCTGATGACGCTGCAGCTCATCGACGAGATCACGGAGACACGCGGCAAGGGCAACCGCGAGGCGCTGGCGCTCGGCGGCGCGAACATCGTTACCGGCTTTTTCAAAGGCATGGGGGGTTGCGCGCTGGTGGGGGAAAGCCTGATCAACATCGGCTCCGGCGGCCGGGGGAGGATGTCCGGCGTGTTCGCGGCGCTGGCGTTGCTCATCTTCATCCTGTTCGCGTCACCGCTCATCGACCGCATCCCCATCGCGGCGCTCACCGGCGTGATGTTCGTGGTGGTGATCGCGACGTTCGAGTGGTCCACGTTCAGGACCATCGGCAAGGTCCCGCTCAGTGATGTGCTGGTGATCGTGGCGGTCACCGCCATCACCGTGTGGCAGGATCTGGCGGTCGCCGTCATCAGCGGCGTGATCCTTTCCGCGCTGGTCTTCGCGTGGAAGAGCGCCAAGCACGTTCACCTCTCCGTGATGGCTGATTCGGAAGGGGAGAGGATCTACCGGATGGAGGGTCTGCTGTATTTCGGCTCGGTGCGGGACTTCGCGGAAAAGTTCAAGCCGTCGTTCGATCCGCAGCGGGTGGTGCTGGATTTCCATGACGCCCGGGTTTGCGACATGTCCGCGCTGGAGGCCATCCGTTCCCTCGCATCACGTTACCAAACGCTCGGGAAGACGCTGGAGGTCCGGCACCTTTCGCCCGACTGCCGGCGGATGCTGGACGGAGCGGGCGGGTTGATGACCATCGCGGTGGCGGAGGATGATCCGGAATACCTGGTGGCCCGGATCAACGGGAAGGTGTGAGCGTTTTCCCGGTGCGGGGAGATTCCCGCGCTCTCCCGCGCATCATGGCGGTGGCTTGTTCGTCTCCATCAGGCGGTGGATGTCTTGCTGTGGAAGCGCGGCATCGAGGAGATATGGAGCCTGCGCGAGCGCCTGGAACAGGCATCAGGGGAGGAAAGCGGCCTTGCGGAAGAATGGAACAAAACAACCACCCACAACCAAGACGCGATGGTGTCCGAATTGTGAGGCAACGGGGGGGCGAAGCGTGGTGGCCCGCCAAGATGGAAGATTGCCATCCGCCGCCGGTCCGGTAGGAATATCCGGATGCGTGCGATGCTGATGATCCTGGCGGCTTCGGGCACCCTGGCTTTTGGCCAGAAGGTGGAGGAGATTTATGGCAACTACTGCTCCGGATGCCACGGGGCGAAATTCGAGGGCGGGCAGGGCGGCTCGCTGGTGGACGGGATCTGGAAACACGGCGGCACGGACGCGGAGATTTTCAAATCCATCGCGAAGGGGAACCCGCCGCTGGGCATGACGCCATGGGAAGGCACGCTCACCAACGAGCAGATCCGCTCCATGGTCGTCTATCTCCGGGAACAGGAACGGAAGGCGGCGGTGCAGGGCATGGAGTTCCCCAAGCCCTCACCGGACACCGTGACGAAGACGGAGCTGCAGGACTACAAGATCGAGACGGTGGTCGCCAGCGGCCTCGAGATTCCCTGGGCCATCGCCTTCCTGCCGGATGGCCGGAAGCTCGTCACCGAGCGGCCCGGACGGCTCCGCATCCTGGACAAGGACGGGAAGCTGCAGCCGGAACCGGTGAAAAACACGCCGGAGGTCATTCATCACGGTCAGGGCGGATTGATGGAGGTCGCCCTGCACCCGGACTACGAAAAGAACGGCTGGGTCTATCTCGGCTTCGCGGACGGCACGGTGGAGAAGGTCGAGGGCAAGAAGGACCAGGCGAAGGTGATCACCTCCGTGGTGCGCGGGCGCATCAAGGACGGCACGTGGACGGACCAGGAGTGGATCTACCGCGCGGACCCGAAGTTCCGCAGCGGATCGGGCGTCCACTTCGGCACCCGCTTCATCTTTGACAAGGGCTACATCTACTTCGTCGTCGGTGAACGCGGCGGCATGATGGAGGCGCAGGACGTCACCCGTCCCAACGGAAAGATCTTCCGTCTGCATGACGACGGCCGCGTGCCGGAGGACAACCCGTTCGTGAAGACGAAGGACGCCATCCCCGGCATCTGGAGCTACGGCCACCGCAACCCCCAGGGCCTGGCGATGGATCCGCGTGACGGCGCGCTCTACAACACCGAGCACGGCCCGCGCGGCGGTGACGAGCTGAACCTCGTCCAGCCCGGCAAGAACTATGGCTGGCCCGTCATCACCTACGGCATGAACTATAACGGCACCCCCATCACCGGCATCACGGAGAAGGAAGGGATGGAGCAGCCGGTCATTTACTGGGTGCCGTCCATCGCCGCCAGCGGTCTGGATTTCTACACCGGAGACAAGTTTCCGAAATGGAAGAACGACCTCTTCGCCGGTGGTCTCGCCGCTCAGGAAGTGCGCCGCCTGAGGCTGGAGAACAAGAAAGTCGTCTCCCAGGAGATCGTCCTCAAAGGCATCGGCCGCGTGCGGGATGTCGCGGAAGGACCGGACGGCTTCATCTACGTGCTGCTCAACGGGCCTGACAGCATCGTCCGCATGGTTCCCGCGAACTGATTCCATTTCCATGAAACGTCTCTTCCTTCTGTTACTTGCCGCCGCGCTGCCGTTGTCCGCCCAGGACAAGCCGAAGTGGGTTCTCGTGAAGCCCGCGCTTCCCGAGGGCATCACCCTGCATGAGAATGTCGAGTGTTCCCACCCGGGTGACTTCTCCGTGCTGGTCAATGTCTATGTCCCGAAGAAGGCAGGGACCTACCCGGCCATCCTGCTCATCCACGGCGGTGGCTGGCAGAAGCGCCAGATCGAGCCTGACAAGCCGCTGGCCGAGAGGCTGGCGGAGCGTGGCTACGTCGTGACCCAGGTGGCCTACCGCCTTTCCACCGATGCGAAGTATCCCGCCGCCATCCATGACTGCAAGGCGGCCCTCCGTTTCATGCGGGCGAACGCGGCGAAGTACCGCCTCGATCCGGACCGCATCGGCGTGATGGGTGGGTCCGCCGGCGGTCACCTCAGTGCGCTGATGGGCATGACGGGGGACGTCAAGGAACTGGAAGGCAGCGGTGGAAATCCGGACCAGCCGACCAAGCTCAAGGCCTGCGTGGTGATGGCTGCGACCATGGACCTGCTGGAGGCCAACAAGGACAAGAACAGCGAAGGGCACGTGCTGTTCTTCGGCCCCATCTCGGAGAACCGTCCGCTCTACGCCCAGGCCTCGCCCATCGAGCATGTTTCCAAGGACAGCCCGCCGACGTTTTTCATCGAGGGGGAGAAGGACAGCCTGAAGATCGGCCGGGCGGCGATGCAGGAGAAGCTCCGGGCCGCAGGTGTCGCCACGGACCTCATCACGCTGAAAAATGCGCCGCACCCTTTCTGGATGAGCCAGCCTTGGCTGGATGAGACGGCGAAGGTGGCGGCGGATTGGTTCGACAAACACCTTTGAAGAGCACCCGCCATGGCGGCATTCGGTTTCAGACTCCGGCTGGGAAACGAGGATGTGGAGATCCGCGGGAATCTTCCGGAAGCAGGAGCACCCGCAGGCGGAACTGGGCTTCTTCCTCTCCCAGCCCGGGCGGGACTGATGGATGGCCATCATGTGGCTGGGCCATCTTGACCCTCGTTGCTTTCGCCCCCGCTGCGATTCACTTTCCCCTTCCTTCTATCAACGGAAAATCCACCATCCGGAGATGCGCCTGCTCCAGAGCCTGCTCGCCATGTCCCTCTCATCCACTGGATTCGCCGCTGAAACCATCGCCAGGGAGTGGGATGCGCCCAACGGCATCCACATCCCTTACCGCCTCGCCGTTCCGGAGAAGGTGGAGGAGGGGAAAGTCTATCCGCTCGTCCTTTTTCTCCATGGTGCGGGTGAGCGCGGTGACGACAACAAGAAGCACCTGAAGCACGGCATCAGCTCCATCCTCGCCGGTGCGGAGAAGCTCAACGAGCCTTGCTTCCTCATCGCGCCCCAATGCCCCGCCGAGCTGTGGTGGGCGGATCTCGACGCGGAGAAGCGGCGGCTGGTCGCGGCCAAGGAGCCGAACCCGCGGTTGGAGGCCGTGCTCGCGCTGGTGGAGGAATTTTCAAAAACCCACCCCGTAGATCCGAAGCGCTTCTATGTCACCGGCATCTCCATGGGTGGCTTCGGCACCTGGGACCTGATGGGCCGTGCGCCGGAGAAAATCGCCGCCGCTCTTCCCATCTGCGGCGGCGGGGATCCATCGATCGTTTCGCGTTACAAGGATGTGCCGGTCTGGACCTTCCACGGTGATGCGGACCCCACGGTGCCGGTTGCGGCGACCACGGATCTCATCGAGGCTCTGGAAAAAGCGGGCGGCAAGCCGAAGCTCACCATCTACCCTGGCGTGAAGCACGACTCCTGGACGATGACCTACGACAATCCGGAGGCCATCCGCTGGCTGTTTTCGCAGAAGCGGAAGTGAGCGCAGTGTAGCGTAATGGCTGCGCCATTACGGCTGGGAAGATTCTCCTCTCTCCCTGCAATGCAGCATGGAACGGATGATATCCATGATGGATTGAAATCGGGAGATCACACCGGTTCACCCAGCCGGAACGGCGCAGCCGCCCCGCTACGGAGAATGGGAATACTCTACGGCACCACCGGCTTCACCGGAGCCCCCGCCTCATCCACGGGATAGAGCGCCTTCTCCTCCTCCAGCGCGGTTGCGAGCGCCTTCATCATCCGGCTGAGGTTGGCGGGGTCGGATGAGGAAAGATCCTCCTGCTCGAAGGGGTCGTTCTTCAGATTGAAGAGCTGGTAGCGGGTGTTCCCGTTCTCAGCGTCGGGGAAATAGTGATAGGCCACTTTCCAGTCCCCTTCACGGTAGGTGGTGAAATGGTTGCTGCGGTGCGGCGCGTGCGGGTAGTGCATGAGGAATGCATCCGGATGGCTCCCGTCCGCCGCGCCCGTCAGCAGGGTATCGAGCTTCCGTCCGTCCATCTCGTAGGCTTCCGGAGCCGCAACCCCTGCAAGACCGGTGAGGGTGGGGAAGATGTCATGGATCGCCGCGAATTGTGTCTGCACCGCTCCCTGCTTCACGGGCAGTTTCTTCTGGTTCGCATTATCGGCGGACGGCTTTGCCCACGCGGCGATGAACGGGCTGCGCATGCCGCCCTCGTAGTGGGAGCCTTTCTTGCCGCGCAGCGGGGCGGCGCTGCCCACGTTGTGGGCCTCGCCCAGCGGGGAGTCCGAGCCGTTGTCACCCAGAAAAACGATCAGCGTGTCCTCCGCCACGCCCAGCTTTTCCAGATGGTCCATCAGGTCGCCCAGGGACTTGTCCATGCCCTCGACCAGCGTGGCGAACGCCTGCGCCTTCGGCGGTTTTCCACTATCCTTATAGTGGTCGGCGAACCTGGCATCGGACTCGAACGGAGTATGGACCGCGTAGTGTCCCAGATGGAGGAAAAACGGCTTCTTGTCCTTCACCGCCAGCTCCACCTGGGCGTTGGCTTCCAGCGTGAGCGCCTCCGTGAGGAAGATGTCCTGGCCGTGGTATTTCTCCAGGCCCTTCACGGCATTTGCCACCTGCTTCGTCTTCGCGCCGAAATCCAGAGTCCCCTTGTAGCTCGCGGGATGGCCGATGGGTCCACCGGCGATGTTCACATCAAACCCGAGGTTGAGCGGATCCGCGCCCTCGGAGTCCCCGGGACCGAAGTGCGCCTTGCCAACCTGGATGGTGCGGTAGCCGGCCTTTTGCAGCAGGCGCGGCAGGGTCACATCATCCTTCCGCAGCCCTTTCCAGTTCCACTCCGGCGGGCCGTTCGGTCCGCGGTTGTCGGTGGACTGGTTGATCCAGTTCGTCGTCCGGTGGCGGGCCGCGTTCTTTCCGGTGATGAGGGAGATGCGGCTCGGCGAGCAAAGGCTCATCGCGTTGAACTGGTTGAAGCGGATGCCCCGTTCGGCCAGGCGCTCCATGGAAGGTGTGCGGAAATAATCGTTGAGCGGATAGCGCTGCGGCTTGCCGGATACATCCGTCAGGAAGGGAACCGATGTGTCCATCACCCCCATGTCATCCACCAAGAAGATGATGATGTTCGGTTGGGCGGCGGAAACCGTGGCGGAAAGACAGAGGGCGAGGAAAAGGGCTTTCAGGAAATTCATCATCGGAAGGGGGGAAGGGTGGAGGGATACGGTTGCCGTTGCACGCACTCTTTCCCTGAGGGCGGAGGTGGAATGTGCGAATCCTTTTCCAACTGCGGCCCATGCGCGGTCCGGATAGGATGCCAGCGGATGGCGGGATCATCCGCCATGCCAAACCTTGGAAAGCCATGGAATGGATTCTGATCATATCAACCGGCTTCATCCTGTTCTTCGGTTTCGTGGTGTTCATCCTGAGACGCTTGACCGGAGAGGCCCGGGAGACCGGGAAGCACGACGGCTGGACCCCGGATAGCCAGGGATATTCCAGCACGGGTGGATCCGGCGGAACGTGGGATGGGGACTCCGGCGGTGGCGGCGATTGCTGACAAAGACAGCATCGGAGCCGGTCACAGCTCCACATCGAAGAAATCCAGCATCACCTGCCGGTACACGTCGCGCTTGAACTCCGGCAGCCACTCCAGGTCGAACTCCGTCGGGTGGATCCAGCGGTGGGCGCGGAACTCCCGGGGCCGTTGGTTCACGTTCACCGGTGGTGCGGAGTCCAGCAGCTCACAGAGGTAGTAGGTCTGCTCCTGGCCCTGGTTGCCGTGCTTCTGCAGCTTCTTCTGCCGCACCTGCTCCGGGTAGAGATAGCGGTAGCCGCTGCGCTTTTTCACGATCCGGAGATGCTTCGGCCCGATGCCGATCTCCTCCTTCACTTCGCGGAACAGCGCGCCTTCCAGTGACTCCCCCGCGTCCACTCCGCCCTGCGGGAACTGCCATGCCCCGGGGATGGTCCACCGCTCGCAGATCAGCAAGGAACCGTCAGCCCTCACGATCAGCGCGGCGACGTTCGACCGGTAGCGGACCATGGCTGGAACCCTGTGGGATTTCCGGAATCGTGACAATATTTAACTTGTCCGAAGCACTTTCCGAATGCTGGCCATCGCCACCGGATCCTGCCACATCTGTCAGGGATGAAGACCCATGCCCTTGTCCTGTCTGCGGTCCTTGCCGCATTCGTTTCCGTGGAGGCCCAGGTGACCCCGCCTTTCCAACCGAAAGACGATGCGGATCCGTCAAAGCCCTCCGAGGAACAGTCCGCGGTGAAGGGCTTCTGGCAGGCCCGGCTTGCCGGAGGGGAGTATGCCGTCGCCACCGAGCGCATCACCTCGGTCAGCCGCCATAGCTACGTGCTGGATGGCACGGTGCTTGTCGATGAGGTCACCATCGACACCACCGGGCAGGCGCTCGCCCGGTTCTATTTCCTGTCACCCCGCTCGGCGAAAAGCGGCGGCACGGCGGCGGAGCAGGGAAAGGGCTTTCTGGACGCAGGCGGCCAGGCGTCCGGAGCGGACGAAGATCACATGGTCATCAAGAAATACCCGGACACCACCCACGCGAAAACCATCGAATACCGCCTCGGCAGCGAGGCGGAGCTGACGAAGCTGTTCAACAGCGCGAAGCAGGCGTGGCAGTCCGGAAAGGGCGGGCAGTTCAGCGCGCGGATCAAGTGAGCGGGAGAGCCTGGTGATCCCATTTCATGGAAATCCGCGCGATTCAACGGAGGGTGTTGTGGCGCATGAGGCGGATCACTTCTTCGGAGGAAAGGGCGGAGTCGAAGATGAAGACTTCATCCACCGAACCGCGGAAGAAGCGTTTCGCATATTTGGAGGTGGCTGACGCGGCGTTCCGGCCGAGGCGGACGCCTTCGCCGGGAGGGGCGGAGGCGGTGTCGATGGGGGTGAAGGTCCGCCGTGAGACGCGCTCCAACCGACCATCCACGTAGAGGAGAACGTTGGTGGAGAGGTTGGGCTTGTCCCCGCCATACATGACGACGGCGACGTGATGCCAGCGGTCGTCGCGCAGGTCCGTGGTGCCGATGATCATTCCGCGGTTGAAAGTACCGACGCGCAGGGCGCCGGGGGCTCCGTCGTCCGCCACGCCATTCGCGGAAAGCTGCCAGATCGAGCCTTGCCTCGAGGTTCCCCACGAAAGGAAGCCGTGGCCCTGATCCGGACTGACATCCGGGGGAATCCGCACCCACATCGAGATGCTGCGGGTGGCGGAGCCGAGGATTCCGGGGAAGTCGGACTCGGCGGAAGCTCCGTCACCGTTGAAATAGAGCGCGGAGCCGAATTTGCCGGTGACCCAGGATGGCCCCTTGAGCGGGACCGGTGTGCCTTCCGGGTAGGCGCGGAATCGCAGTTCGGCCTCGCCGGGGGTGGCCAGGCCATTTCCGGAATCCGCGGAGATGAGGCCGTCGCCTTCGTCAAGACGCCAATGGATGAAGGGCCGGGGACGATTTTCCGGAGATTTCTCCGGGAGCGAATTCAGGAAAATGCCGGCATTGATCGGGATGGAGCGCGGGCCGGAGGATTCCAGCCGCGCGGCTTCGCCTTCGCGGAGCGACGAGGTGATGTGGTTTTCCGGCCTGACATCGACGAGGCCTTCGATGACATGGACCGAGGGATCGTCTCCCGAGGCTTCGATGCCGAAGGTGGTGCCGCGGTCAACGATGATGCCGCGGGTCGTGCGGACTTCGAGCCCATGGGCGGTAGGCGGGCAATGGACGACCAGCAGTCCGCGGTTGAGATCAATGGCCATGGGGCTGCGGATTTTGAAATCGAACGGGGCTTCGGCGAGAAGGGTGGCTCCGTTTTCCAGAAGAATCCGGGCGAGTCCGCTGCGGGCGCGGAGATGGGTGCCGGGAACGAGCGGGCCGGGGGGCCGGTCGCCGGTGTCCCATTCGATGGCTTCCGAGCCGGTGAGTTCCCCGGCCGGCCGGGCGGCGGATTTTTTCATCAGGGCCAGTGGAACGCACCCCAGGGTGATCGTGGCCGCGGCGAGTGAAATGCGTTTCACCATCGTCCCGCGGCGGGAATGGCGGAGCCGGATGACCGTCTGCTCCGCCAATGTGGCGGCTTCGTCCGCGCGGTGTTTTTGCAGGCTCTGGGTTACCTCGTCGGCTGCGGTCGCGGGCGCGGATGACTTGAGAACCACCGGCAGCAACCGGTCGACGAGGAGAGCCCGGAGGAGTTCGTCACGAGCGGCGGTGTCCTCGTGCCAGTGGCGGAGGATGCGGGCCGCGTCTTCGGCGGTGAGACGGTTTTCCGCCGTCTCCCGGGTGAGCCGATGCCATTCCTCCGGGTTCATAGCGGGCGGGGGGTGGGGGGCTGCGGGGAAAGTTTTTCCCGGATGCAATTGCCGATGAGATGCCGGAGGCGGTGGAGCTGCATGGAGACGGCGGAGGTTTTCCGCTCGAGCAGCGCGGCGAGCTCGTCGAGTGAAAGCTCATCCGCGTAACGGGCGAAGAGAAGCTGCCGGGCGGGTGATTCCAGTTGATCCAGGCAATGCCGCAGGGCTTCCAGCGGCGTCCGTTCGTCGAGGGGCTCGATCCATTGGCGGAGCGAGTCGTCGATCAGGTTCTGGAGTTCCTCGATGGCCCCCACTGGCAGCGCGCGGAATTTCCGGCGGTGGTTTCCGGAGAGATTGACGGCGATGCGCCGGAGCCAGGGGCGCATCGGCCGGCCGGGGGTGCACTGGTCGAGCTTTTTGAAGGCGAGCAGAAAAACCTCCTGGGTGAGGTCCTCGGCGTCGTGGGCATTTCCCATGCGGACGGCGAGGCAGGCGCGGACTGCGGCGTAGTGGTGTTCCACGAGGATTCCGAAGGCGGCGAGGTCGCCGTTTTGCGCCGCTGAGATCAGGCGGGATTCTTCGTTGGCGGCGATTTCACTCATAGGCGGAGGCGTGTAGTACTTCCTGATGTGTTGGGAAGAGGGATTCAGCACAATTTGCGATTTTTTTCCGTTCCGCCGTGCTGAAAAGGCTGCCCGAAAACATGTAGCCCTGACCACGGGGATAAAAATTCCGCAGGGTCATCCTCCTCTGCCAATCATTTCCAAACCTGAACCATCCATGATCCCCAAGACATCGCATCGTTTCTCCGGACTGCCGTCGCGTTCGATTCCCGTGTTCGCGGCTTTGCTCGCGGCATTGCCGCTGAAGGCCGCCGTCCTCCAGCCGGTTTCCTCTTCGGGGCTTGCGAAGAACGGGACATTGGTCACGACGACCGCGGCCACCCACCGCGTCGGGTCTGCGGCCACCGACGGGAATGGGCGTAACATGCTGGTGAGTTTCCAACTGCCGGATTTCGGGGCGGTTGCCAATCCGTTCACCTCGGCGAGTCTGGGCTTGTATCTGGACGGGAAGAGCGGCACCCCGTTTTCCTTCAATGTCGATCTTTACGGCCTTGCGGCGCAGGGCACTTCGGCTCTGCCGACGGGCGCGTATTACGAGGGGGCGACTGTCGATTCCAGTCCCGGCGTCAGTTTGATTCAGCAGGATTTTGCCATCACGACCACGAGCAACGGGTCGTCTGTCACGACCAGCGCCATCGTCGGCAATGTCAATCTGCTGAACTATCTCAATGCCCAATACGCGGGCGGTGCCGGCGCGCTGCAATATGTCGTTTTCCGGCTCAATCCGGATGTGGGAAATCCCGGAACTGCGGCGATCGGCTACAATTTCGGGTCCGCACAGAATCCAGGCAGTGCGGGCCTTCCTTCACTGACTTACGAGGCGATCCCGGAGTCGGCGACGGGGGCATTGCTGCTGGTTTCCGGCGGCTTTGTGATAGTCCGCCGCCGCCGGCGGAACTGACCTCACGCGAATTGCCGATCCTTGGTCAGACCACCTTTGCGCCACGCTCCAGGATCTCGACTTCATAGCCGTCGGGATCCGTCACGAACGCCATCTTGCGGCCGCCGGAGGTGAACTTCTCCCTCCAGCCGTCCGGCCAGATCTCGATGCCGGATTTCTCGACGCCGTCGCAGTACTCCACGATGTCCTCCACACCCAGACACGTGTGCATGAGGTCCTCCGGGCAGGTCGCCGTGTAGTCCGGTGAATAGGTCAGCTCCAGGAACACGTCGTTGCCGGGCAGGTTGAGGAAGGCCAGCTTGTTCCCTTGCGGGGAGTCTTTGAACTCGCCCAGCTCGTAGCCCAGCTTCTTGTAGAAGGCGATCGAGTTGTCGAGGTCACGGACACGGATGCGGGTATGCAGGAAACGGATCATGGGGGGAAGATGGAACATCGAACATCGAACGTCCAACATTGAACGTCGAAGAGACGATCAGGACGCGAACGCCAGGCGGACGCATTTGCATCACCGCCATTCTTCAATTCGACGTTCGATGTTGGACGCTCAAGATAGCTTGCCATCCTGCGGCTTTGTGTGGCAAAGCCTTGTCATGACGACACGCGAAGAAGCCGCCGAGCAGTTGCGGGTGATCCGGACCATGATGGAGCGGGCGACGATCTTCCGCGCGCTGTCCGGAGAGACGGCGCTCATCGGCGGTGCGGCGGCCCTTGCGGCGGCGTGGTTGTCCGAGGGCAGGCAGGGCTGGGCATGGGCCGGGTGGTGGCTTTTCGGAGCGGCGATGGTCCTGTTGTTCAACGCATGGCAGATCTTCCGCGCCAGCTCCTCCCACGCGAAACCGTTCTGGAACACCGGTCTCAAGCTGGCCATCCGCGGTGCGCTGCCCTCCATCGTCGCAGGAGGCTTTCTCGGGCTGCTCTTCGTCAGGGCGAAGAACGAGCCGGCGGCCGCGTGTCTATGGAGCCTCCACTATGGCCTGGCGCTGCTCGCCATCCGGGAGTTCGCGCCGCGTTCCATGGTCTGGCTCGGCTGGGCTTTTGTGATCTTCGGGGTGACCGGCCTGGCCGGGGTGGCTCAGGTCGTGGAGAGCATCGCCGGGCTGGCACCCATCAAGAACGGATCGCGGCTCATGGCGATTGCGTTCGGGGGTTTCCATCTGATTTATGGGGCTGTGATCGTCACGACGAAGGGCCGTGAGGAATCCGAAGCATGATCGATTTTTCCCAGCTCGACCGCACCATCCACGAAAAAGGCCGTCTCTCCATCATGACGCTGCTGGCTTCGAGGGCGGAGCCATGGGCATTCCAGGACCTCAAGGGGCAGCTCGACATGTCCGACGGGAACCTCATCACCCACCTCCGCACGCTGGAGAAAGCCGAGTTCATCTCCGGCGAAAAGCTCACCGGGGACGGCCGGCCCCAGACGCTCTATGCGCTCTCGGACGCCGGAAAGAAGGCCTTCGTCGCCTATCTGGGAGTGCTGGAGCAGATCCTGGATCTGGGCAAATGAGTTTTCCGCTTGCCTTCACCTAACTTTGTGGAGCAAAGTTAATCCATGGCAGGCACGTCCAACCTTGTGAAACCGAAACCAGCGGTGCCCCTTTTTTAACCAATTACTTTGTAGGACAAAGAAAAAATGAAAACAATGACGGAACCTTCGGTCAGACTGGCACCGGTCTTTGGCATGGATGTGGAAACGCGGAGCGCGCTCTGGCAGCTGGAGGAGCTGGCGAAGACCGACCGACTGGGCGTGGCGGGCCGTTTCATGCCGGATGTGGAAATCAGCCGCAGGCTGGCGGGGATCGGGATCATGGAGGACGTGGAGGAAGCGGACTTTTTCCGCTTCCGGAAGATTGTCATTCCTTTCTGTGGCATGTCACCGCTCAGGAGGAGGGAGTGGGAGAAGGCGGGCGTGCATCTGGTGGATCTCACCTCCCCGCAGGTGAAGCGGGCCCAGGTGGCGCTGGGGCTGCTGAGGATGGACGGGGCGCAGCCGCTGGTCATCGGCAGGCATGCGGATCCGGAGAGCAAGGGACTGGCGGGCGGGCATCCCAGCACCCGCATTCTTGAAGATACGACGGACACGGCGCGGCTGGTCTTTTCGCCTGCGTTCGGGGTGGTGTGCCAGACCACCCTTTCCCCGCGGAAGGTTTCGTGGCTCGTGCAGCAGCTCCGGCACCGCTACAACGATGCGAAGGTCACTTTCCTGGATACCCTTTCCCCCGGGATGTCCGCGCGGGAGCGGGCGCTGGAAAAGCTCATGGCGCAGAGTGACCGCGTGGTGATTGTCGGGCAACCCGGTGAGGCATCCTGTGAGGCGCTTGCGGAGACGGTGCTGAGGAAAGGCAGGACCGCGGAGGTGGTCGCATCCGCCGCGGAGGCCGCCCTCCTGCGCGTGGAGGGCGGGGAGAGGGTCGCGCTGACGGCCGGTGCATTTGCCCTGGATGAAACGATCCGTGCGGTGGCGGATACGCTGGCAGGGTAGCGAAGCCCGTGAGAGCTTCGGCAGGGTGGACGTCCTCCAACAAACCGGTTCCGGTCCTCCATGGGCTTCCCCCCCAACCGGAAGTCTCACGACTTCCGCAACCCTGCCGCTTCATGCCGGGTTGCGGAATCCGGTCAGCCGGGTTACGGTCAGGACGCCATGAAAATGATCGTCGCAGCCGTGGACTTCTCGAATGCAACTCCGGGCGTGCTCGCCACCGCCGGGAAGCTGGCGAAGGCGTTCGGTGCACAGCTCCACCTCATCCACATCATCGAGCCCCAGGTACCGTTCACCGCCTACGGCTTCACCCCGGAGGAATTCCCCGCGATGCCGCTCTATGACACGCAGGTCCGCACCCGTGCGGAGAAGAAGCTGGAGGAACTCCGCCAGGAACTCGGTGACGTCCCGGGGGTGAACACGCAGCTCGTGGACGGAAGCCCGCTCCACGCGACCATCGACTACGTGGAAAAGACCGGCGCCGACCTGGTCGTGCTGGGTTCGCACGGCCACGGCGTGGTGGCATCGCTGTTGTTGGGGAGTGTCGCGGAGGGGATGGTTCGGAAAGCCGTCATCCCCACACTGATCGTTCCCGTCAGGGAGAAGGAATGACCGCCGGTCATTTCCCGAGAACGTGTTCGAGGAACGCCCACTCGTCCGCCGCGCGGTCGATCACCTTTGACAGTGCGGTTCCAGCCCCGTGTCCGGCGCTGGTATCGATGCGGATGAGCACCGGCGGGCCGTCCTCTGCTTGGCATTCCTGCAGCCGTGCGGCGAACTTGAAGCTGTGGGCGGGCACCACCCGGTCATCATGGTCCGCCGTGGTGACCATCGTGGCCGGATAGCGGGTGCCGGGCTTCAGCGCGTGGTAGGGCGAGTAGCGGTGGAGCAGGGGAAAGTCCTCCGCGTTGTCAGAACTGCCGTACTCCTTCTCCCACGCCCAGCCGATGGTGAACTTCTGGAAGCGCAGCATGTCCATCACCCCCACCGCAGGCAGGGCCGCGCCGAACAGTTCCGGCCGCTGGGTCATGCACGCGCCCACCAGCAGCCCGCCGTTGCTGCCGCCCTGGATCGCCAGCTTGGACGGCTTCGTGTAGCCGTCCGCAACCAGCTTTTCCGCCGCGGCGATGAAGTCGTCGAAGACGTTCTGCTTGTTTCCCTTTCTGCCGCCCTCATGCCACTCACGGCCGTACTCGCCGCCACCGCGCAGGTTCACCGTCACCGAGATGCCGCCGCGCTCCAGCCACACCGCGCGGGAGATGGAGAAGCCGGGCTGCATGCTGATCTGGAAGCCGCCGTAACCGTAGAGCAGCGTCCGGTGGGAGCCATCCAGCTTGATGCCTTTCTTGTGGACGATGAACATCGGCACCCGCGTGCCGTCCTTGCTGGTGAAGAAAACCTGCTTCGTTTCATAGGCACTCCCGTCGAAGTCCACCTCCGGTTTCCTCCACAGCGTGCTTTCGCCCGTGGCGATGTTGAGGCGATAGACGGACGCCGGCTCCGTGAAACTGGTGAAGGCATAGAACACCTCCTTGTCCTCCTGCTTTCCGCCCAGCCCGCCGATGGAGCCGATGCCCGGCAGTTTGATCTCCGTCTTTCCGGTTCCGTCCGTGTCAAAGCGGTACAGCCGGTCGCTCGCGTCCTTCATATAGACGCAGAGCAGTTTCCCGCCGGACATGCTGACGGTATCCAGCAGATCCCCGGACTGCGGGATGATCTCCTTCCACGCGGATCTCTCCGGAGTCCGGGTATCGATGGCGATCACCCGTTTCCGCGGCGCGTCCAGATCCGTGTGGAAGTAGAAGACGGGGCCGATGTTGCCGATGAAATCATACTCCGCATCCCCATCCGGCAGCAGCACGGTGACCGGTGCTTGCGGATCACCCGCCGGGCGGTAGGCGATGCGGTTCTTCGGGTCCGTTCCCTGGGACAGATGGATGAGCAGATACGCGCCGTCCTCCGTGATCCATCCGCCCATGCCCCAGCGCGGCTGGTCCGGACGTTCATAGACCAGCACATCCTTTTCCTGCGGGGTGCCCAGCGTGTGGAAGTAGAGCTTCTGATTCTCGTTCACCTGGGTGAGTGCCGCGCCTTCCGGTGGGGTGGGGTAGCGGCTGTAGAAAAACCCGCTGCCATCCTTCGCCCAGGAGATGCCGCTGAACTTCACCCATTTCAGGTGATCTCCGTGGTCCTTGCCGGAGGAGACGTCGCGGATGCGGATCTCGTTCCAGTCACTGCCCCCGCCTGAGGTCGCGTAGGCCAGCAGCTTTCCGTCCTCGCTCGGCTCATAGCGGGAGAGGGAAACCGTGCCTTCCTTGGAAATCACATTCGGGTCCAGCAGCACGCGCCGTTCGCCCTCCAGCGAGGGGGCCGTGTAGAGCACCGCCTGCTCCTGGAGGCCGCTGTTCATGTTGTAGAACCACTGCCCTCCCTGTTCCTGGGGCAGCCCCATCCGCTCGAAGTTCCACAGATTTTTCAACCGCTCCCGGATGGTGTTCCGCTGCGGGATGGCGGAAAGGTATTTCCCCGTGACGGCGTTCTGGGCGGTCACCCAGGCTTTCGTTTCCGGGGAGTTGTCATCCTCCAGCCAGCGGTAGGCGTCCTCCACCTTCACCCCATGGTAGGTATCGGTGACGGGTTCTTTGCGGGTCGTGGGGTAGGAGATGGATTCGGCGTGCAGGGAAGCCATGAGCAGGAGTGGGACGCTGGTGGAAAGAGAGCGGATATCCATGGGATTGCCGTTGAGCGATACACCAGCCCACCGGGTTGCGACAGGGAAATGGTCCGTCGTCGCGAATACGATTTTGATCGATTCCAGCGGCGGATGCGGTATTCCCATGAATGCCATGAAAACCGCATCACTTGTTCTTGGATGGATGGGGGCACTTTTGTTGTCCGCCGTGACATCGGATGCCCGTGACCTCGGGGAGGAGTGGGATTGGGACGTGAAACGGGTCGGCGAGAACGACTACATCCCGTTCGGGAAGTTCGGGGAATTCTACGGCTTCGGTGATCTGGAGAGAAATGGCGGTGAGATCCGCCTTGAGAAGCGCGGCGCTCAGAGAAGCGAGATCGTGGTGAACTTCAGCGTCGGCTCGAAGGAATGCCACTTCAACAAGGTGAAGATCATCCTCAACAGGGAGATCATGGAGGAGGGCGGCGAGGTGTTCCTCTCGCGGGAAGATCTCAGCCGTCTCATCGACCCCATCTTGCGGCCCCACCAGATCGGAGGTTCCGGGGTGCCCCGTACCGTGATCCTGGACCCGACAGGTGGGGGAGATGCGGCGCGCCACGCTTGGGAGATCGCCGGGAAGGCGAGGACCAAGCTGGAGGAGCGCGGGATCAAGGTCGTCATGACCCGCGGGGAGGAAAAGGCCATGACGGTGGAGGAGCGCGTCGGTGCCGCCAACGAAGTCCAGGAGCCCGCGGTTTTCGTCAGCATCAATTTCCTGGATGAAAAGGACGGACCCAAGGGCATGCGAACCTCGGTGCTGGTGCCGCCCGTTGTCGGAACGGGGGAGGAAGCTGGAGAGATTTCCCGGCTCGGTGCTGCCTTGGGAATCAGCATTCATGGCGGCGTGCTGCGCAACCTGGGAGTGAACACCCAGGACAACGGCCTTTCATCGGACAAGCAGTCCGGCTTTGTCGGCCTCCGGCATCCCGCCATCACGCTGACGGCGGCCAACCTCGCGGACGAGTATCAGGCGAGACTGGCCGCGAACGAAAAATTCCAGGATGCGGTGGCCGATGGGATCGCCCTTGGCATCACGAAATACCAGATCGCCGTCAGCAGGAAACGGGAGTGATCGGGTTGCTGTGTTCCCTCCGGTGTGCCGGAAAGAAAAAACCTCCGCCGGTATCCGGTGGAGGTTTTCAAGTTGGATCGGGCGGCGTGGCTCAGAAATTCCACATCTTGCCCTTTTCCGCGTCCCTGAAGACCTGCGGGCTGAGCATGTAGGAATTCGGCGGGTTATCCAGCTTGCTGTCGTCGAGCACCGGCAGGGTCTTGCCGATGGTGGCATCTTCCGGCTGGGTGGTGGCGACGTTGATCGGCGTGCCGACACGGACGAGGTTGAACACCTTCCGGGCGGAGTTCAGTGGCATGCGGACGCAGCCGTGGGTCGCGGGGTAGGGTTTGATGAAGCCCCAGTGCGCGCCGTAGGACGGGCTGTAGAACTGGATCCAGTAGGTCATGGGGTAGCCCGCGCCCGGGCTGCTGACCCGGCGGCGGTTGGCGACCTTGGCCTGGACGGGGAAGGTGCCCTTCGGCGTCGGCGCGGAGGCGGTGCCCACGCATACCGGGGTGGCGAGCAGGACCTCACTGCCCTCCACCACATAGAGTTTCTGCGCGCTGGTGCTGATCTTCACCCGCACGGCGGACGGATTCGTCGCCTTCTTCACCGGTGGGTCGAAGGTGAAGGAACTCTTCGGTCCCTTGGAAACAGGGGCGGTACAGGAACTGAGGGCGGCGGCTGCGGCAGCGGCGAGGAGGAGACAGGGAAAGGATTTCATGGTCGGATGCGAGCGAGGGATGGGGTCTTCCGGGGAGGGGAAGGCGACGGGATATGGTGCCGCAATCGGCGTATTCTGCAAGGAGAAGACTCCGGGAAGTGCGCCAGTTGTAAGAAGAAGGGCCATCCTGCCGGGCAACTCTTTGCGTTCTATGGCCTTGGCAGGCGGGGCAAAGGTTTGGTAGCGGTAGCCCGCGTTTCCAAACCCCCTTCCCTCCGAGCCATGAAATTTTCACGAAATCCACTGCTCCTCCTCGCCGCCGTGGCGTCCCTTGCCGGGATCGCGCCCGTTGCCGCGCAGACCTATTATTGGAGAGGTGGAGCGGGGGAATGGACGACGGCGGGCAACTGGTCGGGTGCGGCTGATGGCAGTACCGCCGGAGCGGTTCCGGCAGGAGCCAACGCCGTGTTCAATACCGACGGCGTCTCCGGCGACCAGACGATCACGTTCGGCACGGACGGGTCGGTTGCTTCGCTGTTGTTCAGATCCGCAGGCATCACTTCCATCCTTGGCCCTGCCGCCGCCACCAACCTGGAGGTGGGTACCGGAGGCATCACCCTGGGAGCCGGTGCGGGTGGAGCCATCATCGGATCGGGGGCCAATGCGGGCGGCGTGCGGCTGCGGGTCGGCGCGGACCAGACGTGGTCGAACCAATCTTCCGGTGAGTTGCTGGTCAGGAACAGCGTCACCCCTTCCACCGCCACCGGCGGCGACAGGATCCTCACCCTTGGTGGCACGGGTATCATCCGTCTCAGCCAGCTCATCGAGGACACCGTGGACGGGTCGAACCGCGCGAAGCTCTCATTGGTCAAAACCGGGAGCGGTCTGCTGGATCTTTCCGGATCCAGCGCCACGACCTTTACCGGCGGCCTCACGATCCGGGGTGGCACGGTGAGCGTGAATGCCGACAACCGGCTCGGGGCCTCCAACTCCCTCGTGACCATCGATGGCGGGACGCTGCAGGTTACGGGCAACATCACCACCGGTACCGGCGTCCGGCCGATGACCATCGGCGCGGCGGGTGGAACCATCGAGGTCACCGGAGGCAACCAATTCCGGCATGACGGCACCATTGATGGTGCGGGGATGCTGACCAAGACCGGCGGCGGCACCCTGTGGCTGGTGAACGCAAAGACGCACGCTGGCGGCACCGCCTTCAACGGTGGGGACATCTATATTTATGACGACAACCGCCTTGGCAGTGGCGGGCTTTCTTTCGATGGCGGCACCCTGCGTTCCAGCGGTACCTTCACCATGAACCGGGCCACCGTGCTGAATGCCGGCGGCGGCACGTTCAACATCGAAACCGACAAGGTGGTGACCCAGCAGGGGGCGATCACGGGAGGGGGAAGCCTTTCAAAGACAGGCACCGGTGTGCTGGCCCTCCGGGCTGCCAGCAATTACACCGGAGGAACGACGATCAGCGAGGGGGTTCTCGACGTTGACGGCACCAACCGCCTGGGAACAGGCACGCTGACCATCAACGGAGGACGTCTCAGGTTGTCCTTCGGCACCGGCGAAGGTCCATTTTTCACCCAGTCCACGGTGCTCGGCGCGGCGGGGGGAAGCATCGAGGTGACCGGCTCCAACACCGTCCGCTATGATGGCGCCATCAGCGGTGGCACGCTTACCAAAACCGGTGGCGGCACCCTGTACTTGGTGGGGGCGAAGGCCTACTCCGGCGGAACGGTCTTCGGCGGTGGTACGGTGCTGGTGTATGACAACGACCGCCTTGGTACGGGAGGCCTCACCTTCAACGGCGGCGCGCTCCGCTCGAACGGGAATTTTGAAATGAACCGCGCCACAACCCTCCTGGCCGGTGGTGGCACCTTGAACATTGATACGAACTTCACCGTCACGCAGCACGGCGTGATCACGGGAGAAGGGAACTTCAACAAGAGCGGTGGCGGAACCGCGGTGGTGACCGCCGCCAACACCTACACCGGCACCACCACGGTCAACGCCGGTGTGCTGGAATCCAGGGGCTCCCTCAACTCCTCCACCGCCCTGCGGGTGAACGGTGGCACCTTCCGCTTCGGCGCGAGCGACATCATCGGCAATACCGCCGAGGTGACCCTCGGGGCCGGCTCCCTCCAGGTGGGCAACTTCAGCGACACGCTCGGCAAGCTTGCCGTCACGGCCGCCGCCACGGTGGACTTCAACGGAAACGTCGGCTCCACCATCGTTTTCGCGGACTCCCGCGACAAGGCGTGGACCGGTTCGCTGACGGTCCTGGGCTGGACCGGCCTGGTTGACGGCGGGGGGCTGGAGCGCCTCATGTTCGGGGATGGGTCCGGTGGCTTGGAGCAGGCCCAGGTGGATTCCATTTTCTTCTTCAACCCATCCGCACCGGGCCTGGAGGCCGGGACCTACAGCGCGAAGATCCTGTCCACCGGTGAGGTCGTCCCCCACGCCCTGATTCCGGAGCCATCAGCGGCATTGCTGGCGGTGCTGGGGGCCGGGCTGGCCATGCGCCGCCGCCGCTGAGAAAGTTTTGTCCGGATGAAAACCTCAGCCGTCAGTGGAGGGTGTTCCTTTTCCGGGAAAGTCGGGATCCGGCGCACGGTTCTCCTGCGGATTATGATGGAACTCCTTTTTCCTCTGCTGTAGTAGACCGAAAATGAATCTGCCGCTCCGTCCCTCCGGGTTGCTGCCAACCGCCCTCATTTCGGTCTGCGCCGCCGCCAGTGCCTCCGCCGCCTTGTTGGTGAACGAGACATATGACAGCTACACCCCCGTCAACTTTTCCTCCACAGGTACCGCCGCCATCGATACCGGCGTCGCCGCCAGCGCCCAAGGCCTGCAGGGGAACTACATCGTCAACAATCCCGGCGGGGGCAGCGGTTATTCCTTCGCCGCCGGTGGGCTCGCCTTCAGCACCTACAACACCACCAGCGGCAACCGGATGATCTACCGTGCGAACACCGGTGGCACCACCCTGGCCGTGCAGCTCAACCTCACCTCTTCCGTGAGCGGCACGCTTTACTCCAGCTACCTGTTCCGGGTGGACAATGCCGGGACCATCACCACCGGCAACGGCAGCTTCACCGAGGTGCGCGTCGCCACCAACCCCGGAGATGGCGGCGGGTCGAGCCGCTTCCGTTCCCAAGTGGAGGACAACAGCGCCCTCACCAGCATTGGCTTGGGCGTGTCCTATGCCGGATCGGCCACAACTACCGGCTCCTCCATCATACCCGCCACCGGCACCGTCTATATGGCCATCAATGTGTTCACGAATGTGGGCGTCACCGGTGCCACCGGCACGGCCACCCAATACGTGCTCACCGCCGCCCAGTACGACCAGTTCGCCATCAACGGCTATACGCTGGGCTTTCTCGATGGAGCGGGAAATGTGACCTCCAAGCTCTCTGCCAGCACCACGACCGTGGCGGGGCAGACTTTCGCCAATAACCAATACGTCCAGATCGGCGGCATCGGCAACACCTCCGGAGTCACCAACTTCGACGCCCTCAAGTTCGGCACGGACCTGCTCTCCGTCGTCACCATCCCGGAGCCTGCCTCCTCTTCGCTCGTCCTCCTCGGCGGACTGGGCTTTCTCATCCGCCGCCGCAGGCACTGAGTGGCTCACCTGAAACGGAAAAGCCCCCGACGGCGGACCGGCGGGGGCTTTCGTGAGTGATGGTGCGGTGGATCTCAGAAGTGGATCGCGTGGCCGTCGGCGGCCAGCGTTGCTTCGTGGATCACCTCCGACATGGTCGGGTGGGCATGGATGGTCGAGTGAATCTCCTCGGCGGTGAGTTCCTGGTCGAGCGCCAGGCCCATCTCCGCGATGAGTTCGGTGGCGTTGTCACCGATGAGGTGGGCGCCCAGCAGTTCGCCGTGCTTCTTGCCATAGAGCAGCTTGGCGAAGCCGTCCGGCTCACCGGCGGCGATGGCCTTGCCAATGGCGACGAACGGGATCTTGCCGACCTTGTATTCGATGCCTTCTTCCTTCAGCGCGCGCTCGGTCTTGCCTACGGAGGCGATCTGCGGGTGGCAATAGGTGCAGCCCGGGAAATTCGTCACCTTGCGTGGGGTGTGGCCGTCCACGTAGAGGCCTTCCACGCACTGGATCGCCTCGAAGGAAGCGGTGTGCGCGAGCAGCGGCGGTCCGGTGATGTCACCGATGGCGTAGACGTTGGCGAGGGAGGTCTCGTAGCGGTCGCCGACCCTGACGAAGCCACGGTCGGTCAGTTCCGGCTGCTGTCCTCCCGGGAGGACCGGCTGCACGCCGATGGCGACGAGCACGACGTCCGCGGAGAGCACGCCGTTTTCCTTCGCCCCTTCGACGGTGACCTCGACATGGGAACCCTTGTCCTCGGTCTTGGTGATCTTGTGGTTCGCCAGGCAGCGGATGCCCTGCTTGATGAAGGACTTCTCCAGCGCGTCGCCGATCTCGTCATCCTCGACGGGGACGAGGCGCGGTGCCATCTCGACGAGGGTCACCTTCGTGCCGAAGGCATTGTAGATGTAGGCGAACTCGACGCCGATGGCCCCGGCACCGATGATGATCATGCTCTTCGGCTGGTTGCCGAGGACCATCGCTTCCTTGGAGCCGATGACCGTAGTGCCGTTGAAGGGCAGCGGTGGCAGCGGGCGGGACTTCGCACCGGTGGAGATGATGATGTCCTTGGTGTCGGCGGTGCTCTTGGAGCCGTCGGCGGCGACGACCTCGACCTTGCCCGGAGCGACGATGGAGCCGTAGCCGCGGATGTAGTCCACCTTGTTCTTCTTGAACAGGAACTCGATGCCACCGGCCAGACGCTCGGACACCTTGCGGGAGCGGCCGATCACGGCGGACCAGTCATACTGGAGATTGTCGAAGGAGAAACCGAACTCCTTCGCGCGATGGGCGAGGGTGTGGTACAGCTCGGCGTTTTTCAGCAGGGCCTTCGTCGGGATACAGCCCCAGTTGAGGCAGGTGCCACCGGCGCGGTCCGCTTCGACACAGGCGACTTTTTTTCCAAGTTGGGCGGCGCGGATGGCGGCGACGTAGCCGGCCGGGCCGCCACCGATGACAATGAGATCGTAGGCCATGGTTTCGGAGGAGAGGTAAGTTTCGGCGGCAGCGTGGCGGGGGGACCCCGGCTTGTCAAAGGGGGATATGCCGGGAAAACGATCCGCCGGGGGTCATTTCAGCAACATCCCGAACTCCTCCGGCAGCGGGTCTCCGGCCCCCAGGGAAAGCTCGAACAGCTTCGCCACCGCACGGGCTTCCGCCAGGCGGGTCTGGCCGGGCGTCGGCTCCGCGGTGGCGGGTGGCTGTTTGAGGGCCTCCTTCACCGCCGGATCGGCCAGATGGATGCGCAGGATCGCCAGCGCGGACTTGCGGGCGATTTCCTCGGACGCCCCCACATCCGCCACCAAGGACGTGTTGTAGGCGTCCAGCGCTTCACCGGGACGGCCCAGCGCCTCCAGGGCCAGGGCGTGGCAGTAGGAAACCTGTGCCCGCTGGTAGCCGGGGAGACGCTGCTTCGCGCGGTCTTTGGCGAGGGTGTCCAGGCGGCCCCAGTTCTTGGTCCGCACCGCGTCCCAGAACACGTACATCTCGATCTGACGGAGGTGGTTTTCCCGCACCAGCGGGTCCTTGTTGAACGTCTTCAACTGCTCGGAGAGTCCTTCCAGGTCCCCCAGCTTCCGCAGGCACTCCAGTTCATGGAATGCGGAGAGCGTCCCCGGGTTGTCCGGCAGGTTGGATACGGGTTCCAGCGCCTTGGTGAGCGCGGCGAACGCGAGCTTCGCCTCCCGGTAACGGCGGTCCTGGAAAAGGTCGATCGCAGCCGCGTAGCCAGGCGGCTCGATGACGTGGACGGCGGCCAGGTCGGAAACCTTGAGGTCCTTCACCTCGTTGCTGTCCCGCGCCTCCCGGTAGCGGATGGAGACCTTGGTCGCGGTGACGATGTAGGCGCGCTGGCTGGACCCGTCAGGCCGGGTCAGCAGCGCCTCGAACGCAGCCTCGTTGGGGGCGGCGTGGACGCCTGCCGCCCATGCGGACATGAGCAGGAAATGGAGGATACCGCGCTTCATTTCACATCAGGTGAGGATCCATAGGTCCGGACGAGCTGGTCGATTTCCTTCCAGAGAGCGGATTCGTCCGCGGACATGCCGGGGATGTTGGGACGGGTCGCGTCCAGGTAGCGGGTGCCGCTTTCCAAGGCGATGTTGCGGTCGCCGGGCTGGTTGCGCGCCCACAGCAGTTCCATCCATGATTTGATGGCGAGCGCGGTCAGCCGCACCGCCGCATCCGGCGTGGACCAGACCTTGGAATAGGCGGAAATGGCTTCGTCCAACTTCCCGGTTTCCCGGAGGGAGCGGGCCAGGCACAGATTCACTTCCGGCGCGAATTTCGTGAAGTGGAGCTTCGCGTCATTGTAAAGGTGGGCGTTCTCCACCGCGGCGGCATGGTCGCCTTTCGCCACCATGGTCTCCACCATCCGGAACAGTGCGTATTCCCGTTCCGCACGGTTCTTCGACTGCCGGTGGATGGTTGTGAAATCGTCGATGGCCTTCTGCTTTTCCTCCGGTGAGGAGGAACGGGACCACGTGTCCCCGCGTCCGAAGAGGGAGGGGAAACGGTAGGTCGGCTCATTGCGGGAAATCGCCTCCTCATAGAACGGCAGGGCCTCGCGCGGGGCGGAGGTGTTTTCCCGCAGGTGGTCGGCAAGCTGGAGCAGGATGGGGGTGGGAAGCTGCTTCGGGGAGAGGGAGGATTTCAACTCCTGGAACAGCTTCATGATCCGGCCGTTGCACGCCTGCTGCACCGCCAGTTCCTTCGACTCGCTGCCCAGCCGCTCATAGGCGCTGATGACGGCCATCCGCAGCAGGGCGCGTGTCGCCTGGTCTTCCGGCGGGATGCCGGGGAACTCCGCGAAGTGCTTCTCAAGCTGCTCCGGGGTGTGGCGGGTGAGATAGGCCTGCGCGTATTCCTTGATGGCATTCTCCAGCGCGTAGGCACGGTCCGTTTTCGCCAGTTCACCGATGATGCCGGCCAGCCGTTCGAGCGCCTCGTTCTGGCGGTTGGCCGCGGTGAGTGGTTTCAACTGGGCGACCGCCATCTGCGGGCGGAAGGTGGAGGCTTCAGCGAAGTCCTTCCAGTAGCGGTCCGCGTATGCGGCGGCTTCCTTCGGGGAGCGTTCCCCGAGCATGGAAACCAGTTCGAAAAGCACCTCACCCGCCATCGGCCGGTTGTTCCGCTTCCCGGCGGCTTCCAGAGCCTTGAGGTAGGCCTTCTTTGCTTCCTCCGGCTGTCCCCTTGAGCGCTGGATGTTGCCTTCCAGGGCCAGTGCGGCCTCGGTGACCGCACTGTCGGGGAATGCTTTCCCTGCCACCGTGTCGGCCAGCGCTGCATCAAGCTCCCCGTTCGCGAAATGACAGGTCGCCCGGTCATGGAGGGCGAAGGGCATGAACGGATTCGTGCGCGGGTCCGGATACTTGGCGAGGAACGCGTCCAGCAGCGGCGTGGCCTCATCCCATTCCCTCAGCTTCGCCAGGTTCGCGGCGCGGAAATATTCCGCCGCCTGGGCGTTCGGACTGCCGGGGTATTTTGTGACATGCTCCTCCAGGGGTGTCTTCGCCTTGCCATACTGGCCCAGGTAGTGGAGCGAACCGCCGATGACATGGAGGCAGTGGTCATGCTCCGGAGTTCCCTCCTTCACCGTGCCGACGGTTGCGGAAGCGAGCTTCAGCGCGTCCTGGTACTTTCCACTCTGGAAAAGCGAGGAAAGCGTCAGTTGGCGGGCGATCGGCGCGCTGGCGGACGACGGGAATTCCTGGATGAACCGGGAGGTGCTTTCCGCCGTCGTCTCCATCGGCTCTCCCAGCGCGATGCCCAGGCGGATCAGGTTGAAGAGGTAGTCCTCCCTCCGGGCGGCGTCGGGAAAGTAGGAGACGAGCTGCCCGTAGGCGGCATGCGCACCGCGCAGGTTGCCGGCCTTTTCATGGATCATGGCCGCGGCCGCCAGCTTGACGATCTCGGCGGCACCGGCACCCCGGTAGTCCGCCTCCGTGGCGGCGAGCCGTGTTTCAAGTGATTTCCTGGTGATGAGTTCGTTGCCCTCGCTCATTTCCGCCAGCGGACCCAGCGACGCAATGCGGGCCCGCAGGTCATCCACCACGGACTCGCTCGACGGGACCAGCTGGTAGATTGCCAGCGCCGCCGCGGGCATCTCCGCCGCGAACACATCCGCGCCCAGTTTCATGTAGATGCTGGAAAACGTGCCCATCTCATACGGCTCGAAGGTGATGCCGCCACGGTTCTTGCCGATGAAGTCCAGCAGCGCCCGTTCGTTCTTCGTGGTGATGGCCGCCCCGACCAGCGCCTCGAAACCGGCGACGATCCCCGTATCCGGCGTCGGGAACTGCTCCTTGTTGCTGATGGCGATCTCCAGGTTCAGGTTTCCCGCCGGGATGCGGCCGAGCTTGTAGCTGCAGATGGCCACGTTGACGTAGAGCGCGCCCGCCGGATAGGTGTCCGTCACCTTGTCCCGTTCCTCCAGGAACTTGCGGAACTGGTTGACCGCCGTCTCCCACTGGCCCGCGCCCATGGCGGCCTCACCCCATTTGAGCAGCGCGCGTTTCTGGAAGACGTTGGCGTTTCCGTTCGACTGGCCGGGAGGGTTGGGAAAGTCGCGGTAGCAGGTCTCGAAGGATTTCGCGGCCTCCGCCCATTTGCGGAGCTTCAGCTCACAGAGCCCCTTGCGGAACCAGATCACGCCGAACTGCGGGCCGATGGTCCGCAACGGCTCCGCTTGGCCGAAGCGGGCGATGATCTGGTCGAGTGTCGCCAGCGCCTCCGGCCATTTGTCCGCGTTCATCTCCGCCATCGAGCGGTCCGCAAGCGCCGGGAATCCTTCCTCCTGGGCGCAGCCGGCCTGCGTCGCCACAATGGCAACGGGAATCGCCGTCAGCAGATGGAGGTGGGCCTTCATGTGAGCCGACCCCACAAAAACCTCCCCGGGGTGGACCCGCAAGGTTGTAACGGGCGTGGGCGAGGAATTTCGTCTTCCCTTGCATTCACCCCCGGCAGGCTTTAGCACCGGGCCAGTGGCAGGTGCGAAACTGATCAACCCCGGGAAGCCGTCCTGGAAGAAGACGCTGGTCCGGGCGATGATGATCTGCGCCGGGTCCGTGGCCATCCTGCTGCCCGCCTGGCTGCCGGGGCGCAGCGGGGCACCCATCGAGCGGGGCACGGTGGAGTTCCTGCAGGCTTCCCTGCTGGCGGCCGCCGCAGCCGTCATGCTGGGTGCGCTCGCCCACGCCGGACCGTTCCGGCCGGTCTGCCGGGTGCTCGCCTTCGGTCTGCTCGCCGCCGTGGTGGGGGAGCTGGAGGATTTCATTTCAGGCATCCTCGGCTGGCCGTTTCCGGAGGCATGGATCATCGGCGTGATCCTGCTCGCAGCCCTGATCACGGCCATGAAGCACCGCAAGGCGATGATGCTCTTTTTCGGCACGCTGGGCTATCATGCGGCGTCCGGCCTCATCGGCTCCGCACTGCTCATCCTCTACGTGTTCAACCGCGTGGTCGGCAGCAAGCGGTTCTGGCAAGCGTCGCTCGGGGATGCGTTCGACCCGAACATCCCCGTGATCTGCAAGAGCTACCTGGAGCTGCTGGCCTGCTATCTCATCTTCATCGGCTCCATCGGCTATGCGGTGACCCTGGCGCGCAGGCCCCCGCTATGACGCTCCGGCGATCCTCCGCAAGTTGCGGTCGATGCGGGCATACATCCGTTTCACCCGGCCCCGTTTGCTGAACCGGTTGAATGCCCGGCTCAGGGTCTTGAACGGAAGGATGGTCGAAAGGCCCAGCCCGTCGATCAGCACGAAGTGGTCCCCATGCCGTTCGTCGTGGCCATAGACGATGTTGTGGAGGTTGAAGTCGGCGACGATGAGGTCGCTGTCCACCACGGCGGTGACGAAGGTTTCCAGATCTTCCTTCACCTTGGCATTGAGGCCGCCTCGCACGACGATCTGGCCCAGGGTGGGAGCGGGATTGCCGTCCCGGTCGAGCACCGCCCGGACCACCATGCCGAGGCCGTAGTCGGTCTCCACGTAGCCGAGGATCTTCTGCGCGAAGGGCGGTGCGTCACCTCCACCCGCACACCCGGCGATGTATTCCTCCGTCTCACGGATGAAGGAGATGTATTGCCCGAACCGGCGGCGCTTCTTGTACCACGGCGCACCGGAACCCCAGCGCTCGTCGAGGATGTCCGGCCGGATGACCTTGACCAGCAGGGCCGGATCCCGCGGATGGCGGAAGACGAGGCGCATCCTGCCCTGGGCGAGCGGGGTTTCACCCTTGAGTTCCAGAAGTTCCGCCGGAGAGGTCATGCGTCGTCGAACACGTTGCGGAACGCCGCCGCCAGATGGGGCGTGTCATTCCAGTTTTTCATGAATCTGCGGCGGTCGCGGTCCCACAGTTGCTTCCATTCTTTCTCCGGTAGCAGGAAAGCGGTGGCGTCCAGGTCGATGAACGAGATGCGCCCGTCCGGCGTGACGATGATGTTGTTCTCCTTCAGGTCACCGTGGACCGCGCGGTGTCCCGCCATGATGGAGAAGGCTCCGCGCAGGGATCCGGCGACCCGGTGGAGGAGGGGATCATCCGCCGCCAGCCCGGCGGCGAACTCCGCCAGCGGAACACCGGCGGCGTGGCGGGTGGCCAAAAACGACCGGGAAAGCCAGAGTCCGCCGAGGGATTTCCATTCCGCGACCATCAATGGGGCCGGAGTGGGGATGCCGAGGAAACCGAAGGCCAACCCCGCGACCCAACTGCGGTGGCAGCGGGAGCCGAGCATGCCGTAGGTCAGGTGCTTCATGATGCTGGCAGGCTCGTAATACTTCAGCACCACCGGCTCTCCGCCGATGGGATAGGAACCGACGATGGCGCGGCTGCCGAACTTCAGGATTGTCATCCCGGCGGGGACACGGGAGGCGGCGTCTTCCAATTTCCCGGGCACTTCACCGGGAAAGATGGCGGAGTTCACCGCTGCCGTCGCCTTCCCCAGCGGGAGGGGTCTGGCGGAGGGGAGTTCCTTGAGAAAGGCGGCGAGGTCCGCCCGGGCCGCATCACCCACGCGTGGCCTCCTTCCTTTGGAGGAGTTCCGCCACCTTGCCGGCATTCGCTTCCGTGGTGTAGTTCAGCGCGGTTTCCCTGGCGGCCTTCCGCATCGCATCCCGGAGCTGCGGGTTCAGCCCGCAGAAGGCGGCCACCTTCGCGGCGATGGACTCCGCGCGCGGGGTGGGTTCCCCGGAGATCACATAGCCGTCGATTCCGTCCGTGATGACTTCGGACGAACCGTTCGTCGTGGTCGTCAGGGCGGGCAGGCCGCAGGCCAGCGCCTCCAGACACACGTTGGCGAAGGGGTCGTAGAAGGTGGGGAAAACGAAAAGGTCGGCCTCCTGATAGGCCTTGTGGATCTCCTTGGACGGCCCTTCGAAAGTGACGAGATCCGCGACGCCCAGACGTGCGGCGAGCCTCCGGTAAGGCTCCGGATTGTCCCTGCCGATGATCCGCAGCATGCATGGACGGGAGCGTTGTTTCAGCAGCGCGAGCGCCTCGATGAGCGTCCGCAGTCCCTTGCGCTGGAAATCCTGGCCGACGAAAAGGAGGCGCACTTCCCTGGATGAGGTGAGGCGCGTCCCGTCCGGCCGGAATTTCTCCAGATCCACGCCGTTGTAGATCACGTGGATGCGGTCCTCCGGGTAGTCGTAGTGCTCGCGGATGATGGTTTTCGAAAGCCGCGAGTTGGTGATGATCATCCGGGTGTTCGCCGGATCGAGGATGGCGCTCTCCAGCTCCAGGATGGCGCGGTGGCGGGGGTTCAGCGTCTGCAGGAAACGGTGGAGTTTCCCCGGGTAGCGGATCTTCATCCAGTAACGGTGGAGCGGGTCCGACACGCGGAACGCATCCGATGGGAAGGACCGCGAGAGGGCGAGGACGGCGTCCACTTCCAGCCCGGCCAGCGCCTTCTGGCTGTTCGCGTTGAAGGACCGGTTGCGGTTCCAGGAGGTGGACCGGTCCACCCCGATGGGGATGTGGACGAGGGCCGGATGGATGTCCGGGTCGAACTTCTCCGCGAGCACCCACACCTCATGTCCCATTTCCGCGAGCGAGCGGCAGAGATTGGCGGCATAACGCTCCGCACCGCCCTTGCGGTAGGAACATTCGGAGCGGATGACGGCGATCTTCATTTCAGGTCCGTGGAAGCCTCCTGCCACGCAGCGTATTTGCGGATTCCTTCGCGGATGGGGGTCCGGGGTTCGTAGCCCAGCACGCGGTGTGCCTTGGACACATCCGCGTAGGTTTTCGGCACGTCGCCCTGCTGGTCCGGAAGCTGGCGGATGGTCGCCTTCTTGCCGACGGCATCCTCCACCAGGGAAATGAGTTCCGCGAGGGTGGTGGTGGCGGAACCGCCCAGGTTGAAGATCTCGAACGCGGACACCTCAGTGTAGGCGGCGGCGGCGAGGATGCCCTCCACGATGTCCTCGACGTAGGTGTAGTCCCGTGCGGTGCTGCCGTCCCCGTATTGGTCGATGGGCTGTCCGTCCCGGATGCAGCGGGTGAACTTGGAGATCGCCAGGTCCGGGCGCTGGCGCGGACCATAGACGGTGAAGAACCGCAGGCAGGCGCAGTGGATGCCGAAGAGGTGGGAGTAGTTCGAGCAGATCTGCTCGCCCGCGATCTTGGTCGCGGCGTAGGGGGAGATGGTCCGGACGATGGGGTCCGTCTCGGAAAACGGAACCTTCTCGTTGATGCCATAGACCGAGGAGGAGGAGGCGAAGATGAACCGCTTCACCCCGTGATGGCGGCATGCGTCCAGCAGGTTGAAGGTGCCGTCGATGTTGGTGGTGAAATAAAGCTTCGGGTCGGAAATGGATGGCCGGACACCCGCCCGTGCCGCGAGGTGGATGACCGCGTCGAAACGGTGGGTGGAGAACATTTCCCCGACCAGGTCCGCATCCCGGATGTCTCCGCGGACGAGCGTGATCCTATCCCTGATGGCGGCGATGTTGCCCTCCTTGATCGCAGGATCGTAGAAGTCATTGAAATCGTCGATGACCACCACCTCGATCCCGCGGGCGAGCAGGGCCTCGCTGACGTGGGAGCCGATGAATCCGGCTCCGCCGGTGACGAGGACTTTGTGGAAGGGCAGCTTCATGCGTTCGCGGGACCCGGATGATGATCCGGGTGCCTGCCCGGGTCAAGGGACCAGAACGAGGGGGTCGGTGGAGGCGGACAGCAACGACCGGATGCTTTCGGTGTCGATGATTTCCGCTGCCCGTGGATCCGTCCCGGCCATCCGCAGCAGCATGTGGCCCGCCACCCGTTCCGATGAATGGAAGCCATCGATGAACTGCTCGTCGGTGGCTCCCTCCACGTTGGTGAAATCATGGAGCTGGAAGCCGTGGCGGGTGAAAATTCCGGAAAGGCGGGCCGCCAAGCCATCCATATATCCGTAGCGGGTGGGGGTTTCACGCATTTCCGCCACGACCGACGGGGCGTAGGCAGGCAGATAGCCGATCACCCGGATCTTCCGGGAGGCGCACCACGCCAGCAGCCTCTCCACCTCCTCGACGGATTCGGTTTTGATGGAATCCCCGTGGATGAAGCTGTCATCGGATTCCTCGATGCGTTCGAAGGTATCCGCGAGCCGGGCGTCGGTGGATCTCCCGGACGGAGGCACATCGATGACCGCCCCATAGCGGTAGGAACCGTCCTTGCGGAAGCCGCTGGCCTGCATCATGGCCGCCATCCCGATGCCGGGGGCGGCATCGTCCCCACGCAGGTGGATTTTTCCGCGTGTCAGGTCCTTCAGGACGGACGGCCAGACCCGCGCCAGCCGACCCCAGCGGTCTTCCCCATCGGTGAACTTTGCTTCGGCGATTTCCGGTGTGATGAGATCGGATTCGTAGTCGGAGCAACTGGAGTTGAAGTCGTATTGGTCCAGCGCCAGGAGGAGGTGCTTGGGCAGTGTATCCGGGGGCAGCCGTTCCAGCGCCTGGCGCGTGACCCAGACGTCATTGGAAAGCCGGCCTCCGTTGTAGAAGGAACGGCCGGGTTTGAAGAACTCACGCCGCATGTCCAGTGTGCGGGACGAGCCGACGACCAGAATCTCAGCTTTCTCCTGCCGGATGCGGGTGAACTTGTAGGGAGTATCCGGGCTGCTGTAGGCCACACCGAAGAGCATCTCCCCGGACGCACGGTCCTGGACCTCCACCGCATCGGTGAGATTGAACAATTCGCCAGCCGCCGCCGCAATGACCGAGGGGACGCCAACCGCCAGAACCGGCGGCAGAAGCAGGGAGCAGATCCAGAGGGTGTTGCGTTTTCCGGATTTCATCAGAACTGGAAGTAAATGAATTCGCTCACCCGCGGCATGTTCAGCAGAACCACGATCAGGATGATGCCCATGGCAAGGGCACCGGCGGGGGAGAGGATGGGGAGCAGGCGGAAGCGTCCGCGTTTTGCGAAGCGCTCCGGCTGATGGTCCAGCAAGGGGCGGAAATGCCGCAGCCACTGCTGGCTGTTCGGCGCGGAGAGAACGATCAGGAAGAGAATCCCCGTCATGGCGAACTGGTTCTCCTTGATGATCGACCACATGGGCCCCGGCGTGAATCCGTTGAGTCCCACCATGCCCTTGAGAATCGCCCCGGCGCTGTGGAAATCAGGGGCACGGAAGAACACCCACGCACCCATGACCCACAGGAAGGTCAGCCCCCAGCCGATGGGTGTGGGCAGGGCGGGGAGACCTTTTTTCTTCCTCAGTCCGCGCCACGTATGGTTGACCACCAGGCCGAAGCCGTGGAGGGCGCCCCACAGGACGAAGGTCCAGCCCGCGCCGTGCCACAGCCCGCCGATGAGCATGGTGCCCATCAGGGTGAGTGCGGTGCGGCTCGGGGTGCCGCGGCTGCCACCCATCGGGATATAGACATAGTTCCGCAGGAAGCGGGACAACGTGATGTGCCAGCGCCGCCAGAAGTCCACGATGCTGCCCGATTTGTAGGGTGAGTTGAAGTTCACCGGCAGCCGGAAGTTGAACATCAACGCCAGTCCGCAGGCCATGTCAGAATAGCCGGAAAAGTCGAAGTAGAGCTGCAGCGTGTAGGCGGTCACCCCCATCCAGGCGTCCGCCATGGCGGGTGCGCCACCCGCCGCCGCGGAGTCGAACAGCAGGTTGGAGATGGGGGCCACCCGGTCGGCGAAGACACCCTTCTTGCACAGGCCGATGAGGAAAAGGGCGACGCCGGGAGCGAAACGCCGCAGCCGCCAGACGGTGATGCGGTTTTTCACCTGCGGCAGCAGCTCGTTGTGATGGACGATGGGACCCGCGACCAGTTGCGGGAAGAAGGCCACCAGGAACGCATAGTCCAGGAACCTGTAGTCCGTCTTCGCCGGATCCCTCCTCACGTCACAGAGGAAGGCGATCTGCTGGAACGTGTGGAATGACAGGCCGATGGGCAGGATGATGGAAGGCAGCGTGCCGAACCCGCCGAACAGCGGGGACACCATCCCCAGCACGAAGAGGGCGTACTTGAAGTAACCCAGCACCAGCAGGTTCGCGATGATGCCCGCCGCGCACAGCATGCCCCGCGTCTTGTCGCCGCTGCGGATCATCACCCTGCTGAGCGCGTAGTTGCAGACGATGTGGGCGATGAGCAGCCACAGGAACCCCGGGTGCCAGTAGCCGTAGAAAAACAGGGAGGAGAACGTCAGCCACGCGATGCCCGCCGACTTCCCCACCTTGTTGCCCAGAAAATAGAACCCCGCGATGACCAGGGGAAGGAACAGCAGCAGGAACGGATAGGAATTGAAGAGCATTGTTGGAGCTCCGGGGGATTGGCGGATCGGAGGGGGGTCAAAAGGCAGCGGAGTCTCTTCCTGTCAGGCTTTCCCCGTCAATGCGATTCCGGTGGATGGGAGGGCTTGCATCCCGTGGCCGGAGGCCGGAGGCTTCCCGCACATGGACGTGAACGGGGACTACCTGTCATTGAAGGATTCCAGCCCCATCGCCAAAGGCGGCCTGCGGCTGGTCTTCCCCTATCCGGGTGATCCTTCGCGGTTGGTGAAGGTGATGCGTCCGGACAAGGTCGCCTCCCGTTATGGGGATGAGGGCGGGACTTGGTTCCGCAGGAACCGCCGCCACGGGGAGTACATCCTGTTCGTCCGGGAGATCCGCGAATACATCGCCGCCTATGCCAGCCATGGCAGGAGCCTGCCCTTCGTCCAGCGCATCCGCGGGATGGTGGAGACGGACCTGGGGTTGGGGCTGGTGCTGGATGCCGCCCGTGACCGGGAAGGGAATTTGGCCCCCACCCTGGCCAAAGTGATTTTCAACGGTGCGTTCAACCGGGAGGCCGAGGAGGCGCTGGCGACCTTTCTGCGCGAGATGCTGGAGTGCGACGTCGTTTTCGCGGACCTCCATGAGCGGAACCTAGTCCATGCCGCCGGGGAGGACGGAAAGCTCCGGTTCGTGATGATCGACGGGCTGGGGGAGTCGAATCTCCTGCCGCTGAAAAGCTGGTTCCCATCCCTCAACCGCAGCAGCAAGCGCAAGCGCATCGAGAGATTGGAGAAAAGGGTGGCAGGGCGCCTGGCGGCGTTCCGCTCCGGAAACCCCATCCCCTAGAATGCCTTGATCGCGGCGATGACGGTGGCCTGGTCTTCCTCCGTCAGGCTGGTGCTGCACGGGATGCTCAGCGCGTTCTCCACCAAGTGGCGGGAAAATTGGTCCGAGTGGATGTGGCAGGATGAAAGGAACGGCAGGCTGGACAGCAGCTTCCACAGCGGCCGGCTCTGGATGCCCTGCGAGGCGAGGTGCTGGAGCAGCGGCCGGGAGTTCCGGTCCAGCAGGATGGTGTGCAGCCAGTGATTGGAGGAAACATGGGGCACCGCCGGAACGCTGCCGAGGATGCCGGGGGTTCCACGGAACGCCTCGTCGTAGGCCGCGGCGATCCGCCGCTTGCTGGCGACGAAGCCGTCCATCTGGGCGAGCTGGGCCACGCCGAGCGCCGCCGCCATGTTCGTGAGGCGGTAGTTGTAGCCCACCTCGTCATGGTCGAACTCGATGACATTCGTTTTCGCCGTGGTGGAAAGATGGCGCGCCCGTGCCGCGACCGCAGGGTCGTTGGAGAAAATGGCGCCGCCACCTCCCGTGGTCATGATCTTGTTGCCGTTGAAACTGGTGCAGACCAGCCGCAGGATGCGGTCGTCGCCCTCCACCGGCGCACCGATGCCGCCGCCGTTCCATCTGGCTCCGAAGGCTTCCGCCGCATCCTCGATGAGCGGCAGGCCGAACTCCGCGGAGAGTGCCACCAACCGGCTGACATCCGCCATGCTGCCCAACAGGTGCACCGGGAGAAGCGCGGCCACGCGGCGGCCGGTGTGGCGGTTGGCCAGTCCGTCCGGGCCGGGGGAGCAGTCCTCGCGGAGGAACTTCTCCACCAGATCCAGGTCCCACTGCCAGGTGTCCGGGGAAACGTCGATGAACGTCGGCCAGGCGTGGCAATGGCGGATCGCGTTCGCCGGAGCCACGAAGGACAGCGCGGGCATCAGCACCTCGTCATCCGCCTCCACCCCGGCGAGGATCAGGGAAAGGTGCAGCGCGGAGGTCCCGGAAACGGTGACCACCGCCTGCGCGGCACCCACGTACTCCGCGGACATCGTCTCGAACTTTCCGACGAACTCCCCGGCGTAGGAGACCCATTCGCCTTCCACGCACTGCCTGACGAGTTCCCACTCGGCACCGCGGAGGTTGGGCACGCAAAGGGGGATCATGGCGTCAGTAGTTGTAGATGTTCGTCTTGTAGCCGGCCAGGTTCCCGGGTTCGCGGAACCATGCGATGGTTTCGTCCAGGCCGGATTCCAAGGTGTGGCCCGGTGCCCAGCCCGTCAGTTCCTTCAGCTTCACATTGCTGCCGAAAAGTCGCTCCACCTCGCTGTTCTTCGGGCGGATCCGTTCGTCGCTGGAGCGGATCACCGCCGCGGGGTTGATCCTGGCGATCAGCGATTGCGCGAGGTCGCCGACGGAGATCTCCGACTGGGTCGCGATGTTGATTTCCTGGCCGATGGCGGCGTCGCACTCCGCGATGGTGCGGAACCCGCGGGCGGTGTCCTTCACATAGACCAGATCCCGCGTCGGACTCAGGGAGCCGAGGGAGATCTCGTCCGCGCCGTTGAGGAGCTGGCCGATGATGGTGGGGATGACGGCCCGGGCGGACTGCCGTGGTCCGTAGGTGTTGAAAGGACGCACGATGGTCACCGGCAGCTCGAAGCTCCGGTAGTAGGCCTCCGCCATCCGGTCCGCGCCGATCTTGGTCGCGGAATATGGTGACTGCCCTTGGTAGGGATGGTTCTCATCGATGGGGACGTAGCGCGCGGTGCCATAGACCTCCGAGGTGGAGGTCACCAGGATCCTCTCCGTGCCCAGCCGCTTTCCTTCCTCCAGCACGTTGAGCGTGCCGGTGATGTTCGTGCCGACGTAGCTTTCCGGAGAGTAGTAGCTGTAGGGGATGCCGATCAGCGCGGCGAGGTGGAACACCACCTGGATGCCTTCCATCGCCCGCGCGACCGATCCGCGGTCGCGGATGTCCCCGCTGATGACCTCGATGCGGGAAAGGGTGTCCTTCCCCAGCGTGTCCAGCCAGCCCCAGGAGTTGAAGGAATTGTAATAGACGAAGGCGCGGACATCACATCCGGCGGCCAGCAGTTCCTCCACGAGGTGGCTGCCGATGAATCCGTCAGCACCGGTGACGAGGACTTTTTTGTTGGAGAGATCCATAAAGGTAAGGGTTCAGAAGTTGCCGCGGGCGGCATGCAGTTCCTCCGGCACGCCGACGTCCGCCCAGCCTTCCTCGATGACGTAGCCGCCGATCGGCTCGCCGTTCTCGAGGCAGGACTCGAACAGATTGGTGATCGGATAATGGTCGCCGGTCACCCGCGGGAGGATCGCGGGGGAAAACGCATAGATGCCCGCGTTGACGATCTCGCTCAGCAGCGGCTTTTCGCGGAACGCGGTGATGCTGCCTTCCTCCAGCGTGACGCAGCCGAAGGGAACCGTGTGTTGGTAGGGCGTCAGGCCCATCGTCGCCATGTAGCCGCCCTTTTCGTGGTGGCGGAGCAACCGGCGGATGGGGAAGTCCGTCACCAGGTCGCCGTTCATGACCAGCACGGGATGGGATGGCGCCTCAGGCAGCAGGGAGAGGGCGCCGCCACTGCCGAGGGGCTTTTCCTCCCGCAGGTAGTCGATCGAGCATCCGAAATGCGTTCCGTCGCCGAAGTGCTGCTCGATGACGTGGCTCAGGTAGTTCACCGAGATGTAGATTTTCCGGATACCGGCACCCACCAGATGGAGGATGATGCGCTCCAGGATGGGCCTGCCCGCCACCTTGAGCATCGGCTTCGGCACATCCTTGGTCAGCGCGCCCAGCCGTGTGCCTTTGCCGCCCGCCATGATGACGGCGACATTCGGCAGCACGCTTTTCGCCAGGATGTCCCCCAGACGGTGCACGCCCTGGAGGCGCATCTGGGCGTCCACGATCGGGATGTGCTCGATGCTCCGGGCACGGATCAGGTCGAGCACATGGGCGCGTGAGGTGTTTTCACCGACCCAGGTGAAGTCCCGGTTGATGTGGGGGGCGATGGGATCGTCCATGCCGGCTCCGTTGAGAAGCATGCGCCGCAGATCGCCGTCGGTCATCAGACCGACGAGCTGGCCCTCCGCATTATTGACCATCACGGCACCCGAAAGGTCGCCGGTGTTGATGCGATCCATTGTTTCCCTGACGGTGGAGGTCTCTGAAACAGTGCAGTTTTTCAAGGATTCCGTCATCCGCCCGGGAAGCTTGGGGAAGCGTTCCGGCAGTGTCAATGCCGCTCGGAATCCGTCGGTCGCGCCATAATGCCGTGGCGGGACTTGGGGGAGCGCCATGCCGGGAAATGTGTCCTTGGCAACCTCCCGGCGCGGGCTAGCCTCGGTGCGGTTGCGCGGCAGCATCCGGTCCAAATCATGAACGCGCTCATCATCGGATTCGGGTCGATCGCCCGCAAGCATCTCGCTGCTTTGCATGGGATCCATCCCGGAGCGACTGTCACCGCGCTGCGTTCCTCCTCCGCCCATGACCCGGTCCCCGGCGTGACCAGCATCGTTTCGCTGGACCAGCTCCCGCAGAGGCCGGACTTCGTCATCATTTCGAACCCGACGTCCCTGCATGGTGACTCCATCAGGAAGGCCGCGGAACTGGGCTGCCCGCTGTTTGTCGAGAAGCCGGTCCTTTCCAGCCTTTCCGACGCCCCGGACATCCAGCGGCTGGTCCGCGAAAGGAACCTGCTCACCTACACCGCGTGCAACCTCCGGTTCCACCCGGTCGTCCGTTTCCTGAAGCAATATCTGCAGGATCAGGCTCTGCGGGTGAACGAGGTGAACCTTTACTGCGGTTCCTACCTGCCGGACTGGCGGCCAGGCAAGGACTACCGCACCATCTACAGTGCCAACGAGGAGATGGGGGGCGGGGTACATCTCGACCTCATCCATGAGATCGACTGCTGCACCTGGTTGTTCGGCATGCCGGATTCGTCGGAGCGCCTCATGCGGCGGTGTTCCTCACTGGAGATTTCCGCAGCGGACTTCGCCTCCTACCGTCTGCTTTATCCCGGCTTCACCGCGGGCATCACCCTCAACTACTACCGGCGCGACCCGAAAAGGGAGATCGAGATCGTGACCGGATCCGGCACCATCCATGCGGACCTCCTCGCCTGCCGGGTGGAGGGGAATGGTGAGGTCCTTTTCCAGGCGGAGCCGGACATGGCGGGAACCTACACCGCGCAGATGCGCTATTTCCTGGAGCACCTTGAAAGCGGCTCGCAGCCGATGAATTCCATCGACGAGGCAATCGGAGTTCTTAGAATAGCGTTGCATGAGCAGGCTTCGTGACAAGGTGGTGGTGGTGACCGGGGGCAGCGGCCTGATCGGCCGGGCGCTTCTGGAGAACATCCGCCGGGAAGGCGGCACCCCGGTGAATGCGGACCTCAATCCCGCCGCGGGCGATGACTGGGACTTCGTCCGCTGCGACATCACCTCGGAGGATGACATCCGCTCGCTGGTGGAGCAGGTCGTGGCCCGCCACGGCCGGATCGACGGCTGGGTGAACAACGCCTACCCGCGCACGAAGGACTGGGGCGCCCATTTCGAGGACATCCCGGATGCTTCCTGGAAGCGGAACGTGGACGTCCAGATGAACAGCGTCTTCACCTGCTGCCAGCACGTGCTGAAGCACATGGGTGCCCGTGGCGGCGGCAGCATCGTCAACATCGCCTCCGTTTACGGCGTTGTCGGCCCGGACTTCGGGGTCTATGACGGCACGCCCATGACCATGCCGGCCGCGTATTCCGCCATCAAGGGCGGCATCGTGAATTTCACCCGCTACCTGGCCTCCTACTATGGTCCGCGGGGTGTCCGGGTGAACTGCGTGTCACCGGGTGGCGTGTTCGACCACCAGCCGGAAGAGTTTGTGAACCAGTATGTGAAGAAGACGCCGCTGCGCCGCATGGCCGCTCCGGAGGACATCACCCCGGCCGTCGCCTTCCTCCTCAGCGATGAGGCTTCCTACGTGACCGGCCACAACCTGATGGTCGATGGCGGTTGGACCTGTATCTGAGGAAGGGCTTCCGGCTCCCATGGTCCACGAACCCGCAACATCGGGCCTGAGCGGGGAACCTCCGCGCGGAGCGATCAGGACTGTGGGCCGGCTTGTCGGGAAGTCAGGGAGATCAGCCTCGGAGAGTGGAAGTGGACGTCCGGGCTGACGCCGAGAATCGACTCAAGCAGATCGAGCTTGGACCGGATCATGGCGGGATCCAGGGGAGGGAACTTGTTGCTGTCGCGCCGGATGCGGGGGAAAAGCGAGCTGATGGCCCGTGGAATCAAGGGGGAGTAGCGGATGGGATCGGAAAAGCGATGCCATCCCAGCAGCGGTGAGGAGCCGATGATGCCGACATCTTCCGCCTCCTCCTGGCATTGGTTGATGATCCTGGTGAACGCGGCGAAGGAGTCCCAGTTGGGATCGAAGTTGCGGATCATCGAGATGAGATGCTCGAGATTCCCGGGAGTGGTGGCGGAGACGTCCCCATGCCGGTCGATCCTGTGCACGGCCTCCGTGACCTCCTCCGGAGTGGTGCATGTCGTGCCCACGAGGTTGGGAAGGGTGAGCTCGAACCGCGGATCCCGGGTCGGCGCGAAGTTGATCACCGGAGTGTTGCTGAGGTGCGCCTCGATGGCGGTGGTGCAGCCGTTGTGGACGAGGATCTGGCAACTGCGCAGCCAGGCATTCAGCGAACCCTGGCGGGTGATGGTCACCCGGGGGATGTATTTCAGCAGCGACTCGTAGGCGTGGAGGTCCTCGCTGGGATGGGGCCGGAATACGATCCGGTGATCCGGGCAGGTGTTGCTCAGATGGTTGATGAGTTCGATGAAGGCGGCCTCGCGGCGGGCCTCGTGGCAGTATTGTTCGATGTAGTGGGTGCGGGTGGCGGTATCCTCCGGCTCCACTTTGTAGAACCGGAAGTTGACGTCACGTCCCGACACGTTGCTCGCCAGGATGTTGGTGTTGACGAGGATGAACTTCCCGTAAGTGGCACGGAGCTGGAGAACCTCCTCCTCGTAAAGCTTGTCGAAGGCGGGGCGGCAGAGGTCAAAGCGCGGATGGCCGGTGGCGGTGACATTGTCGGCGCATGCCGGCCGGAGCGAACGGTAGTGTTCCGCCTGGAAGGATCCCCAGGTACAGATATGCTCCCCGGCGTCAAGTTCCCGGATGATCAGTCGGTTGTCCAGGTCCACCTTCCAGCGGTCCGGGCCATGTTCGTAAATCGCACCTTCCTCGTCGAGATGGATGATGCGGTGGTTGAGATCCTTCCAGCGGCGATATTTCCACGGATACTTGCCGCCGGTGACGTTCTTTAGGACGGATACCACATTCCGGAGGCGGAGGGACAGTTTGAGGAGCACCTCATGATCCCCGATGATGATCTGCCAATCCGGCCGCAACACCATCAGGCCGAGGATCATGCGGAAATCGAGTTCCCTGACGATTGTTTCGACCGGGAACAGAAGGACTTTCCTGCGGAGGATGAGACCCATTAGTCTTGGTGTTGGCGTTTGAGGGCAAGGAACTCGGCGAACTCGAAATCCAGTGGTGTGTCGATGTCGATGGCCCGCTCCGCCGGGATGATCACGGCTTTCGTCACACCATCGAAGACGCCGTTGCGGGAAAGGATGAAGCCGGGTGTGGTGACGTAAGCCACCGTGGTGATATCGTACACTTCCGGCACGTCCTGCCGCCGGATCACCTCCCCCACTGGCTTGATCACCAATTCGGCCCGGTGTTCTCCATCGAGCTTCACCATGTTGAAATAGGGACTGCGGGCGGAGGGTGTCACGCAGAACACCAGATCCGCTCCGCCTTCCCCGAAGCGGGCGAAGCAGTTGGTGACATCTTCCGCGGAACGGAGCGGAGCGGTGGCGGGCAGGCTGATGAAACGGTCGAAGGATTCACCGAGTTTCTCCTGCACATGGGTCACCGCGTGCTGCCACGCCTTCCACTCCGACGCATGGTCGCCCGCAAGTTCCGCAGGCCTGAGAAAGGGAACCTCCGCGCCATGCTCCCGGGCGACGGCCGCGATTTCGGGATCATCGGTGGAGACGATGACTTTGGAGATTTCCGGGATGGAGAGCGCCAGATCAATGCTGTGCGCGATCAGCGGCTTTCCGGCAAGCAGGCGGACGTTCTTGCGCGGCACGCCTTTCGAGCCGCCCCGCGCGAAGATGAAGGCGAAGGTTTTCTTCATGCCCCGGCGGTTGCCGCTTCATCGCTCCAGACGGTCTTCCGGAGCGCCCACTGGCCGTCCTTCTTTTCCCAGAGGTGGGGGGAGCGGAACTCGTCGCAAAGACGGTCGAACTCCTCCTTGGTCATCTCAAGGTACTCCATGATCTCGTCGAAGTAACGGTCCGGGAACTCCCCGTCGAAGCGCTTGACGAGGGCGACGCCCTCCTCGCGGGTCAGGTGGTTGTTGCGGATCTCCTGGGATGCGTCGTAGCTCGCGCGGCCCAGACCGTATTTGATGTGGGTCGTGTAGTAGTGGAGGTCGTCGATCTTGTCGTCCAGGCTGTTGTACTTGCTGTAGGTGCCCTGGGTGCGGAAAGGACGGGCCTTGAACGCCGTGTGTTCGGCGGAATAGTAGTAGGCCTCCTGGGGCGTCCACTTCAGGTAGTAGCCGAGGTAGTGAACCTGGATGCCGGAGTTTTCCAGCACCGCTGGCTCGACCGGCAGGTAGGGTGCCAGGTCCCCCGGGGTGAGGCCGTGCTTTTCCTCCAGATCCTTCAGGCTGGTACCGGCGAGGTAGGTGTTCGCCGGGTCCTTCATGGCGTAGTAGTTGTTGCTGCGGAGGGAACTTTCGTTGTCGGCGACCGGGTTGCCGTACTCCGCTTCGTTCTCCCCGAAGAACACCAGCGGGATGCCCCACTTCGCGGCGATGCGGGGAGCCAGGTTTTTCTGTCCGAGGATGAAGGTCTGGAACGGGTGGAGCAGGTTCTGGATGGAAAGCCGGGTGAGGGTTTTCTGGACGCGGCCGTTCTGGTTGAAGCTGATGTTGTCGAAGCCGCCAACCTTGATCCAGTTCATGAAGTTCTCATAACCATAGGTGGTGTAGAGGATCGGCGGCCAGGTGACCGTCAGCGGGTTCATCTTGTACTTGTACTTCAGGACGTGGGCTGCATACACGCTGTCCTTGCCGCCGCTTCCCGGGCAGATGCAGTCGTAGCTGCCATCCTTGCTGCGGTGTTTGTCCAGCAGGGCCAGCAGTTCCTCCTCACGTTTCGTCCAGTCGATGACCGGCTTGTTCATCGCGTGGCGGCAGGCATCGCAGATGCCTTCTTCATCGATATGGAGGTAGGTCGCACCCTTGCGCTCCCGCGTGTGGGTGAACTCCGGGATCGAGCAAGGTCTCTGGTTGCTCATGACGCACCGGCGGCAGAAGCGGATTTCCGACGGCAGGTTGAAGTAGGTTTCGGACATGGCTTAGGAAATGGTGGAAGGGGAGTTGCTGATGATTTCTCGGATCTTGCGGTAAAATTGGATGCCTTGTTCGCCGCTGCGTTCCGGATGGAACTGGAAGGCAAAGGTCCGGTCCTTGTGGATGGATGAGCAGAATTCCTGATCCCCGTAGGTGGTTTTGGAAAGGATGATCTGTTCGTCCTCCGGGGTCACATAGAAGGAATGCACGAAGTACATCATCGCCTCGGTTCCGATGTCCTCCAGCGGAGTGCCCTGCCAGCGGGCGGCATTTCCGCCGGGTGGCACGGCCAGGTTCCAGCCAACGTGGGGGATCTTGAGCCGCCGGCCATCGGCCCCGGTCATGTCATGGAGCCGTTTCACGCTGCCCGGGACGATGCCCAGCCCTTTGGTGGAGCCGAACTCCTCGCTTTCGCTGAAGAGGAGCTGGAGGCCCAGACAGATGCCGAACAGGGGCTTTCCGGATTGTGAGTAATCCCTGAGCGGCTGGGAAAGATCCAGCCGGTTCAGGCATTCCATCGCATCAGCGAAGGCACCCACTCCGGGGAGGATCACCGCTTCAGCGGCTTCGATTTCCTTGGGTGAGGAGGTGATGAAGGCGTCGATGCCGCTGTGGCGGCACGCATGGAGCACGCTGAACAGGTTGCCGAGGCCGTAGTCGACAATCGCCGCCCGGACCGAAGGTTCGTTGACAGGAGTTCCAGCGCTCATCGGACAAGGGAAAGGTTGCGGCAGGCGATGCCCGCCGAGTGGAGGTGATCCTTCAGTTCAGGAATACCGCACGGCGTCAGCCGGCCTGCGGAAATGGGACCGCGCCTCCCTTGGAGGAACTCCACGTTGCCTTCGGTGGCAAACAGGGATTCGTCCGCCTTGGTGATGCGGGAGATCGTGTCGTAGTGGAACATGCCGGCGATCGCCACCGCGTCCGCCTTTCCTTTTTCGACCACCTCCTGCACATGCCGGGCGGAGCCGGCTCCACCCCCGGCGATCACGGGGATCGAAAGGCTGGAGGCGATTTGTCCGGTGATATCCAGGTCGAACCCCTCGCCGGTCCCCTCGCGGTCGATCGAAGTGATCATGACTTCGCCGGCCCCCAGATCCTCGGCCCTGCGCGCCCAGTCGTAGGCATCCACCCCGGAGGTTTCACGGCCGTAGTCGGTCAGGCACTCGTAGCGTCCGTTCGGTTGGCGGACCGCTTCGATGGAGATCACGATGGTGGACGAACCGAATGCCCGTGAGGCTTCGGAAATGAGTTTGGGGTCGGCGATGGCGGAGGTGTTGAGGGAAACCTTGTCCGCGCCCGCCCTCAGAACCTGGCGGATGTCATCCACCGACCTCAGCCCGCCGCCCACGCAGAAGGGGATGAAGATCTCTTCGGAAGTCCGCTTTACGATGTCCAGCAGGCTGTTGCGGCCGTAAAGGCTTGCCACCGCATCGATGTAAAGAAGCTCATCCGCGCCCTGTTCGTAGTAGAAACGGGCGAACGCCTCGGGTTTTCCCATGACCCTGAGGCCTTCAAAATGAATGCCTTTGACGAGATTCGGCCCCTTGATGTCCAGCCGGGGGATGATTCGGAGATTTTGCATGACAAAGCTGCCGGTGCCTTGGAAGCAGCGGCAAGAATGGGAAACCGGAGTCAAAGGCAGGCGGCAGGCGAATTCAAGAGGTATATCGCCGGGGCGGGTATCTTCACGCCCCCCCGCCCGGGATGGGTCTCGCCGGCACGCCGAACACCCGGTGGCCGGCTGCGACATCCCGCACCACCACGGATCCGGCTCCCACAAGTGCCTCTCCGCCAATGGTCAAACCTTGGATGATGGTGCATCCGACCCCAAGATGGGCTCCATCACCAACAACGACCGCTCCGGACAACACGGCCCCGGGAGCGATGTGAACATGGGAGCCGATCCTGCAGTCATGATCCACGGAGGACCGGCTGTTCAGGATGGTATTCACACCGATCCGGGTGCCTGGCTGGACGATCGCTCCCGCGAAAACAACGGTTCCCTCGCCTATCTCAACGTCGGGAGCCACCCAGGCGGTGGGATGAACCACGGTCCTGAAATCGTATCCCATGCCTTTGAACCGATGAAAAATTGCGGCACGGGCCGGGCCGGGCTGGATGCACCCGATCCCGAACACCAATTCCACCGACGATGGATCGTATCCGGCGATTGCCTCATCCCCGCCCAGTTGGGGGATCCCTGACATTTCGGGACGTGCCCCGCCGGTATCGGTGAAGCCGAGAACCGGCTGCCCGGCTGCCTGAAGGGTGCTCGCGACCACCTTGGCATGCCCGCCTCCGCCGATGATGATGACCGGCTTCATGAGGCTTCGATGGGTTCGTCCGGCAGGTAGTCCCTGGTCGCCGTCTTTTCCAGATAGGACCAGTAATGGAGCGGTGAAATGCCTCCGCCCGGACGCTTTGCGGTGAGATTCGCCGGGGTGAATGCCTCCCCTTTGCGGATGGCGGCTGCGGCCACCAGGCTCTTGCGGACGATGGGGAGGTTCTTCGCTTCCGATGGGGTGGGTTGCTTGGAGGCGCTTCCCAGTGCCACGCTGACCTGCCGCACACCCTCCACCAGCCGGGTGAACTCGGCGGGATCGAGGGAGGCCTTGTGGTCCGGGCCGGGAAGGTTGCGGTCCAGGGTCATGTGTTTCTCGATGATCGCGGCACCGCGGGCGGCGGCGGCGATGGCGACGGAGATGCCCGGCGTGTGGTCTGACAGGCCGCATGGCAGGCCAAAGGTGTCACGCAGCGTGTCCATGGCCCGCAGGTTGGTGTCCGGGAACGGCGACGGATACTCCGTCGTGCAGTGCAGCAGCGTGAGTTTCCCTTGCAGCGGCCTGAAGTCGGTGATGGCTGCGAAGTCCTGCACGGACGGATTGCCGGAGTCCGGGCTGTAGCCGTGGGCCAGCACGGAGACCGCCGTGTGGACCTCCTCCAGGGTGGCCATTCCGGTGGAAAGGATGACCGGCTTTCCGGAACGGGAGGCGGCATGGAGCAGCGGCGCGTTCGTCAGCTCGCCTGAGGGGATCTTCAGTTTCGGCACGCCCAGCTCCACCAGCAGGTCCAGGCTGCCGAGGTCGAACGGGGTGGAGATGAACTCGATCCCTTTTTCCCGGCAGCGGGCGATGAGTGCGAGGTGGTCCTCCCGGGAAAGCTCCAGTTTCTTCAGCATCTCGAGCTGGCTCTCGCTGGCCGAGGTGTTCTCCTGCTGGTAGTCCGCTTTCGACGCGGTGGCCGTCACCAGGCTGGCGCTGTTGAACGTCTGGAACTTCACCGCATCCGCGCCGGTCTCCGCCGCCGCATCTACCAGTTGCAGGGCGAGCGCCAGGGAGCCGTTGTGGTTCACGCCGGCCTCGGCGATGATGAAAACCTCGTCGTTCATGGGAGGGAGTGGAAGTGCTTGCGCAGCAGCGATGAGGGGGCCTCCAGGGAGCGGAGTGCTTCTACGATCCGTCCGGCGGACTGACCGTCCCCGTAGGGATTGGTGGTGGCGCTAGTGTCCATGCCGAACGCCCGGTGGATGGTAGTGGAAATGGCATCGGCATCCGCGGGGCAGTGGAGCACGGAGGAAGCATGAAGCCTGCCTTTCTGCCGGTCGCCGATGTTCACTGTCGGCGTCCGCAGCGTGGGCGCTTCATAGAGGCCGCTGGAGGAGTTCCCCACCACCGCATCCGCATGGGAGACCAGGCTCAGGTAGCGGACCAGGCCGAGGCTGGCGAAGGCCCGCGTGTGCTCCCGGGTGCCGGTGTATTCCTGCACCATGGCGGTGAGGGTGCGCCCGTCCGCGTCCGCGTTCGGCATGGTGAAAATGATGGTCGTTTCCGCGGGGTCGAAGGTGTCCAGCGCGTCGAGCAGTCGCTGCATCTGGGCGGACTGCGGCGCATCCTCCAGCGTGGCCGGGTGGAAGGTGACCGCCAACAGCCTGCGGTGGAGCGGGATGCCGAGCGATGCGGCGAGTTCGTCCCTCGACAGCAGCCGCGTGGAGAGGATGGCGTCGATACCCGGACTGCCGGTGACGATGACCCTCCGCGGATCCTCGCCCATCTGCCGGACCCTGGCAGCGGACTCCTCATTGGTGACGAAGTGGAGATGCGCCATCTTGGTGATGGCGTGGCGGATGCCCTCGTCCACCGCGCCTTCCGTCGTGTCCCCTCCGGCGATGTGGGCCAGCGGGATGCGGAGGAAGAGGCAGGCCTGCGCCACCGCCAGGATTTCAAAACGGTCCCCCAGCACCACCACGATGTCCGGCGGTGATTGGGAAAAGGCTTCCGCAAAGCCGATCAACCCGAGGCCGGTGGACTTCGCGATGGCCGCGGGGCTGTCTCCGGCCAGCAGCATCTCCACCCGGTCCTGGATCGGGAATCCGTCTTCCTCGATCACGCGGACGGTGGAACCGAACTCCGGGGCGAGGTGCATGCCGGTCACGTAGAGCCGCAGCTCCAGATCATCCGCCGCCTTGATCGCCCTCAGGACGGGAAGCAACAGGCCGTAGTCCGCCCGGGATCCGGTCACGACTCCTATTTTCCGCTTGGTTGCCACTGGTTTGCCCACCCGCTTTAACACCCTGATGCCGGATGCGACAACGTGAATCTGCCAGTGCCTCCGCCGCTTGCCGGGCGTTGTCCCTTGCATTCCGGGCTTGATAAGTTAAGGCCGCTTCACAACGCTCTGCCTTTCCCTAAGACAAATCCGCCACAATGAGTGTAGAGTCCAAAAAGGCCTTTGATCCCGCGCGTTATTTTCGAAAGCTCGGACGCTCGATCAAGAAGCGGATCTATTGGTGGAAGCTGAAGCGGAAGTTCACCGGCGGCTGGACACCGGGCACCGATGAGAAGGAATTCTCCCGCCGTTCCTATAACTCCTATGATGAGTATCTGGAGCACCAGCGCTCGAAGCTGAACATCATCGATCTCAAGACGTATGATGAGAAGTTCCGCGCCGCCCTCGGGAAGCGCCTCGCCGGATGGGGGATCCCGCTCCAGGGAAAGACGGCCCTCTGCCTGGCCGCGCGCATCGGCAGTGAGGTGAAGGCCTTCATCGACAACGGATGCTTCGCCATCGGCATCGACCTCAACCCCGGGGAGAACAACCACTACGTGGTGCATGGTGATTTCCACGCCCTCCAGTATGCGCCGGAGTCGGTCGATTTCGTGTTCACGAATTCGTTGGACCATGCGTTCGACATCAGCCGGATCGCCAAGGAGGTGCGGAAGGTGCTGAAGGCGGACGGACGCCTGATCATCGAGGCCATCGACGGCGAGGCGGAGGGCGAGCAACCGGGTTTCTTCGAGAGCTTCTCATGGTCCACCACGGATGACCTGGTGAGGTTGTTCGAGCGGGAAGGCTTCAAGCTCGTGAAGCGCGAGCCTTTCGAGTATCCATGGAAAGGCCGCCAGCTCCACCTGGTGAAAGCCGCGGATGCCCCCGTGGCGGGATGAACCCGGCCACCGCATGATCCGCAGGCTGGTGCCTGCGGCAGACCCTTATAAACAGATTTTACGAAGATGAGTTTGCGTGACCTTCCAACCCGCATCGGGCTGTGGCCCGAGTTCGCCCTGCTGGACGGGGTGAAGGTGCCCATCCGGGGATCTTTCCTCGCTCCCAGGATGCGCCGCCACCTCATGCGGGGTGGCTATGAACGGGCGGAGCGGAAGTTGCTCGCGCAGTTGATCGGGCCGGGCGACCGGGTGATCGAGCTGGGAGCTTCCCTGGGCATCGTTTCGACCCTTTTGGCGAAGAAAGTAGGGAAGGCCGGTGCGGTCTTGTCGGCCGAACCGAACAGCTTGCTGAAGCCCCATTTCGAACGCCAGCTCTCGGTGAACGGGGAGAAGGTGGAGCTGCTGGGTTTGCTGGGATGCCCCCTGTGGGATGGGCCGGTGCCGGAGGAGGTGGCGAGGCAACGGTTTTCCGCGGTGGCGAATTCCCTGTCCGGCCGGGCCGCAGGGGATGGGGGGGACTCCGTGCCATGGGTGACCTTGAAGGAACTGGCGGAACGCGGAGGCATGCCGGAGCCGACCGCCCTTGTCATCGACGTGGAGGGTGGGGAGCAGGTCTGGTGCGACCATGCGCCGAACTTCCCGCCGTCACTCCGAAAGATCATCGTCGAGGTCCACCCCCACCTGATCGGTGAGGTGAAGGCCGGAACCTGCATCCAGGCGCTGGTGCGCGAGGGCTTCGGGATCGCCGCGTTCAGCGGGACGGTGTTCGGCCTGACCCGCTGAGCAGGGAGAGGAGCCGCCGCGCGTGCTCCTGCGGTGAGAACTGCCGGAGGACGTGCTCACGCACCTTGGCGAATGCCGCCGAAGTGGACTCCGGATTTTCCCACGCGTGACGGATGACGGCGGTGAGGGAGGCGGCGGTGGATTCCGCGCTGACGAAGGTGGGCAGATGCCCGCCGTAAATGTCCTCCACCCCTTCGCAGGGGAAAGCGAAGGCGGGCTTGCCCGCCGTGACCGCCTCGACGAGGGAGCGGGGCAGGCCTTCGCGGAAGCTGGGCAGCAGCAGGGTATCCGCACGCTCCAGCAGGGAGGAAAGGCCTTCGAAGTTGCCGATCATCGCCACCCGGTCCTGGAGGCCGTGGGTGGAGATGGCCTTTTCCATCTGCGGCAGGTAATCCGGCTCGATGTCCCCGGCCAGCAGCAGGCCGAGACCGGCATGGCCCGCATCGGTGAGGGAACGCAGGACGTGCACTGCATCCACTTGGTTCTTCCGCGGGCTGAGTTTTCCCACGACCAGCAGCCAGCGGCGGACATCCGGGTAGGGCTGGAGGAGCTGGTCCAGCCGCCGGGTGTCCTCCGGGTTTTCAGCCGGGACGCTGACGGAGTTGAAGAGCACATGCACCTTGGGGGAGAACTCCGGATGCGGAGTGAGCGCTTCCGCGATGGTGGAGGAAACAGGGAGGATCAGCTCGTGGTCCTGCAACCGGTACTGGAGGGACTTCCGGATGGTGGCGATGCCGTCCCGCAGGATGACGGCGGAACGGCAGCCCAGCTCGCGGGAAAGGGCCGCCGCTTGGGGCGCCCACCACATTTCGTTGCTGATGATCCAGTCCGGCTTCGGGCCGGACAGGTTGCGGGCGATCGAGCGGATGGCGCCCTTGAACCGCAGGCGGTCGAAGAATTTCCGCCACTCCGGCAGTGGCGTGATGGTGACCGGCACGCCGATGCGGCCGCAGCGCTCGGTGAACTGGCCTTTTTCCGAGGAAATCACCCGCAGGCGGACGGAGCCGTCCGCGGACAATGCGGCGAGGCTTTCCGCGAGGCTGTTCTTCGAGCCGCCCCTGCCCGCGAATTTCTGGATGAAGACGATGTCCATTTCGTGCTGCGGGCATGTTGGGGACGGAGCAAGCGGTCTTGCAAGACCGGGGAAATATCAGAGACTGCCGCCGGATGAGGAAGGCATTGATCCTGGGGCGTAGCAACGGCGTGGGCCTGGACCGCGACGCGGCCCTGCTGGGCGCGGCTCTGGAAGGTGCGGGGATGACGGTGAAGACACCGCCCCTCAAAGGTTTGGGCGCGCTGCTTTCGCGTGAGTTCAAGGCGGACGCCGCCTTTCATCTGGAGCGCGTGGCCCCTTGGTGGAAACGCAAGGCGGGCTGCCATTTCCTGATCCCGAACCAGGAACGGTTCCCGGAGCGGTTGTTGGGCCGTCTGAAGATGATCGACCGGGTGCTGTGCAAGTCCCGGCATGCGGAGGAGATTTTCTCAAGGCACCATCCCGCGGTTTCCTACATCGGCTTCACCGCGGATGACCGGGTTCTGGAAAGTATGGCTCCGGACTACGGCCGGTTTTTCCATCTGGCGGGAAAGAGCACGCTGAAGAACACGGGGGTGTTGCTGGCACTCTGGGCCCGCCATCCGGAGTGGCCGGTGCTGACGCTCGTCCAGCATCCGGACAACGCACCCGCGTCCGTCCCGGCGAATGTGGAGTTGGTGAGCCGCTACCTGCCTGATGCGGAGCTGAGGGAGATGCAGAACCGCTGCGGCATCCACCTCTGCCCGTCGCTGTCGGAGGGATGGGGGCACTATATCACGGAGGCCATGTCATGCCGCGCCGTGACCGTGGTGACGGACGCCCCGCCGATGAACGAGCTGGTCGATGCCACCCGTGGAGTCGTCGTCCCCTACGGAAAGACCGAGGCCCGGCACCTGGGAACGAATTTCCATATCCGGGAAGATCTGCTTGAAGAAGCGATCTCACGCTTGATCGCCATGCCAGCGGAGGAAAAGGCCGCGCTGGGCACCGCCGCGCGGGCATGGTTCCTTGAGAACGACCGTGCGTTCCGGGAACGCGTCGCGGCGGTGGTGCGGGGGTAGAATCCTCAGCGCTCCGGAGCGGGAACTTTCACCGGAGGCTCCGGGGATGCCTTCAGTGCGCCGTCCACCACATACGGTTCCACGATGCGGACGGCACCGGCGGTGGTGAGGAGGATATGGTTCGCGTTCACGTCCGACAGGTGGCTTTTCAGTGGTGGTGAGATGAGCAGCGCGGCGGATGGATCCTCCGCATCCGCCGACCAGAAGTAGAGCCAATCCCCCGCATGGAGTCTGCGGACGGTGAGCAGCTCGCTCACGTTGGTGGTGTAGCCCATCGGGTCGAGCTGGCGGATGTCCGATGGGTAGGGGGCGGTGTCGGTTCCCTCTGCCTGGTGGTAGGCGACCAAGGCCGTGCCGATCTGGCGGACGTTGTTGAGGTAGGCCACTTCATGAGCCTTCTGTTGCGAGCGGATGAACAGCGGGGTGAGAAGCCCTGCCAGGAACGCGCCCACAAAGATCAGCACGAAGCTGCCGTAGCCCAGCCACAGGCCGGCCTTCGCCTGCCCCCTGCCTCCCAGCGCGCCGCCCGCCTTGCCGATCTGCGACAGGGCGATGTGGCCGAGGATGACCGCGGGCAGGAAGGTGGCCGCACAGGTGAGCGGGGAAAGGATGCCGCAGACCATGCTCGCCGTGGCCAGGCCGGATTTCGGAGCGGCGGGTGACACGGGCGCGATGGATGGCGGATGCATGGTGATAGGATTGGCGGGAAGTGGCGGAAATGTCGAGCCGGTGTCCCCGCCTTCCTCCCGCTCAGGACGCCAGCGCATTCAGATGTTCCATCGCGAGGCGGAAGACATCGAATGCCACCTCATCGCGATTGCAGAGGACGATGATGGAGGAGTTCGAATGGGGTGAGAATGCCACCCGTGCCGACACGCCCGGATCGCTGCCCGTGTGGCCCGGCCACATCCCGCCGCAGATGGGGGTGAGGTAGAAGCCATGTCCGTAGTCCGAGATCGCATTGATTCGGCCCTGCTCCTGCCACAGGAAGCTGCGCGCGGACTGGCTGAGAAAGTCTCCGCTCCGCAGGCAACCGAAGAAACTCTGTAGGTCGGCGGCCGTGGTCACGATCCCGCCATCCGGTCCGCCGATCCGCGGAAGGTGGCCCGCATTGGTCCTCCCGTCGGGCAGATAGCCGTTGGCGAAATCCGTTGGCGGGTCATCCATCGGCGGAAAGCCCGTGGACCGCAGGCCGGCGGGTTCGAGCACCCAATGGTCCATCGCCTCGGGATAGGACATCCCGGTCAGTTCCTCGATGGCCAGTCCCAGCAGGATGAATCCGGCCGAGCTGTAGGAGAACTCCCGCGGCGCTCCTTGCGGCGCTTTCAGGACGTAGGGCAGGAATGCTCCGGGGCGGTCCAGGCGGGCCACATCCATTCCGGCGAATGGCAGGTCCGAATCATCATTGATGTAGTCGCCAAGGCCCGAGCGATGGGAAAGCAGGGAGGCGAGCGACATCCGCTTATCGAAGTGTGCCGCAAGGGAAGGCACGACGTCGGCCAACGGTTGTGACAGTTGGCAGAGTCCCGCGTCCTCCAGCCTGGCGAGACAGGTTGCGGTGAACATTTTTCCGACGGATGCCGTGGCGAAACGTGTGACCAGGGTGTTGGGTCTGCCGGTGTCCCGGTCCGCCAGCCCACCCGCGAACTTCACAAGCGTTTCCCCATTGTGACGCACAACGGCGACGCCGCTGAATGCTTCCGAGAGGAGCAATGCGGTCAGGTTGCTTTCCGTCGAGATGTTCATGTAGGGGCCGTATCTGTCTGGTTGCGGATTCGCTCAAGCGCCTGCGGCTTCTTTCCCGAGTAAAAAAGCTGTTTCAGCTGTTCCACGTTCTGCTCCGTGGTGTGGGTGAAGGTGTTCACCTCATTGTCATAGTCTCCATGGCGGTGAACCCAGCCGAGCTGCATCTTAGCGAAACCAAGCTGGCGGTCGCCACGTGCTGCCTCACGACGTTCCAGTTCTTCGAGTGGACACCCGACTTTCACGAAAAACACATCGAAACCGCGTAATGCCTGTGCGATTTCGTCCATCCAGTCCGTGCGTTCGATGACATGATCAATGATCATCGGAAAGCCGCAGCCTGCGATGAGCGGCAGCGACCGATGGAAAGCCGAAAGCAGCGGCATGAGCAGTTTCGGGCGGATCAGGTCATCCTTGAGCGCCTCGTCTGGAGCCATGAAGATGAATTTGTCATTCGAGACATAAAGCGTCGGCTCGGGCATCGCCCGCTGGAGTGCGGTGGCAAGGGTGGTTTTTCCGGAACTGGAAGTTCCATTGAGAAGGATGGCGTGGGCGCGGTTCATGATGCGGGGGAGTGGGAGGGATCGCCAATGATCACCGCCTCGATGCGGTAGCCGTCCGGGTCGATGGCAAAGGCGGCGAAGTAATCCGGCCCGTATTCCGGATGGAGCCCGGCCCCGCCGTTGTCCGTTCCGTCGTGGGCGAGTGCGGCTTCATGGAAACGCAGGACCGCTTCCCGTGATGGCGCGCTGAAGGCGAGGTGGAATCCGTCGCCCGGCACGCTGGCATTCCCAGGTCGGAGCTTGAGGGCGAAAAGATCCTCCCGGTCGTTCAGCCCGTAGCCGATGAAGGTCGTGTCCTCCCACACGCGCCGGTAGCCGAGCGTCCGGAGCACGGCGTCATAGAATCCGGCGGAACGGTTGAGATCCGTCACGGCAAAGGAGAGATGGTGGATCATGTCCCCATCGTTTCCGGTCCGGGGAAAAATGTCGAGCGGCGGGATGGTGTGGATGATCAACTGACGACAAGTGTCGTCATTTTCGGATTGACGATGACGACAAATGTCGGCATTCCATATTCCATGAGTGGAAATTTCCTTCCCGCGTTGTCGGCGGCGGAACAGGCGCTGATGGATCTGGTCTGGAAGCACCAACCCGCTACGGTGGCCCGCCTGCTGGAACTGGTGAATGCCTCCCGCCCGGAGCCGATCACGCGCAACACGCTGCAGACCCAGCTTTCCCGGCTGGAGGCGAAGGGATGGATCCGCCGGGCGGAAGGGGAGAAGTCACTGGAATACTCCGCGGTGGTGAAGGAGAAGAAAGGCCGTGTCGGACTGCTGAAGGATCTGAAGGGCCGGATGTTCGGTGGCTCCGCCTTGTCGATGATGCGCTGCCTCGTGGAGGAGGGCGGGATTTCAAAGACGGAGATCGCCGAGCTGCGGAAGCTGTTGGATGAACATGGAAAGGGAGGAAAGCCATGAGCATGCTTTCTGAACTTCCAGCCTATTGGCTGAACTTCCTGCTGCACACCGCGCTGTTGTCGGTGTTCGTCGGCGGGTTGTGTCTCTTGCTGCGTGATCCCGGCAGGCGTGCTTTTGCCGCCGCAGCGGGCGCCCTTGCCATCGTGGTTCTGCCGTGGGTTTCGGCGTTGGGTTGGTTTCAGGAAATTCCTTCCCCGGCAGCCGGGCCTGCCGCTCCGGCGGAGGAACGCCCATGGAGCGGTTGGGTCATCCGGATCGACGGGACTTCTACGGCAAATACAGTAGTGGCGGATCCCATGCGGGAAGATCCTGTCCCGCGGCGCACATCGTTCGATTGGAAAGAAGGTATTGCGGGCGTGTGGATTGCCGGTGGTCTGGCCGGATTGGTGGTGGTTGCGGTGAGGACGGCCCGGCTCCGCAGGTGGACGGCTTCATTGCGCGGGCCGACGGATGGGGAATGGGCTTCGCTGGTGCCATTCGCATCCGGAGCGCGGAGCGGATTTCTCATTTCAGGAAACGGAACCGGACCGTGCGCGGTGGGCTTTTCCCGGATGCGGATGGTCGTGCCGGAATCGGTGTTGGGAGATGGATGCCACGGGAAGCTGCGCTGGGTGGTGCGGCATGAGGCGGAGCACATCCGTGCCGGGGATCCGTGGCTGGCGGTGCTCCTTTCCTTGGCGAAGTGCGTGGCATGGTGGAATCCTGTGGTCCACCTGCTGGCCCGGCGGTGGGCGGAGGACCGCGAGCGGGTTTGCGATGCACGTGCGCTCGCCATGCCGGACGAGGGACGGAGCTATGGTGAATTCCTGCTGGATCTGACAGAGGCATGGACCGCCCCGGCCGGTGTGCCGATGGCGGCCAGCGGCGGGGCGAAGCGACTGGCGAAACGTCTCCGCGCATTGGTGCGTGGGGAACACGTCGCCGCGCGTTCGGCTGCTTCGGCGGTGCTGACGCTGTTGTTCATCGCGGGCGGTGGACTGCTGGCTTCCTGTGCGGGAGTGAAGACCGGCGGGGGAGAAGTTTCCACAGGTGCGGCGGCAAAGCCGGATACCGAATATTGGATGAGGGTCGGAAACCCTGCGAAAGAACCCAAACCGACGCGTTCCCCACAGATCAGGATCACCGCAAGTTTCCTCCAGTCCGATGACCCATTCCCCGAGGCGGGATCCATCCTGAGCAACCTTGAGTGGCAGCTCATGATGCGCCGCGCGGTTCAGAAAGCGGGCACCCACTTGATGACCGCACCCTCCGTAATGGCGAAGGATGGAATGGCGACCTCGACCTATATCGTGCATACCGAACCCGGCAACAAAGACATCCCCGATGTGCGCAAGGTGCCATTCGTCGGACTATCGTTGGAGTCGGTCCCTGTGATCAAGGGCAGGGAGGTAAGTTTGTCCGTCGATTGCCTGTGGAACTACGAGCCGGGCCGGTCGCCCATGGAACTTACTGCCAGCTTTGATGGCAAATGGCCGGCACCTTCCAAAGATTTCGACTGGAAGACCGTCCGCTCGGCTTCCGCGAAGCAGACCCGGTTGTTGTCAGCGGGGGAGTACATGCTGATCTCCCTGAAAGGTCTGCCGGAGGGCGTCCACATCATGGCGATGTTCAAGGCGGAGCCGATCGATGCCGCCGGGAACGTGGTGAAGGATTTCGGCGTGAGAATCGAGGTGCCGCATCATGTCCAGGAAATGCCGGACTTCCGCATCCGGGGCGGCATTCTGGAGGTGCCCGATGACAAAGATGCCATGGACTATCTTCCCGTCCCCAAGGGGGACCTGAATACCGGAAAGGGTGAGCTATGGCGGAAGCAAACTCCAGAGCAGGTCCGGAAGCATGTCCAGCAACACCACAAGGATGCGAAGTGGACGGATCTGGAGCCGGTCATGATCCTGGGAGGTCTGCCGGAGGCGCGGTGGAGGGTTTCAGATTTCAAGATGAAGCTCGCTCCAGGGCAACGAAGCCGTGGCTTTGACGACCTGATGAGGACCTCGGCACCACTTGATCCGGCAAATGCCGCGATGCAGGGCTTCAACCGGTTGGAATACGTGAAGGAGGCCAAGGGGCAGCCCAACGAAACGCTCTTTTTCGTGATAGAAAGGTTGCCGCGGTGAGCGGGCAGGGGCCGCATTGCGGCATAGCCGCTATGTCAGCTTCGCTCCCATTCCATGCGGTCCGCTGGGGTGAATGTTTTCTCAGGTAGCAAGCTCCGGTTTCCTGCGGACTTCCCCACCACCGGAAGTCTCACGACTTCCGCTACGTTTCTCTGCCCGCTCAATCCTCCAGCCAGCGGTCGAGCTTTTCCTCCAAATCCAGGCCGCGTTTCACGGTGAAGGATTCGCCGACCTCCACGGTCACGCGCTTGCCCGCGCTGTTCTGGAAATGGAGATGGACCGGGGTGGTGCCGGGATGGGCGGCGAGGGCTTCCTTGATCTCGATGAGATCCCGCTCGCCATGGCGGGTCGTCCACAGCATCAGCTCGATGGGACCCTTTCCATTGGAGGCGGCGGTGCGGCGGGCCTTCAGTTCGGAAAGCTCGTAGCCGGTCAGGCGGCGGCCGCCGGTGCGGTCGTCCACCTGCACCGCGCATTTGAGGCGGATGATCTTTCCGGGGTCCACCAGTCCGGCGTCACGGGCGGGGACAAAGGTTTCCCCCCACAGCATGACTTCGGCGATGCCGGTGAAGTCCTCCAGCTTCATCACGCCGAAGGGTTTGCCGGTTTTCGTGACCTTCGACTCCAGGGAGCGCACCATGCCGGCGAAGGGGAAACGCTCGCGGGCGTTGGAAAGATCGAGATCGTCGATCAGGCCGATGCGGCGGTACTTCTCCGAGTCGATCACCTTGCGGAACTTGTCGAGCGGGTGGCCGGTCACATAGAAGCCGAGCAATTCCTTCTCGTGGGCGAGGCGGTCGTCTTTCGGCCATTCCTCGACGGCGTTTTCGCTGCGGCGTGACTTCACCGCCGGGGCGGAGGGGGCCATGTCCATCGCATCAAAGAGGGACACCTGGCCGGAGGCACGGTCTTTCTGCGCGGAGGAGGCGGAGGCGACCACCTGCTCCAGGCGGTTGAACATCCCGGCGCGGGTTTCGCCGGTCCAGTCGAGTGCCCCGGCCTTGATGAGGTTCTCGAGGATCCGCTTGTTGATCACCTTCGAGTCCAGCCGCGAGGCGAAGTCCTCCAGCGAGGTGAATGGCCCCTTCTTCTCGCGTTCCTCGATCGCCTGCGCCATCGCGCCCTCGCCGCAGTTCTTGATCGCGGCCAGGCCGTAGCGGACGCCGTCGGTGCCGCCCTTGGTCTTTTCCGGGGCGAAGCGGAGCTGCGACTGGTTGATGTCCGGCGGCAGGATCTCGATCTTCATACGGTGGCACTCGGCCACGAAGACGGCGATCTTGTCCGTGTTGTTGATTTCGTTGGAAAGCAGGCCGGCCAGGAACTCGACCGGGTGGTTCGCCTTCAGGTAGGCGGTCCAGTAAGAGATGTGGCCGTAGCAGGCGGAGTGGGACTTGTTGAAGCCGTAGCCCGCGAACATCTCGATCTTCTCGAAGATCTGGTTCGCGAGCTTCGCCTCGATGCCGTTGGTGCGCGCCGCGCCTTCCACGAACTTCGAGCGCTCCTCCGCCATCTTCTTCGGGTCCTTCTTGCCCATCGCGCGGCGGAGAAGGTCGGCGCCGCCGAGGGTGTAGCCCGCCAGCAGCTTCGCCGCGTTCTGCACCTGCTCCTGGTAGATCATGACGCCGTTGGTCGATCCGCAGACCTTCTCCAGCAGCGGGTGCTCGTACATCGGCTTCGTCCGGCCCTTTTTGACGTCGAGCATCTGGTCGATGAACTGCATCGCGCCCGGACGGTAGACGGCGATCAAGTCGATGATGTCGTCGATACTGGAAATGTCGTACTTCCGGCAGGTCTCCACCATGCCGCCGGATTCAAGCTGGAACACGCCCATCGTTTCGCCGCGGTTCAGGACGTCGAAGGTCGGCTGGTCGTCCAGCGGCACTTTCTCGATCTCGAAGCCCGGCGTGTGCTTCCTGATGTGCTCCACCGCATCCTGGATGACGGTAAGGTTCTTCAGACCCAGGAAGTCCATTTTCAGCAGGCCCACCTCGGTGATCGCGCCCATGTCATACTGGGTCACGACTTCGCCTTCGTTGCCGCGGGTCAGCGGCACGTGCTCGTCCAGCGGCCTGTCGCCGATCACGACGCCTGCGGCGTGGATGCCCACGTTACGGGTCAGGCCTTCCAGCTTCAGCGCGTATTCCCAGAGTTCCTGGTAGGTCGTGGAACTGGCGACCAGTTCTTTCAGGTCCGGCTTCGAGTCATACTCGCCCTTCAGCGAGACACCCGGCTTCGCCTCGATCATCTTCGCGATGCGGTCGGCCTCGCCGTAGGACACACCCATGACCCGCGCCACGTCCCGCAGCACACTCTTCGCGCCCAGGGTGCCGTAGGTGATGATGTGGGAAACACTGCGTTCACCGTACTTCTGGCGGACGTATTCAATGACCTCCGGGCGGCGTGACTGGCAGAAGTCGATGTCAACGTCGGGCGGGCTGACCCGCTCCGGGTTGAGGAACCGCTCGAACAGCAGGCCGAAACGCAGCGGGCAGATGTCGGTGATGCCCATCGCATAGGACGCGAGCGATCCGGCGGCGGATCCCCGCCCGGGGCCGACGGGGATGTTGTGGTCCCGCGCCCACTGGATGAAGTCCGCGGTGATGAGGAAGTAGGAGGCGAAGCCCAGCTTGTTGATGATGTCCACCTCATACTTCAGCCGCTCCTGCACCTCCGCCTCGCCGGCGCGCTCCACGCCATAGCGGCGCACCAGGCCGTCCTGGCAGATCTTCATCAGATACTCTTCCCGCGGGCTGCCGTCCGGCGTGCCGAACTGCGGGTATTTTTCGGACGAGGTGGAGTCCAGTTTGATGCTGACGTTGCACCGTTCCGCGATTTCCAGCGTCGCATCGCACGCACCGGGAACGTCCGCGAAAAGTTCCCGCATCTGCTCCGCCGTCTTGAAATAGACCTCCGGAGTGTAGCGCATCCGGTTCTCGTCGATGAGGAGGTTGCCGGTGCCGATGCAGATCATCACGTCATGGGCCTCATGGTCGTCACGGTTGAGGAAGTGGACGTCGTTCGCCGCCACTGGCTTCAGGCCGAACTCCTTTGCCAGCGCGAGCAGGCCGGGCCGGACCAGTTCCTGCTGCTCCAGTCCGTGGTTGTGGATCTCCACATAGACGTTGTTCCGGCCGTAGATATCGACCAGCTCCGCCATCGTCTCGCGGGCCTTGTCCATGTCCCCGGCGCGCAGCCATTCGTTCACCGGTCCGGAGATACAGCCCGTCAGGCAGATGATGCCCGCCGCGTGTTTCCGCAGGACGCTCCGGTCCACCCGCGGCTTTCCGTAGTAAAGTCCCTCCAGGTGGCCGATGGAGGTCAGCTTGCTCAGGTTGTTCCAGCCCTCATCCGTCTCAGCGAGGAGGGTCATGTGGGTTGCCCGCTTCCGGCCGACCAGCTCCTTCTTGTCCTCCATCGACTGCGGGGCGAGGTAGATCTCGCAGCCGAAGATCGGCTTCACGCCGCCTTTCTTGCAAGCCTGGTAGAACTCGATCGCGCCGTAAAGGTTGCCGTGGTCCGTCATCGCCACCGCCGGCATCCCCAGCTCCGCCGCCCGCTTGACCAGATCCTTGGTGCGGATCATGCCGTCGAGCAGGGAGTATTCGGTGTGCAGGTGGAGGTGGACGAAGGAATCGGACATCGGGCGGCCCGAGGATGGGGCAGACCGCCGGAACGTCCAAGCAGGATTGAAAGCAAGTTGTTCCCGCCTAGGGAGCCAAGGCTTTCGCCAGCGGGGAGGGGGAAATGGCTTCCAGCAGCGCCTTGCGGCGTTTGCCGATGGTTTCAGCCGGGTTCAGGAGGTCACCCTGCTGTTTCGCATAGCCGCCACCGGCGTCCACGACGTCTCCGGCGCGCAGCTCCAGGTGCAGATGCGCGGGGTATTGGCCGTCCGCCGTGCCGATGGTGCCGATCTTCGTCCCACGGGCGACCAAGGCGTCCTTCTTGACCTCGACTTTGTCCAGATGGCCATACACCGACTGCAGGGGTTTTCCTTCCGCGTCCTTGTGGGCGATGATCACGACGTTCCCCCAGGCGGGCGTGGAGGCTCCCGCGAAAACCACCAGCCCGTCGCCGATGGCGAAGACCGGATCCCCCAGGTTGGTGTTGTTGCCACCGATGCCGTAGAGGTCATCCCCCGTATGGTTGGCTCCACGTTTCTCGTTTTTCGCCCAGAAGGGCTGGGCGTTGTGGGTGAAGGCTCCGTTTTCGGTGCCAGCGGGAGGGTCCAGACGGATGGCCGCCGGGACGCTCATGGACTGCCATGGGGAAAGAGGGCGGAAATTCAGGTCCGGCGCTCCTTTTTCCGGCATTACCAGCGGGGAATCCGCGCTCTGGCTGCCGAACCGGGGGATCCGCCCCGCGCTGCCGCCGCTCACCTGCCAGATCGCGGTGCCCGTGATGGCCAAGGCCACGACCGCAGTGACGATGAAGGCCGGAACCGCGCTGGGGGAGGAAGGGGTGGTGTTTTCCATGATGAACGTGCTCATGGCACTACGCACCCGCCCGTCCGGAACTTTCCCAAGTCTTGATTTCCCAAGCTGGAAAGAAAACGCAGGCCTGCCCGCCGGTCAGCCCCCGGACTCCACATCCGGGGACGATGAGCTGTTGATCCGGTGAGCAGGCCTCCTAGAATTCCAACATGCCATGGCGGAGGGTTTCCGGCTACCCCCCAAAATAGGGGGTGAAATTCAGCCTTTCCGCAAGTTGAGCTAGAAACCGGTTGCGGAATGCAGGTATGGTCCGTCTTGATGAGCAAAGTACCGAAGTGGGCGGGACGGGGGATGGTTCCATTGGCGGCGGGGCTTTTTTTTCCAGGGGGGCTGCCGGCGGCGGAGGAGCAGGGAGGCAAGCCGCAGGAACTCGCCACACTGGAGGTCACAGGCACGCGCGGGGATGCATCCGCGGTTCCCGCGCCCATTTCCCCGTCAACGGCCCAGGTGGTTCCGGAGGGGATCATGAAAGACCTGGACCTGAAGGATCTGTCCGATGTCTCCCGGCTGGCTCCGAATGTGTCGGTAAGCCAGTCGGAAGTGAGCCGCGCCCCCAGCTTCGGCATCCGCGGCACCCAGGAACTCACCTTCCATGAGCTGGACGGAGGCCGGACCAGCGCCGCATACTACATTGATGACGTTCCTTTCCAGGACGCCTACGGACGGGAGTTCGGTATGTTCGCGGCGTCTGGCATCACGATCCACAAGGGGCCGCACGGCACACTTTTCGGAGCACCGGGACCTGCCGGTGTTTTCGATGTGACCACCCGCCGCCCGGAGGCCGGGCTGGAGGGGGAGGCCTCCTACACCTATGGCAGCCACGCCTTCCACCGCGGCACCCTGCACACCAGCGGGCAGGTGCGTCCGGGCCTGCTTTTCGGGGTCGATTTCCTCTACTCCGAGAGCGAGGGATGGTTCAGGGACCGCCTGACCGGAGACCCCTACGGAAAGTCCGAAAGCGCGGCGCTGCTGGCGAAGCTCATCTGGCAGGCCACCGACCAGCTCGAGTTCACCCTCACCGCCGGGCTGCAACGCCATGATGACGATCCTCCGGTGTTCATGCCATTCGGCAGCTCCGTTCCCCGCGACGTGAGCGCGGATCCGGATGCCTCCGCCACCGGCTGGGGGGCATTCCAGGCACTGCGGGCCGTGTGGAGGGAAGACGACTGGCAGATCAAATCCATCACCTCCCACCGGGATTCGCATTCCGAAGATGAGGATGCCGCCCTGTTGTTCGAAATTTTCAATCCGGGCACCCTGTTCCGGGACCGGGATCAGAATGTATCCGCGTGGACGCAGGAAATCCGTGCCGAATCGACGGACCCCTCCGCGCGCTTGCGCTGGCGGGCCGGCCTGTTTTTCTCCAACCGGAACTCCTACCTGGAGCATTTCATCCGCGGTCTCGGTCCGTGGGAGGGGCTCAATGAATTGCAATACGACCACCAGGAATGGGCCGCCTATGGTGAGATCACCCGTTCCATCGGGGACCATCTGGAACTGAGCGGCGGACTGCGGCTCCAGCTTTCACGCGACCATACCCGGTCTTCGTTCGATCCGTCGGCGGCCGCTGCGGGCCTCGGTGCCGTCGCCTTCACCACGGATGGCCGCGAGGACTACACCGCCGCCCTGCCGATGGCCGCGGTGGCGTGGAAATGGACGGAGACGCAGCGTTCCTACCTCCGTTTCAGCACCGCCATGCAGCCCGGTGGCCTCGCCATCGCGGCGGGTTCGTCCAACGAATATGATGCCCAGCACTCCGTCCACTATGAGCTGGGGCATGACAGTTCTTTCCGGGATGGAACGGTGGAGCTCCATGCCGCCGCCTACTACACGGACTACCGGGACTACCAGGCCTTCCAGTTCCACCCGGCCGGGCAGACGATCTTCAATGCGGAGGATGCCCATGCCTGGGGCCTGGAAGCGGAACTGCGGATCCGTCCCGCCGCCGGGCTCGAACTCTTCGCCGGAGCCGGATACACACACGCCCGCTATGATGACTATGATTCCTTCATCGGGGATTTTTCCGGCAAGCGCGTCGCCAAGATCCCGGTCTGCACCGTGAACGCCGGTGCCAGCTACCGGGCGGCATGGGGAGGCATGGCGGCCATCAACTGGCGTCTGGTCGGGAGGACTTCATTTGATGATGCCAATAATGTGACGCAGGGTTCCTATTCGCTGCTCGATGCGCGCCTCGGGTTCGAGAAAGGGAACTTCGGCATCTACGTTTTCGGCAGGAATCTGACGGATGAAGAATACTTCACCCACAGTTATGTCTTCTTCGGCCAGCCCGCCGCCAGCCCGGGTGCTCCGCGGATGATCGGCACGGAAATCCGGGCAACCTTCTGAGGGTTCGCACGATTGGCGTGGCGTTCGTCAGGAGGCTGGATGCCATGAAATCCACGTAAAATCCGGCAATGATTGCCATGCTTTCTAATATTCGTTAGGTCGGAGGCGTTCTTTCCCAAAGATGATGATGAGATTGCCGAATTTGTTGCTGGGTTCCGCGTTGGCCTTCCTGCCCATGCTGGTGGTGGCCGGAGAGGCTGAAGATTCACTGTTGGACGCTGCGGCGAAAGGGGACGCCCCGCGCATCGTCCTCGCGCTGTCGGAGGCAGGGCCGGACATCCGGGACGCGCAAGGACGCACCCCGCTGATGCTGGCCGCCCAGTCGGGTGATTTCGAGTCCGTCCGGCGGCTCCTCTGGGGCAAGGCGGACGCACGGCTGAAGGACAACCAGGGCAAGATCGCCCGCGACTATCTGGACATCAAGGGGGAGGCCTTCGCGCCGCTGGCGCTCATCCTCCGCTGTCATGCCTTCTGCCAGGAATACGGCCGCCCCGGTGGGAAGGCGAAGCACCCGAACCTCACGCTGGTGAACGACTTGTGGGTCGATCCCTCCCACCCGAAGCTCAAACCGCTCTACGCCGTCAACGAGGCGGAACTGAACGGGAAACCCGGCGTGGATGACGACAAGAACGGCTTCATCGACGATGTCTATGGCTGGAATCTCCGCCATGATGAGCCGCTGCGCGCGCCCCAGCTTTCCATCGACTCCTCCGAAGACACGCGCAACTACCTGGGCGGCCTGCTGAGGGACTTCGACGCGGCTTCCTCCGGCGGTGACCAGAAAACCGGGGCCATCCTCCGCGGCAGTTACAAGAACCCGCTCATCCGCCAGATCGGCTTCGACACCTTCGCGAACGTCAACATCGACCTCAACGACTTCGCCTACGCGGCGATGCTCCACTCCGCTTCCCACGGCACCCACGTCGCGGGCATCGTTGCGAACTACAGCGACCGGAAGGCCCGCATCATCGGTGCGGCCATCGGTTCCTCCGCGCCGACCACCAACCGGGTGTTCGATGACTTCGGGGCCATCGTGAAGCTGGCGGAGAAAACGCCCAGCTACGCGGAGTTCGTCTCCCTGGTACTGGACAGTTACCGCGGCCAGGCCATCGCCCAGGGCCGCCGTTCATCCGACTACCTCCGCGCCTGTGGAGCCGGGGTGGTGAACATGAGCTGGGGCTGGCCGCGCACCATCCATGAGAACATCGCGAACGCCCTTGCCGCCGCGTACAAGGAACACGGCCAGAACCCGGACACCATCGACAAGCCGGCCAATGCCCAGGACGCGCTGTTGATCGCGAACCTGCCGCTGGAGCTGACCATCGCCCATGCCGCCGCTTTCGCCCTGGCGTTCCATGAAAACCCGGACGTGCTCATCGTCATGGCCGCCGGAAACTCGAAGGAGAACAATGACGAGTTGCTGCCATCCCCGCAGTATCTCTCCCGCTTCTTCCCCCACGTGATGACCGTGGCCTCGGTCAATGAAAAGGGAACCCCATCCCCGTTCACGAACCACGGTGTGCGCTCCGTCCAGATCGCCGCGCTCGGTGAGCGGGTGGTTTCCACCATGCTCGCCGGTCTGGAGTGCCCGATGGACGGCACCTCGATGGCGTCCCCCGTGGTGGCTGGAACCGCCGCCGGGATCCGCGCGGATTTCCCGAATCTCTCCGCCACGGATGTGCGCCGCCTGCTCGAGGCGTCCGTCACGAAGTCCGAGGCGCTCTCCACGCTTGTCTCCACTTCCGGCATCCTGAACCCGGCGGCCGCCCGCCAGATGGCGTCGTCCTGGAGCCAGGACAACCTCGCCATGCTGGTGGAGGAAACCCGCCGCGCGAAGGTGGAGGGCCGGGACGGTCCGCAGCTCAATGTTCCTTTCCTTGCCAGTGAAAAATCCGGCAAATCTCCGGAAAAGGGCGCACCGCGCCGGATCACCTCCGTGGCGGGCTTTGGCAAGAACTGGAGGGCGGTCATGTCCCGCGGCACTCCGTACAACAACCAACGCCAGCTCGGTGTAGGGCCGTGGCCCACCGAGGAGGTGGACAAGGGCTGGAAGGAAGGCCTGCGCATCACCTCCGTCGCGGGTGAGCAGGGGGCGTGGAACGTCGTGATGAGCAGCGGGGTTCCCGGCATCCAGTCCGTCTTCGGCTTCAACCTCGACCAGGCGAAGATCTCCACGGCCATGGAGGAAGGCTACCGCATCACCGGCGTCGCCGGCTGGAAGAACGACTGGGTCGTCGTGATGAGCACGGAGACGAACCTCGGCCAGCAACGCTACACGCTGCCATCCCCGCTCAACGACAGCCGCAAGCAGTGGATCAAGGAACGCTGGGATGAGGGCTACCGCATCACCTCCGTGGGCGGGGATGATGATCCCCAGCACCCGGACGACGGCTGGTTCTTCGTCCTCACGAAGAACTCGGGAATCCAGGAGCAGGCGTACTCGGAGCCCGGCCCGTGGCCTGCCGAGTGGATCGCGGAGAACACGGAGAAGGGCTTCGCCATCACCTCCATCGCGGGTGCCGCCAACCACATGATCGTGGTCATGTCGAAGGGATCGCAGCTGACCGGCCAGGACAGTTCGCCCGAGGGAAGCTATCCCGTGCAGTGGATCCAGGAACGCTGGTGAACTTTGAAAACGCCGTGGCTTCTCCCCGTCCTTCTCATCCCCTGCTTCGCGCAGTGCGAGGACAAGCCGCGGCCACGCCCTGACTTCGTGCCTGCGGAGGTCCGCCTTTCCGCACACCCCCGCGCCGCCGCGGCGGCCGCCCGGGTGCGGCCCGTGCTTGAAAGGGACCTGTGGGAGAAGGACATGCGCCTCGGAGAGCCGGTGTTCCTCCGGGCCTTCAAGGAGGAACGAGTGCTCGAGGTGTTCGTGAAACGGAAAGGGGCGGAGAAATATGAGCTTTTCCGCAGTTACCACGTCGCCGGCACGTCAGGCTCGCCGGGGCCGAAGCTGGCGGAGGGCGATGGCCAGGTGCCGGAAGGTTTTTATTACACCGGTCTGAGGTCGCTGAACCCGGACAGCATGTACCACCTTTCGTTCAACATCGGCTACCCCAACGCCTACGACAGGTTCCACCAGCGGACGGGAAGCCATATCATGATCCATGGCAGCAACATCTCCATCGGCTGCCTGGCGATGACGGACGAAAAGATCGAGGAGATCTACACCATGGTGGATGCCGCGCTCCGCAACGGGCAGCCGTTTTTCCGCGTCCATGTCTTTCCGTTCCGCATGACGGAGGAACGCATGGTGCGGGCGGCGGAAGATCCCAACAAGCCGTTCTGGGACAACCTGAGGGAGGGCCATGACCTCTTTGAAAGGACCGGCCTCCCGCCCGAGACGGGCGTGGAGGAGGGGCGGTATTCTTTCAAAGCGGGGCCGTCCGCCCGGTGAGCCGCACCCGGCCCGGATCAGCGACGGCGGCGCACCAGCAACCCGGCCATGCCGGACAGGAGCAGCAGCGACGCGGATGGTTCCGGAATGAGCGCATCGGGAACCAGCTCCGTGCCGACGAACTTCGCGCTGTAGAGGCCTGCGGCCAGGCCATCCGGATTGGTGAAGGTTACGTCGGAAAGCGAGCCGGAGAGGCCGCCGGTGAAGACCAGTTTCTCACTGCCTCCGCCTGCGGTGTTGCCGTTCCAGTTGAGGATGTTCAGGGCGCCGCCCAGCGAGATCGTCCCGCTCGTGAAGGTCAGGTTGTTGTTGTCGCCGAGCAGATCCAGGATGCCTGCGCCGCTGACCGAAAGTACGCCCATGGAGTCGGTGAAGCCGGCGATCCGGAGGACGCCTTCCGCACCCAGGGTCACGGAGGCGTCATTCTTCACGACATTGTCGGCTCCGATGACAAACGTGCCACCCGTTGCGGAAATGGAAGAAGAGTTGGTCAGCCCGGTGGTGACGTTGAGCACCCCGCCGGTCACCGTGGTGGAACCTTCGTAGGTCTTCGCCGCGCCGGAGATCGTCCACGTTCCGGTTCCCGCCTTGGCGATGTGGGTCACACCTGTGCCTGCTGTATCCGCGATGGTTCCGGCCAGCTCCCCCGTGCCGGAGGTGCTGCCCTGGAGCGTGAGGGTTTTCGCACCGGTTGTGGAGTTGCCGGTGACGCCACCGTTGATCCTGAGATGGCCGGAGCCGGACTGCTCGATGATCCCGCCCCCGGTCGTATCCGAGCGCAGGACGATGCCGCGGGAGGTCGTCTCATTTGATGCTCCGGTGTAGAGGAGGCGGCCGGTGCCCCCGCCCTCGCCCAGGCTGATCGAGCTGGTGGTGGTGCTCCCAAGCTGTTGGGAAATGGAGGCAACGGAGACGGTCCCGTTGTCGATGCGGGTGGAGCCCGCGTAGGTATTGGTGCCGGAGAGCACCCACGTGCTGCCTCCGTTCTGGATGAGGGCGGAAGTGCCGGTGATGTTGCCGCTCACCGTTCCGTTGCCACCGCCCGTCAGAACGACGGCGTTGGCACCGGTGGTCGTGATGTTGCCGCTGACTTTGATGGAACCGCCCGAGTTGACGTTGATCCGTGCGTTGTCGGAAGTCGTGTTGATGCTGACGGCACCGGTCCATTCGTTGTCTCCCGAGGTGCTGGAAAGTCCTGCGATGACGCTGTTGACCGTGGCCGTTGACCCCGTGCCCAGGAAGGACAGGGATTCGCCGGCGATGGTGATGCCTCCACGGAGTTCCACGCCGCCGCCGCGTTCGACCGTTATGCCCGCCGCGTCGGAACCGAGGGCGCCGGAATGCTGGACAATGAGGGTGGTCCCGCCCTTGACGGTGGTGGCACCGGAGTAGTCGTTCGCGGAATTGAGGATGACCTTGCCGCCGCCCCCGTTCCCGACGGTGACGGTGTTGCCGCCGGAAAAGGCGTTGTCATTTCCAAAGGTGATGGTCCCGCCACCGCCGCCGATGAAGTAGCCGGATGATCCCGGAGTGATGGTGCCGGTGTAGGTCACGGGTGAACTGCCGACGTCCGCCCCCAGCGAAAGCGTCTGGAACTTTGCCGACGCGTCGAAATTCACATCCGAGTCCACCTGTAGGGCGAGGGCGCCGGTGGATGCGCCGGAAAGCCGTTCGTCCGCCAGGATGGGGGCAAGGGCGGTGGTGAACGCCCCGGCGACGGAAACCGCGCCGTTGTCGCCGATGACAAGGCTGTTCGCACCATTGGAGGGCAGCGACGCGGCATTGATGAACCGGACCAGTCCGCCGTTGATGGTGGTTGTTCCGCCATACGTATTGGTTCCCGCGACGCGGAGGACCGTGCCGATGCCGGGGCCGCTGCTGGTGGTGGTGAGCGAGAAGGTGTCCGCCCCGTCAGTGATGGCGCCATTGAGGGTGAGCGTGCCGACGGCCGCGGTGCCGGGACCATTCAGGGCGATGGAACGGTCCCCGGTCATCGCCAGTGCTCCGGACAGGACGAGGGTCTGGTTCCCCGTGTAGCCGAAGTCACCCGCCCAGTTGATGGCGTTGTTGATCGTGAGTGATGCGGTCCCCGAGGTATTGCCGATGTTCCCCCCGTTGATGGTGAACGTGCCACTGCCGAGGGCGTTGGCATTGTTGATGTTCAGGGTGCCGGCGTTCAGGGTGACTCCTCCGCCCATGGAGGAATTATTACCGGACAGGGTGAGCGTGCCGCTGCCGGTCTTGTTGAGGGCGATGACGCCCGGGCCGTTGCTGACCACTCCGCTGAGGTTGATGCCCGATGAGGCGATGTCGGTGAAGAGTTCCAGGGTTTTGGTCCCGGCGTTGCCTGCCGTAATCGCGCCGGAAAGGGTCAGGGTCCGGGCGGTCCCGGTCGTTATTGCGGCGAGGTTGCTGATCTTCACCGAAGCGCTGTCCAGCCTCAACGGAGCCGCGATCGTCTGGGCGGTGCTGCCCGACAGCGACTGGATCTCAGCGGTCGATGCGCCATTGTCCAGGATCAGGGTGGACCCCGCGGTGGTGCCGAAGGTGAAGCCGTTGGAATTGTTCGTATCGCCGATCTGCAGGATACCCACCGTGCGGTTGCCGCCGGTAAAGGTGATGGTGCTGGCGGCGGTGATGTTGGTGTTGATGATGGCCGTCGCGCCCTGTGCGTTCGGCACGACACCACCCACCCAGTTTGTGGCCGTGTTGTAGTCGCCTCCTGCGGTGGGGCTCCAGGTCTGCGCGGAAGCACCCGCGTTCAGGAAAATTCCGGCCGTGGCATAGCCGAGGATGGCCGTCCTGCGGGACAGGAGGAAAAGGGATTTGGGTTTCATTTTTTTGGGACGGGAGTCCGGGTAACGCCGTGGGATGAGCCGTGCTCCCGCGCGGAACACCACAGTGTCACCAGACAATCCGGTCCCCCGGCAATATCAAGCTATTTCACGGCCTCTGCCGTCGCCGGGCTGGAGTTTTCCTCTGGCTCCAGGATCCGGATCGGGACGGTGGCGGAAGCCCGCAGTTTCTCCCGGTGGGCCTTCACCGCGTCGTGGCGTTTCACCGTTTCCAGGGCGGAAAGGATCTCGGCCTTCGCATCATCAAAGGACCGCGGCTCGGCTCCCTTCCGGGTCATGATTTCCACCAGGTGCCATCCCAGCCGGGAACGCACGAGGGTGGGCTGCCCCACGGGCAGTGAGAACAGGGGTTCCGCCAGATCCGGGGAGAGCCGCGCACGGCTCATCCAGCCCAGATAGCCGCCCTCGTCCTTGGTGGACGGGTCCTGGCTGAATTCCTTCGCCAGGTTGGGGAAGTTCTTCTGCTTCGCATTCAGTTGCGCGAGCGCCTCTTCGAGCTTCTTCTTCGCTTCCTCCGGCTCGGTCTGGACGGTGGGGATGAAAATGTGGCGGGCCTCCACCCGCTCCGGCAGGGCCAGATCCTTCTCATGGGCCGTGAACCATTTCTTCGCCTCCTCCTCGGTCGGCGGAGCGGGGGTGACCTTTGCGGCCACGTATTTCTCGATCCGTATCTGGGATGCGATGCGATCCCGGAGATCTTTTTCGGAAGCAATTCCTTGGGCCTTCATCGTCGCATCGAGCGCTCCCTTGTCCCCGCCGAAGCGGGCGGTCAGCCGGCCCAGCCGCTCGTCGATTTCCGCGGCAGGTACTTCCGCGGGCTTTCCGGCGGCGTTCATTTCCGCCAGCAGGAGTTCGGATTCGATCAACTCTTCCAGGGCGGCCTTCTTTGCCGCGGTCTGTTCCTCAGGCGAAAGGCCGTCGAGGGTTTTCCCTTCGAGGGCCAGTCGCTCGAACACCGCCCGGTCGAGCTGGCTGCGGGAGATTGGTCGGTTCCCCGCCCGGGCGACCACGCCTTCCTTACGGGCTTTCTCGAGCGCCTGCGGGGTGTCAGGGCTGAAGGCTTGGCCAACCGCCCGGTTCAACGGGCCGTTGAAGAGGAAGAAATCCCCCGCCAGATAGGCGAGGAATGCGGCGCAGAGGGTGAGGCGGGCTTTGTGGGTCATTTCCGGGTGCGGGAAATGAACGCATCCACCGGCCCGAATGTTTCACCACGGAGTGGTGAAGGTTTCATTTCAGCGGATCTCCACCGTGCTGCCGGGGCGGATGATGTTCGGCAGGCGGATGGCGTCCCAGTTCGCCAGACGGATGCAGCCCGCGCTGCGTGCGCGGCCGATGGTCTCCGGGTCGGACGTCCCGTGCATGCCAATGCCGGAGCGGCTGGTGCCGCACCAGATGACGCCCACCGGGCTGTTGGGGCCGGCGGGGATCATGAGCGCGTTGGAGCTGCGCTTCCCGGTTTTGAGCAGGGATTCGTCGTACCGCCACCACGGGAGGACCACCATGTTTTTCAGTTCCCATGTGCCGAAGCGGATGAACTTCGGCTGTCCCGGGGTGATCGGGAAGGAGGCGACCAAGCCCTTGTTGCCACGTTTGGGGACGGGTGCGGCGTTCGGATTGTCGGGATCCGCGACGATCAGGGCGACCGGGGTTGCCTCGAAGATCCGCACCTGGTTGATCTTGGTATCCACCACCACGTGGCGCGCGCTCAGGTTGGGGTCCGCCTCGAATTTCGTTTCGACGAGGGCCTCCGCATGGAAGGGAGTCACGTTCGGCACCACGATGCTGTCGCGGGCCTTGAGGGAATAGATTTTTTTTCCGGGATTGAGCGCGACGAGGTAGGGGACATCACAGTGGTAGCGCTCTGACATGAACTCAGCGATGCTGCGGTAGGACATGCGCTTCCGCTTCGCTTGTTCGCTGCGGGAGGTGGGCAGCGTGGGATCCACCCAGTCCTTTACGGAGTCCGGCACCACGGCCGTGGCGAAGGGATTGGGGACAGCCTTGCGGGCGGCCTCCATCACCGCGTGCCAGTCGTCCGACGGGTGGCCGTTGACTTCATTCCACGCGAGCACCGCCAGCTCCGTGAAGCGGCCCGGCTTGCCATCGACGATGCCCGGGCCGAAATGGTTCTGATCAAGGAAAATCTGGAGCCGCACCGCATCGTCGCCGGTCGGTTTCCCTTCGGCGGAGGGCAGCGGGCCATCCAGTGCAGCGGTGGCCGGAGCGGCCTTGGATGGCGCGTTAGGGTCGCCCTCGGCGGGCAGCGCCTTTAGCACCGGATTCGGCTCCGGCACCGGTTGGGCGGTGGCGAGTGCGGTGAAGCCGGAGATGACGGCGAGCAGGGTGAGTCTCAACATGGAGGGATTCGGTGGTTAGACGGGGGCGGTGGAGAAAGATTCGAGGCGGCCGGAGATGGCGGCGGGGACCACGGCGCTGACCAGGATGTCATCCCCCTCATAGTCGGTGGAGAGCACCTTGGCATCCCGGTGCAGCAGGCTCACCAGATCCGCCCGGTGCTGGGGGATGCGGTAGTGCTGGCGGCGCACGCGGTCAGCAAGTTCACGGGAGCAGGCTTTCAGGATCTCATCCATGCCCAGGCCGTTGCGGGCGGAAACATGGAGGGCATCCGGGAACTTCAGGCGGAGTTCGGCCAGCGCTTCCGGGTCGGTGACGGCGTCGATCTTGTTCAGGACCGTGACCACGCGCTTTTCCTCCGCGCCCAGTTCCTTGAGCACTTCCAGCGTGGTGTCGTGGAAGCGGTGGATCTCCGGTGCGGTGGCGTCCAGCACATGGATCAGGAAATCCGCCAGCACGGCCTCCTCCAGCGTGGCCTTGAACGCCTCCACCAGCCGGTGGGGAAGGTTGCGGACGAAGCCGACCGTATCGGTGAGCAGCAACGGCTGGCCGTCCGGCAGCTCGATGCGCCGGGTGGTGGTGTCCAGAGTCGCGAAAAGCATGTCCTTCGCCAGCACTTCGGCGCCGCTCAGTTGGTTGAGCAGGGTCGATTTGCCGGCGTTCGTGTAGCCGACGATGGCGGCATGCGGAGTCTCCAGGCGCTCGCGTTCCTTGCGCTGGGTTTTCCGCTGCTTGCGCACGGCTTCCAGTTCCCGCTTCGCGCGGTCGATGGTGAGGTGGGCCAGGCGGCGGTCGATCTCGATCTGCTTCTCACCCATGCCCCGGGAGGCTCCGCCACCGGCGGCACCGCCGGAACCCGCGCCCTCGCGGTCGAGGTGCCCCCACATCCGGGCCAGCCGTGGCAGCGCGTACTGCATCCGCGCCAACTCCACCTGCAGGCGGGCTTCCTTTGTCTGCGCCCGCTTCGCGAAAATATCCAGGATGACCTCCTCACGGTCGATCACGCAAAGGTCTGCCAATTTTTCCCACTCCCGCTGCTGGGAGGGGTAGAGCGCGTTGTCGAAGACGATGACATCGCACTCATGGGCCTTCGCCAGTGCCACGATCTCATCCGCCTTGCCGGTCCCGCAGAGGAATTTCTTGTGCATCTCCCGGCTGCGCGCGAGGACCGACTCCACGACCTCGATGCCCAGCGTACGCACCAGTTCCCCCAGCTCCTCGAGCAGGGATTCCGATTCCGCCTCTTCGCGCGGGTCGAAATAAAGGCGCACCAGCAAGGCGCGCTCGACCATATCGGGTTTCTGTCTGACCTCGAACATCCGCAGGATTCCTACCACCGGTGGGAAGGTGGTGCGATGCGAATTTTTCGATCCGGATGGGGATCAGCGCCGCGACATTTCCCGCAGCCAGCGTTCGTGCGCCCAGATGCCCCAGACCACACCTGCGAGGCCGATGGTCAGGAGGAACGTCGGCAGGACAAAGGCCAGTTGAGCCAGGGAGTCTCCGGAAAGATCCAGCATCCCGGCGGCCAGCAGATGGGTGCGGAACAGCACGATGAGACGGGCTGCCAGGAGGGCGATGGCACCGGCTGCCATGGTGGAGCCTCCCCAGGATTTCCGCTGTTGGGCCAACCGGACCGCGGAAAGGCTGATCAGGCCGAGGCCGATCACTCCGAGACAGTCCATGAGAAAGCTGCCTTTGACGATGGTCTCAAACAACAGGCTCATGGACGGATACCGTGGGGGAATCGGGTGATACGGTGGCTGCAGCCTTCCGCGGGACGGGCTGGGGGAGAATCTTCGCGTGCATGGCCACGCCGATGCCGAATACCAACCAGCCGGTGTTCATCAGCACCAGCCGCACCGTGTGCCAGGCGAGTGCGACTTCCATATTGACGGTGTGCGGGTTGTGGATCGACTCGATCAATCCGGCCTCATAGGCGGGGAGAACCACGGCATAGCCGGCACCGAGCATCAGGCTGCCGGTGATCATCAGCCGTGTGGACCATTCCCGGGCGGTTCCTGCCAGCCGGAGCACGAAGACCACCAGCGAGATGCCCATCACGATCAGAAAGACCGGCCGCGCCGCGTCAATCGATGCAAGGGTTCCTATCGCTCCAGCGGCCATTCGGACCTACGTGATCACGTTATAACTCATTGAGCAATAATATATTATAAGGCAATACCTTGATTTCAATCCATCCATAAAATAAGGATGTATGAATGGATGGCTGGATGCTGAAATTGAGTTTTTCCTAAAGAGGTTCCCCGGACTCCTAGAGGTCAGAGGAATGCTCGACGTTGCAGAACCCTTCCCGCGCCTTGGATTTCGGACGAAATGAAGGCCTTGATCCCGGACGGGATGGGTTTCGGACATCTGATAATTTTTTATGGCAAGGGGGCTCGCCGGGCTGTCCTCGCGCGGCGAGAAGGGGGACTCCCAAGCGATCCGTCATGACCGCCCGTCCAGCAAACCCCTTGCGTCCTGTTGGAATTCCGCCTAAGCCCCGTCCCGTCATGAGCGAAGCCGCCCCGCAGCAGCCCCAATCCACCGAAGCCGAACTGATCGCCGTCCGCCGTGAGAAACTGGCGAAACTGCGCGAGCTGGGTGTGGATCCGTACGGTGCGCGCTTTGAGACCACCACGACTCCGGAGGCCCTGCGGGCTGAATTCACCGAAGGGGTTCAGGTCAAGGTGGCCGGTCGCCTCACCGCCATCCGGGACATGGGGAAATCCGTCTTCTTCCAGATCGCGGATGTGCACGGCTCGATCCAAGGCTACCTCGGCATCAAGGGTCTGAGCGAGGAAAAGGCCGCCGCCTGGAAGTGCCTGGACCGGGGTGACTGGATCGGCATCGAGGGAGAGACTTTCATCACCCGGACCGGGGAGCCGACCATCAAGGTGGCCGACTTCACCGTGCTTTCCAAGGCGCTGCGCCCCATGCCGGACAAGTGGCACGGCGTCGCCGACCGCGAGATCAAGTACCGCAAACGCCACCTCGACCTGATGGGGAATGAGGAGAGCGCGAAGCTGTTCGTGACCCGGTCGCTCATGCTGGCGGAGATCCGCCGCTTCTTCCAGGACCGTGGTTTCCTGGAGGTGGAGACGCCGATGTTGCAGGACGTGGCCGGTGGCGCAGCCGCCCGCCCGTTCGAGACGTTCCACAACGCGCTCGGCATGCCGCTGACCATGCGCATCGCGCCGGAGCTGTTCCTCAAGCGTCTGCTGGTCGGGGGGTTCACCAGGATTTTCGAACTCAACCGGAACTTCCGCAACGAGGGCATCTCCCGCCGCCACAACCCGGAGTTCACCATGCTGGAGGCTTACTGGGCCTTCTCCGACTTCACCGAAATGGCGGATCTCGTCGAGGAAATGACCTGCCATCTCGCGGAAAAGTTCTGCGGCGGCCTGAAGATCGAGCACAAGGATGAGGAGGGCAACGTGACCCGCACCATCGACCTCAGCCGTCCTTGGAAGCGCGCGCGGTATGATGATCTCATCGCCGGAGCCGCCGGTGCGGACTTCTTCACCATCACGCCGGAAGGCCGCCGCCAGCGTTGCGAAGAGCTGGGCGTGCAGATCTCCCCGGAGATGGAGGATCATGAGGTGGTCCAGCAGGTCTTCGAGAAGCTGGTGGAGGAAAAGACCTTCGACCCTTGCTTCGTCACCCATGTCGCCAGCGAGCTGGTGCCGCTGGCGAAGGTCTCACCGGGCGGCAAGACCGTGGAGGTCTATGAGCTCATCATCAACGGCCAGGAGATTTCCCCCGGCTACTCTGAACTCAATGATCCGGATGTCCAGCGGGAGCGCCTGGAAGTCCAGTCCGGCGAGGAGACGCACAAGATCGACTATGATTTCATCGAGACACTGGAGCATGGCATGCCACCCGCCGGGGGCATCGGCATCGGCATCGACCGTCTGGTGATGATGCTGACCGGCGCGCCGACCATCCGCGACGTGGTGCTGTTCCCGCTGCTGAAGCGGAAGGAGTAGGGAGGGTGGACATTGCGGCAGAGCCGCTATGTCCGCTTCGTTCCCATTCTTGTGCCCCGGCGGCAACGGAAACCATCAGCAGAGGCACTTTCTGATCCGCGTCCCTCATTCTCCATCACGACGGATGATGGTGGGTTCCCACGCATTCGCCAATGCCGTCGAGGGACAGGAGTGTCCCTCCTCCTTACTGCCTCAGTGCTTCAGCATCCGCTTGGCGGTGGACTCATCCAGCAGGCGTACGGCGGAAATTTCCGGCAGGCGGGCCTCCAGGATCTGGCGGGCGGTCTCCAGCGCGGGATAGGGTGTCCGGCGGAACTCGACGATGCGGGTGTCCGAGTCCCAGGTCACCCATGCCGCCCGCTCGTCCAGGTCGCGTGGCTGGCCGACCGAGCCGACCAATACCGCGCAGACCGCGCCTTCCGGCAGCAGGATCTTGGAGTAGTCCACCCGCTTTGCGATCACTCCCGCGGATGAGCGGCGAGTGAAAAACGTCTGCTGGTGGGTATGGCCGAAGAAGCCGATGCCGTAGCCCTTTTCTTCCAGGATGTCCATGGTGGGAGCCGCGTCCCCTGAGGTATGCAGGTAGGGCCAGGTTTCCGCGAAGTGCAAAGAGGCGTGGCTGAGGATGCCACCGGGAATCTCCATGTAACCGGGCAGTTCCGCCAGCCAGCGGGCATTGTCCGGGCTCAGGGTGCGCGCCGCATGGACCACGCCCGCCCACACCGGATTGTGGGTCCAGCCGTTGCCGCCGGGGATGTTCTCCTCATTGGCGATCACCGCGTTGGTGTAGTAGTCGTGGTTGCCCAGCACGCTGCGGCCGCCGTGGTGGCGCACCAGATCCACGCATTCCTCAGCCTTGGCGGCGTAACCCACCGTATCCCCTCCGAAATAGATCTCCGTGATCCCGGACTTCCGCACCTCTTCCAGAACCGCGGTCAGGGCCGGTAAATTTGCGTGGATGTCAGAAAGAATCGCGATTCTCGGCATTGCCAAGACCATAGGGGGGAGGTCCAGCCCATGCCAAGAGCGAGATTCTAAAAAAAATCCTTGCCCGCCCGCGGGGGTCGTGTTCTCTTCCCCGCCCCGTCCGAAAAGGCGGGGCTGAATTCTTTTCCCTATCCGGCCATGGCCTACGCAGTGATCAAAACCGGCGGTAAGCAATACCGCGTCCAACAAGGCGACACCCTCGACGTCGAGAAGCTCGATGTCGAAGTCGATTCCGAAATCACCTTCGATGAGATCCTTCTCTTCGGCGAAGGCGACAGCGTGAAAATCGGAGCCCCTTCGGTTGCCGGCGCTTCCGTCACCGCAAAGGTCATCAGCCAGGTCCGCGGACCCAAGGGCGTCGCTTTCAAATTCAAGCGCCGCAAGGGTTTCCACAAGACCATCGGTTTCCGCCGTGCACTCACCCGCCTGGAGATCACCTCCATCGCAGGCTAATCCTGAAACTTCCCACCCTCTCCTGACATGGCCCATAAAAAAGGACAAGGTTCCGTCAAGAACGGACGCGACTCCCGCAGCAAGCGCCTCGGCGTGAAAAAGTACGGCAACCAGGCTGTCATCGCCGGTAACATCCTCATCCGCCAGCGCGGAACGAAGGTGCATCCGGGTGTCGGCGTCGGCATCGGCCGCGACCACACGCTCTTCGCCCTCGTCGATGGCCGCGTCGCCTTTGACCGCGAAGGCCGCCGTGTGAACGTCGTCGCCGCCGCTGCGAACTGAGATCAGGAATTTCCTGAATTTTCCAAAAGCCGCTTCCTGGAAAGGAAGCGGCTTTTTTGTGGCTGGCCCATATTGGCCCAACCAAAGGAGCGCGGCGACATGGGGGCCTGACTACGGCCAATCTCTCGCCGCAAACCGTTGCCGGAGCATCTTGCCACGGTCTTTGATCCATGACCGTATCCGGATGGGGCATACTATTTTTGAAACACTCTGAGGGGTGAAATTTTGGATTTGCCGATCATCGCTTCAGGCTGATGATCGGTGCCTTTTGGGCATTTATCATTCCCTCCACCCTCAGCGATAGACATTCGGCAGTCCTTTGCCGCGCTTTTTGAATCGTCGGTGCATCCAGAAGTATTGTTCCGGCGCGCGCTGGATCTGTTCCTCGATCAGGCGGTTGATGCGGATGGCGTCCTCATTCGCGTCATCGGTCGGGAAATTTTCCAGGGCGGGCAGGATCTCCAGCCGGTAGCTGCCATCCGCCATGCGGAAGCCGAAGTAGGGGACCACGGCGGCCCCGGACATCTGGGCGATCTTGCTGGTGGCGGTGTTGGTCAGTGCGGGCACGCCGAAGAACGGCAGGATGGCGGCGAACTTGCTCTTTTTCCCCTGGTCCGGGGCATACCAGATGGTGGCGCCATCCCGGAGGCCGCGCAGCAGGCCGCGCAGGTCATCCATGGGGATGGCGGGCTTCATCTTGGCCACCCGGTGCTTGAACATCTCATGGGCGATGACCCGGTTGTCCGGCTCCCGGTAGAGGCCGCCCATGGGGATGTTGTCCACGAAGAAGCGTCCACAGATTTCTAGGGTGGTGAAATGGGCGGTCAGCAGCAGGACACCGCGTCCACCTTCGGAAGCGGCTTCCAGATGCTCCCGGCCGACGATGCTGAACGACGGCAATTTTTCATCGGGGCCCCACCAGGCCATCCCGGTTTCAAAAATTCCGATGCCCATCGATTCGTAATGGGCGAGTGCAAGGGCGCGGCGCTCCGCAGGGGACTTCTCTGGGAAGCACAACTCCAGGTTCACGGAGACGATCTTGCGCCGCAGCCGGATCACATGGAAAATGAGCCGGCCGAAGAATTTGCCAAGCCGCACCTGCGCGGGCCATGGCAGCTTGCATAGCTGCCGGAAAAGCCACACACCCGCCCAAGTGGGCCAGAGGGTGGGGCTGTGCAGGGGGACGGATCGGTCGCGGGACGCCATGGCGGTTACGCCTTTGCTCCGTAGAGCTGGGGATTGAGCGCCGGGTCGTTGTACATCTTGAACTGGTAGTAGACGCCGAAGGTCCGGCGGCCGGCGGCCACTTCATAGAGCAGTTCCGACAGGCTCTGCGTCAGGTCCGACCGCTGGAGGCGGATGCGGGCCAGCTTGGCGGAGCAGTTCGAGCGATGGGCGTCGTCCACGTCCGTCCGCACCGTTTCCTCGTGCATGTGGAAATCCTTGAGGGCGAGGATGGAAAGCCGGTCGATGATCATGCCGGGAGTCTCCGAGTTCCGGGGGACGCCGGATTCGGCGGGTTCCAGTTCGTTGACCAGCACCTCGTCCATTTTCTCGATGAAGTTGTTCCGTTCCTGGTTGTAGCGGTCGATCGCGCGCTTCGCCTGGTGGACCCGTTCCGATCCCAGATCATCCCGGCGGGCGATGTCCTCCTCATGCCAGAGCTCGAAGTTCCGCTGATGATTTTCCTGCACGAGCCGGAGGAATCCCTCGCCGGCGGCGGCGGGTGCGACTTCATGCCAGCGGGCGGTGAGGTCGAGCTGGAGGGCTGCGATTTCGTTGGGATCGAATTTCATCATGGGCTGGGAAGCGGCCGTTTGTCGGTCGTGGCGGGGCTTTAGGATTGCAGGCCCGGTGGGGGGAGGCAAGCCTGCGTCCGTGCCCGGAAACGAGAAGCCCGCCACCCCGAAAAGCCTGCTGGTCATCAAACCGTCGTCGCTCGGTGACATCGTCCACGGCCTCCAGGTGGTGCAGAATGTGGCCCGCCAGTGGCCGGACTGCCGGATCACCTGGGTGGTGAGGGACCGCTTCGCCGGATTGGTGGAGGCCGCCCCATTCGTCCACGAAACCATCCACTACCACCGGAAGGAAGGCGTCCGCGGGCTGTGGAACGTGATGAAGACGCTGCGCGGCCGGAAATTCGACCTCGCCTGGGACATGCAGGGCCTCGCCCGCTCCGGGCTGATGATCGCCGCCGCGAGGGCGCGGCAGAAGTGGGGCCGTGCGGACAGCCGCGAAGGTGCCTCCCTTTTCTATGATGAAGCCGTGGATCTGCCCGCAGGAGCCGGACCGCACCATGCGGTGCCGATCCTCCAGGGCTTCCTGAAGGCGGCGGGACTGGAACAGGAGATCCAGTACCCGCTGGAACTCAACGCCGGACCGTCTTTCCCATGGGCACCCTTTTTCGAGGAGGATCCCCGGAAGCTGTTCGTCATCTTCACGGACAGCCGTGGTGTGGGCAAGGAGTGGCCGAAGTTCGGCCAACTGACGCACCTGATCTGGCAGCACATCCCCGGCAGCCGGGTGGCATGGTGCGCCGGAAAGCCGGCCTCTCCCGGCGGAGACATCCCGGAAGGGCGCTTCCTCAACCTGACCGGCTGCCCGATGGATGAGATGATCGAGCTGGTCCGCCAGAAATCGACCTTCATCGGAAATGACAGCGGGCCGATGCATCTTTCCGCGGCCCTCGGCAACCGGGTGCTGGCCATTTTCGGCCCCACTTCGCCCTCGCGTTTCGGCCCGTGGCCGCCGGGATCCCCTCGCACCGAGTCGGTTGTGGCTCCGGGTGGGGTGCTGATGGACCTGACCCCGGAAACGGTGCTTGAAGCGGTGGAGCGGCTCATCTTCCGCTAGATGATCGCAGGTTGCGCGGAGCATCCGCCCGGCTTACGGTTGTTAGATGAAGGCTTGTCTCGCACTGCTGGTTCTCGCCGTGCTGCCGCTGCATGCGGAGACGACGAAGAAGAAGGCCGCGCCTTCAAAACCGAAGACGACGGCCACGACCAGCACCACCAAAGCAAAGGCGGTTCCGGCGGTGAAAAAGCCCGCCGCATCCACCAAGACCCCGGCGGAGAAAAAAGTCACCAAGCCGGACGGAAAGGTGACACCACCTGCCGGGGACAGCGCGCCGACGGAAGGCGCGGAGGCGGGAAAGAAAAGCCCGCACGGACCACCGGCGGTCATCGCCGCCACTGACCTTCTGGATTTCGACACGCTTCCGGAAGACCGCAGGAAGCTGATCGAAGGGGCGATCCGTGTGGCGAAGGAATCGCCATGGCTTCCCTACAAGTTCGGCGGATCAAGCCCGGCGGATGGCGGCTTCGACTGCTCCGGCGCGATGTATTTCGTGATGAACAAGGCGGGCCTGAAACCGCCGCGCACCTCCGCCGACCAATACCTGTGGGTAAAGGAAGCGGGTGGCCTCCATGAGACGTCGGGCACCGCGTTGACGTTGGAGCATCCATCCCTAGCGGCGCTGAAACCGGGGGACCTGCTTTTCTGGGAAGGTACTTACGCTCCGTCCGATGGACGGCCGGTGAACATCACCCACGTGGCCATTTATCTGGGCCGGGAGAAGAAGGACAAGCGGCCGGTCATGATCAATGCGACGGACGGCCGGTCCTACCGCGGCAAGCAGGCGAACGGCTATGGCGTGTATGATTTTTACCTGCCGAAGGAAGGTGGCAGGGCCAGATTCGCCGGATACGGAGCGCCGCCGGGAATCGAGGAGATCAAGGACGGAGCGGGGGGAACTCCGTGAGCGCGTGCATCGCCTCGTTGAAATATAGGTGGCTGCGGCGGGACGCCGAAGCCACGGTCCTGATGGCATTCCAACAGGCTCTCATGGGGTCATGTGCATCATGTCCTCCGATTCCAACCGGCGGGTATGACCTTCGTTCGGTTCCTGGACCACGGGTGGCGGCAACTCTCCGGTGATGGTTTCCAGAATCCTGCGGGCGACCGGACCCGCCACACCGGCACCGGATCCCGCGTGCTGCACCATGACGGCGATGGCATAGCGGGGTGCCTCCGCGGGGGCAAAGCCGGTGAACCAGGCGTTGTGGGATCTATGTCCCTTGAGCAAAGTTTGGGCGGTGCCGGTGGTTCCGGCGATCGCGACTTTTTCGCTCCGCATCCGGAAAATGGTGACACGCTCTTTCATGCCTTCCTGCAATTCCTTGATGCGGCTCTCCCTGATCTGATGTTCCCGGAGATCCGCCGACCACGTGACGGGCGAGGCCATGTCGAGCCGGGGAACAAAGACCTTCCCGCCATTGGCCACCGTGGCACTCATCGAGGCGATCTGGAGAGGTGTGGCGAAAGAGTAACCCTGGCCGATGCCCAACATCACCGTATCCATCTGATACCATCTGCCATCCGTGCGTGCACGTTCGGGGCGGTCCGGAGACGGGTAGAGGCCCGGTTGCTCCCGATTGAGACGGATGCCGGTTTTGCGTCCCAGGCCCAGCAGGCCGGCGGTAGCAGCGAGATCCGTGATGCCGACATCCAGGGAGAGCTGGTGGAAGTGGGAGCCGCAACCACAGGCCAGAGCCTCGCTGAAGTTCTGGTCACCATGGGATTCCTTGCTCTTGTTATGGAGCCAGCAGTTCAGCTCATGATTTCCGACTTTCACGGGGGCGCATCGGTACCGCTTGTGCTCGATGTTCCGCCGCGAGGCTGCCAGGGATGTGACGATCGTGAACGTGGAGCCTGGTGAAAATTCACTGATCGCACGGTTGAGGAATGGTTGTGTCGGATCCCGGGAGAGATCCTGGAAGTTCTCCATCTCATGGAAGCCAGCCGGATCAAATGACGGGACCGACGCGCTGGCCAGCACATCGCCGTTCGCAGGGTCCAGGATCACCACCGCGCCACGGCCGATGCCGGACTCCCGCAGCGTGCTTTCCACCACCGACTGGATGCGGGCATCCATGGTGGTCTTCACATCCTGCCCGGCCTGGAGTTCCGCATCATAGGACTCCTCGATCCCGGCGGTCCCTTTGCCACCGGCTTTCGGATTGCTCACGCCGATAAGGTGGACACCAAGTGCCTTGAATGGATGATGGCGAACCTTTTCATCCCCTTTGGTTTCCGCGAGGACGATGCCGTTGCGGTCGAGGATCCGCCCTCTCACGGCGGGTTTCATGATGAGGTCCGCCGCGCCGAGGATGGCGAGCGGGGCCGCCAGCAGAGTCGCCAGCAGCACGATGTTCCCAGCCCCACGCGGGGAGAGGGGGCGGCGGTTGAGCGTGCCATCCAGGATGCCGCGGATGCGCCGCTCCAGTCCGCTTTCACGCAGCATCATGGTCGCGGGGAGAAGGGCGGAGGCGGAAGGAAGATTGGCGGAGAAATCCAGCATCTCATCCGCATAGTCCGGCGCGGTGATGCCATGGGAGAGGACGAGGTCATCGCATGCGCATTCCTGCTCGGCGCGGAGCTGGTGGTGCGCCACCCAGGCGAGGGGGTTGAACCAATGGAGCGCGAGGGCGAAACGGGCGATGAACAGCGAGGCCGGGTCGTGCCTGCGGAGGTGGGAGAGTTCGTGCAGCAGGACGATGCGCAGCTTTTGTTCCGGCCATGAGGCGGCGGAAGCGGGCAGCAGGAGGCGGTGGCGGAAGACTCCCCACACCATGGGCATCCTGTCTTCCTGGGAAATCAGGACATTGATCTTCCGGTGGAGGCCGTGTTCCCGGGCGAGTGAGACGACTGCGTCGTGAAGTGGTCCCGCCTCGCAGCGGATGGCACGCCTGCCCAACCGCCGGAGCAGAAGCATGCCGCCAAGGGAGAACGCCAGCATGATCGCCGTGCCGCCCAGCCAGACCATGGCGGCGGCTTTTTTCCAGGAAAGGTCCGCCACTGTCTTCGTGGAGGCGGGGGCTGCCGCCTCTTGTGCGGGCGCCGACGACGGAAGGGGCAGCACCGTCTTTCCGGACGGAGCCGAGCTTGCATGGATGGAAGTGGGATAGACCGGCTCAGGAAGAGGTGCCACCGCCTGCGGGTCCGGCTGCCAGCGTGGCACCACCTTCCACTTCGGGATGACCGCCGCTGCCAGTGGGATGACGATGGCAGCCACCAACGTGCACAGAAGCACATGGTGCCTGGTGGCGGCGGAGGCGGCGCGCATCAGCAGGACCACGGCGCAGCCGGCGGTGAGGATTGCCAGGCCGCGCAGGGCGGTTTCGAGGGACAGGATCTCGGTCGGGTTCATGGGTTGCCTTTCTTCCTGGAGTCTTCGATGAGGGCCTTCATCCGGGCGAACTGCTCCGCGCTGACGTCCCGCTTCTTCGAGAAATGCGCGGCCAGCGCCTCGTCCACCGCGCCACCGAAGAAGGTGTCCAGCACGTGCTGCAACGCCTGTAGGCCCACCCGCGCCTTCGACTGCACTGGCAGATACACCACCTCCCGGCCTTCCTGCCGGCGGTTGAGGAATTTCTTCTCCTCCAGGATGTGCATCATCCGCCGCACCGCCATGGGCGTGGGGGGATCCGGCAGGCCCTCGGCGATCTGGTTCACCGTCGCCTCACCGAGCGAGAACACCAGGTCCATGATCTGCCGCTCACGGCGGCTGAGTTCCGATAAATCCGACATGCGTTAATTTCTTAACGCATGTCCGTGTGGCGGCAAGCCATTTCGTTAAAAAATTAACGGATGCGGGAGTGTCCCGCATCCATCCAAAAAAAGAGGCGGCAGGCAACCATGTCGCCTGCCGCCTGTCGGAACAAAGAGGGATTACTTCTTCAGGATGCGGACGGCGTCCACGATCACGAATCCGTCCGCGCCTTCGTTGCTGATGACGACGGAGATGCGCTGGTCTTCCTTGAGGCTGAGTTTGGTGACTTCCGTCCAGATGCCGTCGATCTTCGGGGCCGGGCGCTGGTCCACGGTGTGGGCCGAGGTCTGGTCCCCCACGATGATGTCCACCTTGGTTTTGGTGGAGCGGTTGTTGTTCGGCACGCCGGCGATCTGCACGGAGTATTCCCCTTCCTCCAATGAGGTGAGGTCGAAGGTGGCCTTCGCCTTGCCGTCCTTGGCCGCGCCGTCATGGCGGTAGCCGTCGTCAACGCCGCCGGGGATGATGCTCACTTCCCAGGTGCCTTCGAACCTTGCCTTCGAGTCATCGACGACGACGCCGTCCATCTTGGCGGAGGCGTTCGCCCCCGGACGCTTGCCGCTGGAGGCGTGGTCGAGGACCTGTTTGTCAGCAAGAAGGCGCTCCTTCAGCTTCGCGTAGTCCACCTTCTGGAGGGAGACGCCGTCCTTGATGGCGTGCATCACGGCGGTCGCGCCGCTCTGGCCGAGGATCATGAACACCGGCTCCATCCGGATGCTGCCGAAGGCGATGTGGCTGGAGCTGAGGGCGATGGGCACCACCAGGTTCGATGCCTCATCTTCTTTAGGGATGATGGACTTGTAGCTGATGGGGTAGGGCCTCACGCCGACCTCGATGTTGCCTTCGTTGCGGGCGTGGCCGTCCTTCGTCACGTAGCGCTGGGTGTTGTGGGAGTCCATGTTGTAGGCGCCCATGCCGACGGAGTCCTCCGCGCGCTCGAACTGCTGGCAGTACTGCTGCGTCATCACCACGTCGGAGATCATCCGCCGGCCCTCACGGACGTAGAGCTGCTCCTGCCAGCCACCGCCTTCCGGGAACTCGTCCTTGGTCATGCCCCACTTGGAGACGATGTTGCGGACCTTCTCCGGCACGCGCGGGTGGTTCGCCAGCGACCACATCAGGCCCTGGTGGTAGTTCAGGTGGGCCTCGCGGATCTGCTTCCGCTCGTCATAGGAACCCTGCGGCCATTCGTAGTTCTGGCCGATGAAGTCGGAGGCAACACCGTCGCGGTTGTTGGTGTCCGTCTTCTTGTTTGGCATGGAGGAGTTGATCCACGGGGTGCCGGCGTAGCCCGCCTCGTAGTTGCGGAAAAGCAGCTCGTACCATCCCTCGTTGTAGGGTTCCGGCTTCTTGAAAGGGATCCGGTTCGGGTCATGGTTTGTCAGGCACATGCGGAAGCAGTAAGCCTGGATGCGGTGGTCGCTGGCGTATTCCTCGCCCGGGCCTTTCGGGTCGATCCCGAAGAGGAGGCCGCTGGCCGGATCACCCGGCTTCACGTAGGGATCGACGCCTTTGACAATCTGGTGGTGGGTGGACTTCGCGATCTGGACGCCGTTGAGGGTCTCCCCGTAGATGGCCTTGCCCTCGCGGCCGATGGTGAAGCCCACGCCCGCCACTGCGAGCAGGTCACCCTCATAGGTGGCGTCCATGAACGCCTTGCCCTCATATTTCTTACCGGACTCCATCACGATCGCCGTGATCTTGTTGCCCTCTTTGACCACGCCCTTGCCGACGGTGCCGGGCTTGGCGATCCAGAAGCCGTCGCCGCGGTCCGTGGCCTTCCCTTCCCCGGTACGGTCCAGGCGCTCGTTGTAAACGATCTCCAGGTTGAACTCCTTCACCCAGTTCTTGTAGATGCCCAGCGCCGCGCTCGGCTCGAAGCCCCACTGGGTGTCCTCATGCGCTTCGGTGACGCTCTGGCCGTCTCCCTTGAAGTTGCCTTCCGGCTGCGGCATTGCCGTCCAAGCCTCCGGCCGGGCATACCATGATTTCACGTCTTGGTAGAATTTACGGGAAATGCCGCCGATCACCTGCTTGTTGCCGATGTCCGTCTGTCCCAAGCCCCCCGTGGTCAGGCCGCCGATCCGGTCCGTCGGCTCGATGATGATTACGGATCCGCCCATTTTTTTGACCTGCACCGCCGCCGCAATCGCCGCCGAGCTTCCACCGTAGATGACGAGGTCATGGACCTCCGCCGCGCCCGCCATCGCACATGATAGCGGCAAAATTTTGAAAATCAGAGACTTGTGCATACGGAGAAACTTGTAGTTCCAGATTATGGGTGCGTCAAGGTAACGATCGTTTGAAAGCGCCTGGCAACCAGGACTCCGGGTCCATCGGGAAACTGCAAAAGTAACGACACTTACGAGGTTGAAATGTGCGGCAAATGGTCCAAGATTGGCTTCTCAGCTCATTTTCTAAAAAAACCCCTATGAAAAATTCCGGCTCCCAACTGACCCGGGCGGCGTTCATTGCCCTCGGGTCGTCCGTGGCGTTATCGCTGCCACCCAGTGCCCAGGCACAACCTTCGTCCGCTTTCATTTTCGAGAATTACGACAACAACCCGACCGGGCGGGTGTTCCCGAACATTTCGACGATTTCGACCACCGCCACCTTCACGGGCGGCTATGGGTTGTCGGGGCGCTACACGTCAGGAGGAACGGCTTACAACGATGCCTTTCTGATCGAGGAAGGCGGTCTTCAGTTCGGAGCGCTGGCGCCGACGACCGCGGGAAAGAAGCTCCGCGCCAATGCATTCAACGCCAATGCGACCGCGATGTTTGTCAACATTGACGGGGGGCGGGCGGCGGGTGACACCTCGTTCGATTACTATCACCGGGTGTATTGCAGCTATCTGATCAATTTCAACCGGATCAGCACGCTGGCCGCGGCGCGGGCCGAAGTGCGCATCGGAGGCAATGCGACGAGCGCCTTCGAGATGCACGTGGACGGGCCGGCCAGCCCTGCATCCACCACGCTGGCCCAGCCGCGTCTGGGCTACCAACTGAACAATTTCAAATCCGCTCCCAGCCCCGCGACCCAAGGGTTGTCGGTGAACACAACCTATCTGATGGTCGGAAGGTTCACCCAAGTGGGGAATTACCTAGGGGCGAGCGGAAACTTCATTTTCGCCAATAATTCGAACAGTCTGGTGCTTCCGTCCACCGTTACCGCCTTCCCCAGCGGTTTGGAAGTGGGCCACCTCATCAAGGGTGATCCCGGTGCCGGAATCCCGGACAACTCGATCGTCACCGGCCTGGTGACCACTACTGAAGGCAGTGTCACCACCCGGACGGTTCTCATCGACAAGAACACGACCGCGGCCTCTCCGATGACCACGGACGAGACGCCGGTCCCCATCCCGGTGACGCTCAGCACCGCCACTATCGTCCAAGATCGTACTTTCACCTCCGTCGCACGGACGACGGCGGGCAGCAATATCCTCTCCAACCTTCCGTCGGGGCACAGGCTCGCCGTCGGGCAGATCGTGACTCATGCGAACCTCCCTCCAGGCACCATGGTGACCGGTATCTCGACCGCCACCTCCGTCACACTGAATAACCAAGCGACCATCACCGCGTCCGCCGACATCACGGTTACGTTGAGAAGCATCAATCCGGTGCGGGCCGAAATCACGTCAGGATCCCTGACCCTGACGGTGGATCGCATTCCCGAGATCGTTGAAGGCCCCAACTCGATTCCCGGGATCAGGGAGGGCCAGCTGGTTGAGGGGCCGGGTATTGACGAGGGTACCGTCGTCACCGCAGTGAACCATGAAACCCGGGTCATCACCCTCAGCAAGCAGACGACCGTCTCCGGTTCAGGTGTTGCGGTGAGATTCTTCGCCCGTTTCGCCGTTGCGGACATGTGGGCGCTCACGGAGGCGCAGTACGCCAACTTCATCGCAGCGGGAGGGACGGATGCCGTGTTGAATGCAGCGACGATCGGCAGTGCCGCCAACCAGGTCACCGTGAGGATTTCCGGCATCCAGTCGGTGGGAAGCTGGGAGTTCAACCAAGGAAAGAGATTTGAGATCGTGGCACACGGAAGCTCCGGCTCCCCCCAGACCTTCTTCCTGGATGAAATCCGTTATGGATGGAACATGCAGGCGGTTACCAGAAATACCCCCTATCTCGCCCAACCGGTTTCAGAGCCGAACACGGCGGGGGATGACATGAGCAGGAATTTCCTCGAGGTGAATGACGATGGTTTCGGTTGGAAATCCGGCTGGTACGAGGTTGAGGAAACCACGGGCACCCCGGGAGCTTATGTTTCCAGCCAAACCGATGGCGGCCCGCTCACGCCGGGTTCCGGAAGTTATCTGCAGATCTACCACCGGCCGGCTGTCAGTGCGGATCAAGGCACCAGAAGGAGACCGAACCCTGCGGTGGTGGACATGAGCCAGCCCTATACGGTGAAGTTCGACTACAAAACGGTCAGCGGCGATGGTGTGACCCAATTCGGAGACCGGATCCAGATCGGTGCGGACGGCCCCGCCGGAGTTGGGAGTAATCTCGGTCCGAATCCCTCGGATGCCACCAACCTCACTTGGTTGGTGGGCGTGGTTGGGGGAAATGACGGCACAAACCGCGTTTTCAATAGTGATGAAACGACGAATCCTGACGGAAATGCCAAGAATATCAACGTCGGCGGGGTGCCACATTGGTATTTCTTTGATTTCGATGCCGCGAATTTCATCACTCCCGCGACCCCGAACTATTTTGTTCCGAGAAACATGCAGAGCAGCGGTGTTCCCTACCAAGCGGGAATCACCTATTCGTTCCAGATCGAGGTCAACCCGCTGACCAACACCTACAAGGCCACGGTGACGGACCGGAGTCCCGGTGGCAAAACGGGGACTGTGTCCTATCTGAAGTTCCGCCGGCAGGTACCCGCCCATACCCTCTTCTGGGGAATTTCAAAACCCGCCAACAAGAGTCGTGTCGCTGCCTTGGACAATCTCCGGGTTTCCCAAGGGGTGCCCTATGTGGATCCGTTCCCGGAGTGGGCTGCGACTCCGGGCTTCGGCGTGCCGAGCGGATTGCGGGGGCGCAATGTCGATGCGAACGGCGACGGCCGCCTGAACTTCCTGGATTTCGCGCTTGATGGGAACCCGATGAGCGGTGCCCGCAACGCGAAGGAGATCCACGCGATCAGCAACGTGGGTGGGACGAACTACTACACCCTCACCATCCCTGTCCGAATCGGAGCGACGTTCAGTGCGACCACCGGCCCGAGCATTTCGACCCAGGTCGATGGCATCACCTACCGGATCCAGGGCAGCTATGATCTGACGAACTGGACGACCGGCCCGGATGTGGTTCCGCTGGCCTCGCCGCTCACCACCACCCCGGCCCTCAGCAGCGGATGGGAGTACAAGAGCTTCCGCCTGTCCTCCTCCACCACCGCCCAGCCGAAGGCATTCATCCGCGCGGTGGTGGACAACACCGTCACCCCTTAGTCGAGGAGTCCGCTGGACTTGAGCCAGTCTCCCACACGATCCGGCCAACTGTTCACCGGTTGGCCGGATTTTTTCATGCCATAGCCATGGCCGCCCTTCGCGTAGATGTGGAGTTCCGCGGGGAGGCCCAGCTTCTTGTATTCCAGATAGAGCAACGCGCTGCCTGCGGAGGTGATGCGGTCGTCATGGGCATGGACCAAGCAGATGGCGGGTGATTGTGGGGTTACGGCGAAGTCCGGCTTGAGCTGGAAGGAATCCTTCTCCGTCAGGTAGGCGGGATAGACGGGGATCGAGAAATTGGGGGTGGCATTCTCCGCTTCCAGCGCGGCGTCGCGCTGGTAGGTCCGCTCGTTCGCATGCAGGGTGGTCATCACACAGAGGTGGCCGCCGGCGGAAAAGCCCAGGATACCGATGCGGTCCGGCTTGATGCCCCACTCCGCCGCGCGGTGGCGGACGATACCCATCGCCCGCTGGGCGTCCTGGAGCGGGATCTCCCCCTGCTTGGTCCCCTTGCGGTCGGGCACGCGGTATTTCAGCAGCACGCCGGTGACGCCCAGGGTGTTCAGCCACTCGCAGACCTGGGTGCCTTCGTGCTCGATGGCGAGGATGTTGTAGCCACCGCCCGGGGCCACCAGCACGGCGGTGCCGTTCGGTTTCTCCGGCTTGTAGATGGAGATGGTCGGGTCGCTCACATCCGTGACCCGCAGCACGTCTGTCTCGTTCTTCGGCGGGATGGACTTCTCCGGCCCCATGGTGAATCCGGCGGGTTCCGGGGCGCCATCCGGCCACAGTTTGACGACGACGGGTTCGGCGGCCTGCAGGGCGCAGGCGGACGCGAGGAAGAGAAGCGGGATGAGTTTCATGGGAAGGGTGCCATACGATCCCCTCCCATTCCATCCTTCAAGCAATCTCAGCGCCCGGCCTCCGCCAGTGCGGCGATCTCCTCCTCCGCCAGCGCCCGCTTGAACACGGCCAGGCCGCCAATGGTTCCGCCGAAAAAATTCCCCCAGGAGCCGCCGCGGTGCACCGCGCCTACGGTGAAGTCGGAGCCGTCCGCGCCGCCGTCGAAGAGGCCGTCGGCATAGGGAAGCGGATTCCGCTGTTCCCAGGCATCCAGCTTTCCGTTCACGAAAACGCGCGAAGCCTTTCCGTCATAGCTCATCGCCAGACACTGCCATTCGCCGAGAGGGATCTTCGTCGCTCCGCTGGAGTAGGTGATGCAGTACTTGTTGCCGGGGGTGCCGCCGCCGATGGCGGAAACATGGCCGTGGATTCGGTTGTCCACCGGGTAGCGTTTCATTTCATCTGCCCGGGTGGCGGTGGGTGCGTTGAGGAAAAGGCAGTATTGCCGCTTCGCGCGGGTTTCATCCCACAGTCCGGCGATGGCCTGCCAAGCCTGCTTGTCGCGGCGCTTCACCCATGCCACCACGGTCACCTGCGCTTCCTTTCCGTGGAGATCGAGCGGCCCCACGTCCTTGCGGTCGATCTGGAAACGCTGGCCGTAGGCGATTTCCGCGGCGTGGGGGCCGAAGACCCCGCCCTCCACGCGTGCGACCTCGCCCTTCTTCTCCACCAGCGAGAGTGCCTGCGTGCCGCCCTTGGAGACGCGGGGGCTGCCCGCTGGTTCCTGGAAGTCCCAGAAGGCGATGAGATCCGGCGTCTTCAGCACACGGTCGGCATCGCCCGCGCACGCCATGCCGCCCAACAACACCAGAAAAGATCCGACCAGCAGTTTCATCCGGGAAGCTTGCATGATTCATGGCGTCCGCACAATCACCCGGAAGTGGCGTAGCAAGGTTTCCCCATCATGGGGGTTACTCTGGGGATTGAGGATGATTACCACTGATTTCACTGATTTACTGATTGAGAATGAGGATAATATTTCCGGAATGCTTCTGCTCCCATGCAGGATTTCTTCTGGAATCAGTAAATCAGTGAAATCAGTGGTATCGAAATCGGCCCATATCCGTTCGGACCCGAAATGAGGGAACTTGGGGTGGCGTCCGTGGCCGCTGGACAAGTCCGCCACCAGCAGCCAGAACTCCGAACATGCGAATCCTTCCCATCATCGCCGCGGCAGTTGCCGCCATCTCGCCACTGCATGCCCAGGAGCAGGCAAAGGCCAATGAACTGTCCGTCCGTGGCGGACTGCCGAACTTCTTCGACAAGCTGAAGAAAGGGGAGGAAGTCCGCGTCGGCTACCTGGGTGGCAGCATCACCGCCGCGAACGGCTGGAGGGTGAAATCCCTCAAGTGGCTGAAGGAACAGTATCCCGACGCGAAACTGTCCGAGATCAACGCGACCATCGGCGGCACGGGTTCCGATCTGGGGGTGTTCCGTGCCGACCAGGATGTCATTTCGAAGAAGCCGGACCTCTTGTTCGTCGAGTTCGCGGTGAATGACGGTGGCCCTGCGGAAAAGGTCCAGCGCTGCATGGAGGGGATCGTCCGGCAGACCTGGAAGGCGGACCCCACGACGGACATCTGCTTTGTCTATACCCTGTCCGAGCCGATGCTCCCGGCTTACAAGGATGGGAAATTCACCACCGTGGCGACCGCCATGGAGGGTGTGGCGGACCACTACCGGATCCCCAGCATCGCCTTCGGCCCGGAGGTCACGAAGCAGGTGCTGGACGGCTCCCTCATCTTCACCGGCAAGCCGGACCCGGCGAAGCCCGGCCAGCGCTTCTTCACCGGCGATGCCGTCCACCCGAATGATACCGGCCATGAGGTCTATCAGACCGTCATCGCCCGCAGCCTCACCGCCATGAAGGACTCCGGTACCGGTGGTCCGCACAAGCTCGCCGGGATGGAACCGCTGCGCGCGGACAACTGGGAGAACGCGAAGATCGTCCCCATCACCCAGTCGATGCTGAAGGGCAAGTGGACCAAGCAGGATCCCACCCAACCCGGACCGGCGAAAACATTCCATAACCGTGTGCCGGAACTCTGGAAAGCGGAGGAACCCGGTGCCTCCATCGAGTTCATCCTGGAAGGAACGGTCGCGCAGGTCTATGGACTGGTTGGCCCGGATGGCGGGGAAGTGGAGATCAAGGTGGATGAACTGGCTCCGAAGAAGGCGCTGCTCTTCGACAAGTACTGCACCTACCACCGCCTCGGGAAGATGGACCTTTTCTCCGCCCCGTCCGCCGACCGCCACACGATCTCCGTGACGCTCACCGCGAACATGCCGGACAAGGCGAAGATCCTTTCCGAGGAGAACCGCAAGAAGATGGAGGCGAATCCGGAGCCGTATGCGAAGGCGGTCTGGTATGCGGGATCCCTGCTGGTGCTGGGTGATGTCGCGGAGTGATGCCGCCGCCTGTTTCCTGATGATGAAAGCCGCGCTGTTCCTGTTTCCCGCTGTTTTCCTCGTTTCCTGTGCGGGACCCGGCGGCACCACCGCCAGTTCCCCGCTGGTGCTGCTGCCGGCGGAGCCGGAGAAGGGCACGGTTTTCAAATACTACCAGCCGCGCGCCGAATCCCCACGACGGAACAACTGGGCCGCCCCGCTCGATTTCTCCGGAGTCTCCTGGAATGATCCGAGATGCGCCACGCTCATCTCGCCTTCCCATGTGGTGATGGCCGCGCATTTCATCCGCGACGCCCATACGCCGGCCATGTTCCATGACCGGCTGGGCCAGCCGGAGGAGCGGTTCATCGTCTCCCACAAGGTGCTCACCGGTGTCGGCGACATCGCGGTGGGGAAGCTGAACATGCGCCTGCCGTCCGGATACAAGGCCTACCGCTTCGCCAACCCGGCGGACGTCACACCGGGTACGCCCGTCATCACCACGGACCAGACGCTCACCGCTTCCATCCACCAGGTGCGCGGGGTGTTCGGGAAAGGCATCGCGTTCGACTGGGTGCCATCCCTCGACCCCATCTACCGCCGGAATCTCATCCCGGGGGACAGCGGTCATCCGACTTTCATCCTGAAGAACGGGGAGCTGCTGCTGGTGGAGACCCACACCACCGGGGGGCCGGGTGCCGGGCCTTTCTACGGTGACCCGGAGGTCCAGCAGGCGATCCGCGCGGCGATGGCCGAGCTGGGGGATTGAGCGTGGCTCATGGAGCCACGCCCGCCAGTTTGTCGGGATTCCGGACGATGTAGATGGCCTTCAGCTTTCCGCCGCCGAAGGCGAATGTCATCGCACTGAGATTGCCGTCGCCGCCGCGGATGATGACGCCGGGCGATCCGTTGATGCGGACGAACCTCGCTGGCGGCGGGCTGTCCGGATGGAAGCGCCGCAGGCCGATGAACATGCGGCCGATCTTGTCCGGGCCGTGGATCGGCAGGATGGCGGCGCGCACCTTTCCCCCGCCATCGCTGTAAAGGACGGCATCCTCCGTCAGCATGGCGATCAGTTCCGTGAGTTCGCCGGTCTGCGTTGCCTGGATGAATTCCTTCACCAACCGCTCCGCCTCCTCGGTGGCGGTGGGTTGGGCCTCCTCGGCGCGGCTCAGGCGGGTCTTTGCCCGCGACACCATCTGGCGGCAATTCGCGGCGGACTTGCCGACGATCTCCGCGATGGCGTCGTAGTCGTGGCCGAAAGCCTCGCGCAGCAGGAACACCGCCCGCTCCACGGGCGACAGTTCCTCCAGCATCATCATGAAGGCGGTGCCCAGAGAGTCGGCCAGATCAACGGGGGAGCCGTCATTTTCCCCTATGATGGGTTCCGGCAGCCAGGTGCCCACGTACTCCTCCCGCTGGCGGCGGGCGGAGCGCATCTGGTCGATGCACAGGCGGGTGAGCGCGGTGGTGAGCCAGGCCTTCGGCTCCCGGATGGTTGAGGTATCCTCCAGCCGGTGCCAGCGGAGGTAGGTTTCCTGCACCATGTCCTCCGCCTCCGCCACGCGGCCGAGCATGCGGTAGGCGATGCTGAAAAGCAGGGCGCGGCACTCTTCGGGGGCTGACATCGTATCGCGCGGTTGGGGTTCACTGCAGCGGGGCCACGGGCAGGCGGAAGCCGACGCCGAAGCGATTCCACGCGTTGATGGTGGCGATGGCGAGGGTGATCTGCGGGATCTGTTCCTCGCTGAAATGGGCGCGGAGTTCGGCGAAATCGTCATCGGTCACACGGCCGCCGGGAAGTTCCGTGAGCAGCTCCGTCCAGCGCAGCACGGCCCGCTCCGCCGGGGTGTAGAGGTGGCGGACTTCCTGCCATACCGGCAGGAGGTTCAGCCGCTGGATGCTCTCCCCGCCTTTCAGCAGGTCGTTGAAATGCATGTCCATGCAGTAGGCGCAACCGTTGATCTGGGAGGCGCGGAGCTTGATGAGTTCGTAGAGCTTCGGGTCGATGCCCGAGGAACGGACGGCGCCTTCCAGAGCGATCATGGCCTTCATGGTGTCCGGCGCGGTTTTCCAGTGTTCGATACGGGCCTTCGGAATGGTGGCTTCTTCGTTCATACAACCTGATGACGGAACAGCCCGTGGGTTTGTGACAGGGGTGGTGGGAAATTTTCCGGCTCCGTGCCGGGATATGGAATTCTGTTTCCTCCACCCGTGGTTGGTCATAGGATGGCGGGACGTGAGTGGTACGACGACGAAGGGACAGATGCTGGTGGCCGCGCCGGTCCGGTGGGATGAGGCCTGCTTCTCCGTGCCGGCGGTGAGGGCGCTGGTGGCGTCCGGCCTGGCGGTCGGCGTGCTCTGCGAGGAACGGCAGGTGCCTTTCTGGGAAAGGCTCACCGGCATCCGTGTGACCGGCTTTCCTCCGAAGCCGGATGTGAAGAAGCTGGCCGCCGGGCTCGCGGGGGACTGGTCCGCTGCCCTGATCTGGGAGCCTGGCATCGCGGCGGACATCATCGTCCGCGCGCAGATCGCCAAACGCATCGGGCCGGAAAGCAAGGGCCTGCGGAAGGTGACGACCCATCCGGTGAATCTGGCGAAGGAACCCGGGCCGGTGGAACACCGCGTGCGGCTCTACCTTTCGCTGGTGGAGAAGCTGGGTGTCATCACGTCACGGCCGGAGTTTTTCGCTGCTTTGGAAAGCGTTGCGCCTCCCGTGGCCGGGAACGTCATGCTCTGCCCGGACTCCGACCTGGGCGTGACCTATGAGTGGCCGCTGGAGCGTTGGGTGGAGCTGGCCGGTGCGCTGAAGGAGGAGGGGGCAAAGCTGACCATTGCCGGGCTTTCCGGCACCCGCGGAAAGGGCAGGCTGCTCGCGGAAAAACTGGGGGAGAGCGAACGGTTCCTGGAGGCGCGGCCACTGGCGGGCGCTCTCGATCTGTTTGCCGCGCATGAGGTGGTCATCGCGGCGGAAAGCTCGCTGCCCCATGTGGCCGCCTTTGCCGGGGCCACCTGTGTGACCCTCTTCGGTCCCGGGGATCCGACTTCGCGCAGGCCGCTAGGCAGGCAGCACGGCATCGCCCGCCGCCATGTGGAATGCACGCCCTGTTTCCTCGAAAAATGCCCCATGGATCTGCGCTGCCAGGAGGAACTGGACGTGCAGCGGGTGATGGGTGTGGTGGGGGCGCTGTAGGGATTGCCACGACGCTACCCTTTCACCGGCGTGATTTCCGTGCCGCGGCGATCTGGGCCATCAGGCGGTGGAGGATGAGGCGGTGGTCGAGGCCGGTGGTGACCAGGGCCTGGTCGGCGGTGAGTGTCGCTTCCAGCACCTGCTGGAGTCCGCCCAGCTCGAAGTTCCCGGCGCTCTGGACCGCGAGGAAGATGGGGAAGACGTTCACGCCGGTGCCGTCCTTTTTCTGTGGCAACCACGCGCGGTCCGCCTCCGGCAGCCGGTTCAGCCCGCCGGCGAACGATTGGTAGTTGCCCGCCGGGATGTTGAGTTTCTCCACGATGAGCTTCGCCATGTAGAGGTTGCGGATCGTCGGGATCACGGATGCGCGCATGATGCCGATGGCGGATTCATCCGCCTCAAGTTGCTGGTCGATCAGCTCGATGGCGCGGAGGGCGTCGCCTTTCTGGATCGACTTCCCGATTTCGAAAACGACGGCGGCCCGGCTCAGCGGCACCATCTGACGGACATCCTCCTCCGTGACGGTGCGGCGTTCCTCGCCTAGGAAAAGATCGAGCTTCTCCAGCTCATTGCCGATCTGCTGGGACTGCTCGCCCGCGAGCAGGACGAAGAGTTCCAGCGCTTCAGGCTCGAACTTCAGGCCGAGTTCGGCGGAGCGCTTCGAGACGAGATGGCCCACCTGGTCCATCCAGTCGTCGCGGGAGGTGTCGATGCGGTCGTAGGTCTGCACGTCCGCCGCTTTTTCGATGAACTTCCAGAAGCCGCGGCGCTTGTCCACGCCCATGGCGGTGAGGAGGAACTTCACGCCGTCCGGCAGACCCTTTTCCAGCGTGGCACGGAGGGACTCGATGCCGGCCTCCGTCCGTTGGGACCGGCCGGTTACCGTGTCCGAGAAAAAGTTGGCGTTGCGCAGCCAGACCACCTTGTCCCCGCCGAACATGGGGATGGTCAGCAACGCCTGCACGGTGGAGGCGCAGATCTCATAGGCGGAGTCCGAATTGTCAGCGATGCCATCGATCGTCTCATGGGTGAAGCCATCATCCAGGCCGCCGGTCAGATCGTTGTGGAGGTGCAGCGCCTTTTCCCGGACCAAGCCTTCGTCCGTGCCGACGATGGCGAAGAAGTTGCCGGATTTCGGGGATGCTTTCGGTTTGGCGGCCACGGCGGGAGATTGGACGGTGCGCGCCGGACATCCAACTCCGAAGGTGTCCCGCCGGAAAACTTTCCGTTGAAAACCGGAGGGGCTTGGGCCGTAGTGGAGGTGACGTATGAAGAACCCCATATTCTCGATCGTTTTCGCCGCCCTCGCCCTGATCCCGGTGGGCGCATCCGCCGCCGAGCCGAACAAGGTGCATGAGCAGATGGAAAAGATGGACGACGCCTACAAGGCGTTCCGCAAGGAGACCGACCCCGCGAAAGGCGCGGAACTCGCCCGTGAGGCCCAAGCCTACGCCATCCAGAGCCTTTCCGAAGTGCCGCAGATGGTAAAGGACATCGCGGACCCTGCGGAGAAGGCGAAGGCGCTGGCCACCTACAAGAAGATGATGGCAAAGCTGGTCGCCTCCCTCTGCGAGGTGGAGGAAGCCTTCCTCAACGGCAAGATCGAGGACGTGGAAACCATCGTCGATTCCCTCAAGGACCAGAAGAAGGAAGGCCACGAAAAGTTCGTTCCTGAGGAGTGAATCCCCGCAGGACGGTGACTGCCTGGTGCCCTCAGCGGAGGTGCAGCTTGAGGATGCGTTTGATTTCCTCCGAACTCACCGGGCAGTCGGTCACGCCGTGACCCCATGGGACCACCTTTTCGGATTCCACGGGGTTCACGCAGGAGGAATGGTAGGGGACGACTCCGTCGGAACAGTCGGGGATCTGTCCCTTGCCCCGGTTGCCGACGATGGAGTGGAAGTGGATGTTCCGCGGCAGGGGCATCTTTGCCAGCGCCTTGATGCCACGGCTTTTGGGTGACAGGCTGCTGATGGAGGTGGGCATGCGGGGGGCGGCGCTCCCGGCTTCGGCGGACTCCTGCGCGGCATGGAGCGTGGCATCCAGCAGGTCCACGGTGAGGACCTTCGGCAGGCGGATGAAGTTGGAGGTCATCATCGCGAAGCGCATGTTCGCCATCGGGCTGCCCTGGTGGGGGACGGCGAGGAAGACGACGCGTTTCGGCTCCTTGAGCGGCTTGTAGAACATCCCGGCGCGGATGAGGTCGCGGGTGCTTTCGTTGACCTTCAGGTGGTCGAGCGGTTTGTCGAAATGCTCGTCATAAATCACGCGGCCGGGGTCGGTGATGCTGGAGCGGGTGATGAGGCCGCCCATGGAGTGGGCCAGGATGACCATCTTGTTGAGCTGGGTGTCATCCCCCCGGGTGCGGGCGTATTCCGTCGCGGCGTTGATGTACTCGCGGAAGCGGATGCCGGTGTAGAGCCAGGGATTTCCGGTGGGATAGTTGAACAGCCAGACCTGGTATTTCTCCCGGAACCATGGCTCCGGGGAGAGGTCGTTGATGATGTAGCGGAAGGCGTCCGGGCTGGATTTCAGTCCGTGGACCATCACGATGGGGATCTTCTTCGGATCGTAGGGCTGGAGGAAGTAGAGGCCGGTTTCCTCCATATAGCGTCCGGGCAGCAGCACGTTCTGGATGGTGAGGTCATCCAGGTTGCTCATGTTCCAGTAGAACACGTTGGGCGCGGTCCAGTCCGCGGCGAGCGGGCGGCGGGTTTCCGCGTAGTAGAAATCATCGTCGATCCAGCGCTTCACGAAGTGCCAGACCGGCTTCCCGTCCTTGTCGAAGCGGAGGGTGGCATTGACCGCATAGGGCATGCCGGTGGGCGGCTGGAACGCGGGGCGGGGGACATTGATGGGGGTGGTCTCCTTCCATCCGACCAGCGCGACGCCGATGCCGGGGGTGAGGTGGCGCCGCTTCTCCCGCCGGATCTTCACATCCGTGGCGGGGAAGAGGGCGTCGAACTCGCCGGGGTCCGCCTTGTGCCGCTTTGCGGGGAAGATGGTGGTGTCCATGGCGGCAGCCCTGTCTTGCCAGGAACCCCGGCCGCAGCGGAGCTGGTCGAACAACCGGGCGACGGCGGTGTTGTACTCCGCCTCCGCCTTCGGCCAGTCGGCCTTGCGCGATCCGTCGGCGAGCACCTGCCAGGAAGCTCTCGCGGACTCGACCAGCGTCGTGGCGGGTGCCCGGGACGCCCGCGGAACGCGGTGGCACTGCGGAGGCTGTGGAGCACCGCAGTGGGTGAGGCAAACGACGGCCAGAAAAGGCAGCGCGAAACGGACGATGACTTTCATTTGGCGGAGCGGTCGGAGAATGGAGGAGGAAAGGGAGGATTCCAAGATCGGATCTCATCTTGTAGCGGAAGTCGTGAGACTTCCGGCTGGGGGGAAGTCCATTGAAAACCGGAGCCAGTCTGGTCGTGGTGAACCCGCCCCGCCGAACCTCTCACGAGGTTCGCTACCGGACCGTGTCCCATGAGGAGATGCCGATGGTTTTCAGATAGGGGGCGCAGGCTGCGTCCTCCTTATCGGTTCCCAGTGCCTGATAGAGGTGCCAGATCGGCTTTTTCCCGTGCGGGTCGCCGGGTTCGTCGGGGAATTTCCGCAGGCCGATGCGGAGGCCGTATTCGTGGCGGTTGTCGATCCAGTTGTGATATTCCCATGCCTTGATGGAGGAGAGGCCGGACAGTTTCTTCCACGCATAGGCCATGCCCGCGGCCTGTTCCGCCAGGACGGCATCGGAGTAGTCCTTCGAGTTGAAGCCATTCTCAGAGAGGTGGACGGGGCGCACGTTTCCATGGTGGAGCAGCCGGGGTTGCTTCATGAAGACGTCCAACACCTCCAGATTCTTGGGGGTGATTTTCGCGGTGTCCGGGCTGTGGGTGGCTTGGTCATCCTCCCAGGTGCGGGGATTGAGCAGGGACTGGGGGTAGGGGTGGTAGGCCACGCCCCATGGGAAATCCCCCTCCGCCTCCCCGAAGCGGACCAGCAGATCGAGGAGGTTTTTCGAGCCATACCACTCCTTCTTCCCGGGATCCGCCCAGTGGTGCGTGAGGGAAATGAGGACGCGGGCGTGCGGGTCATACTGGCGTGCGATGAGATCCATCATCCGCATGGAGCGCAGGTAGAGGTCCATGAACTCGACGGCGGACTTGTCGCCCGCATTCGTCCACTCCTGGCCCGCATCCACCTCGTTGTGCATGATCCACTGGTGGACCCGGCCGTGCGGGGTGCCTGCCTTCGACCACCGCTCCGCCATCAGATTGAGGACCGCTCCGTAGAGGGAAATACCGTCCGGGGAGGTGACGTTGGGCATGGCGAAGATGCCCTCTTTCGTGGCGTCCGGGTGGCCCATCAGACGGACGACGTCGCTGTTTTCGCGCGCGGGGTTTCCCACCAGCAGGATGGCGGAAACCATCACGCCGTTCTTCTCCGCTTCCGCGAACGTCCGGTCGAGTTCGGCAAGACGGTCCTCCCGCGCGTGCCACGTCCGGCCATTCCTCTGGAACGGCACGGTGCCGGGACCGGGCTGGAGCGCGACGAGCGTATCGATCTTCACGTTCACGGTGACGGAGGAAATGCCCAGCGCCTCCAGCTCCCCGGGGATGCGGCCGGCGTTCCAGCCGCCGAGGCCTTTCTTCGACTTCAGGACGGCCGGTGGCAGGTCCGGTGCGCGGCAGGCGACCTCCTCCGCGTAGCGGGCGTGGGAGATGGCTTTCCCGTCCGCCACCAACTGCCAGCGGTGGGTCAGGCGGTCGCCACGGGGAACGGTCAGGCTGAACTTCCCCGGCTGGATGGTGGCGAGGATCTGCGGTGCCGTGGCGTCGTCATGACACCGTTCCATTGGCAGTGAGGCCAGGGATGCCTCCCGGTCGCTGGTGCCGGAAATGGTAATCTCCTTTTCCCCGACGGCCACCTGTTCGATCCGGGCGGAAAATTTCGCCGCCAGATACGACTCCAGGCGCTCGGACAGGTTCTCCGCTCCGGCAAGTGTGGCGGCCAGCGCCCAGCCGAGCGCCGCGATGGTTGGCATCCTCATGACGCGGCTCCCAACGCACGCGGGTGGGCCGATATTTCACCACACTTCCCGCTTCCCCCGGGCAAAGTTCCCGATAGTTTCTCCGGACCATGTCCGCGACACTTTCCCTCATTCCGAAAATCGAACTCGGCGTCGTGCCGACCCATATCAAATTCGTCGGCGGCCTCGTGCCGGATGACAAAGGTTCCTTCCCGCGCGACGAGGATGGCGTGGTGCTGACGGTGGCCGAGATGCGCCGCCTTTGTGAAACCTCCCCGGTGAAGATTTCCTGCGTGCAGATCCCCTACTTCGCCGGTGCTCGCGCCACCGAGGTGGACGAGCTGATCAGCGGCCTCCGCGAGCTGGATCTGGAGGTGCACCTCATCCTGATGGTCGGCGGAGCGAATCCGATGAACCCTGCGGACGAGGATGCCGTCGTCGCCCAACTGGTGCCGGCCCTGAAGGCCGCCGCCGAACACGGCGTGGCCCATGTTTCCTCCACCTCCATCGAAGAATGGATGAGCACCAACGAGACCCGCCGCGAAGGAGCGGACTATCAGGCAGCCATCGAGCAGAACGTGAAAGTCCACCTCCGCGCCTACAAGGAAGCGGGTCTGGCCGGTTCCGAGGTGAAGAACTGGCACATCGAGTTCCTGCGCCCGGGCGAGTTCAAGACCTTCAGCAGCATCCAGCGGGGCTGGGACTTCGTCGCCGCGGCGAACAAGGCGCTCGGCAAGAAGTTCTTCAAGCTGCTGGTCGATGCCGCCCACTGCGGTGATTCCGGCCTCAGCATCCCGGAAAACGAAAAGATCATCGCCGGCCTCGCCGCCGCGGATGAACTGGGCATCTTCCACTGCTCCTGCCCGACGACACGTGGCTGCTTCTCCACCGACGACGGCTGGATCGGCGCGCTGCTCGCCGCCGCCGCGAAGACCGGCAAGCTGGAGCACGTCTTCGTCGAGTTCTTCCACCACGAGGACCCCGCGCTGGAGCTTCTCCGCAATCTCGACCCCGGACACGGCATCGATACCCGCGACGGCCGCAGCTACACCGAGCTGACCGTCGATGGTCTGGTGCAGACCGCCCACCGCCTGAACAACTACGTGGCGCGCGGGGTGTTGTAAGGAGGAAGGACACTCCTGTCCTTCGGCGGCATTGGCGAATGAAGAAAAGGGTGAATCTTTCGCGGAGTGCTTTTTCTCGGCGCCCCGCTGCAAGCGGTGGACAAGAATGAGAGCGAAGCGGACATAGCGGCTTTGCCGCAATGTCCACCCTCCTTACTCTAGGCATCTTGATGCTTGAAACCCGCCGGGGAACTCCGAAGTCTCCCCACCATGGAAAGAATTCACGGTGCCGCATCTTATGTGTTGAAGTCGGACTTGGTGGAGGTGGCGGTCACGGGGGATGGCGGTCATCTCGCTCCGGTGAGCTTCAGGTTGGGGGACCGTGTGGTGTCCCCGTATGCGCTGGCGCCGTGGCTGCCGGATGAGGTGGACCAGGATCTGCCCGTACTGCTCAAAAATCTCCGCGGCGATTTCCTCTGCCTGCCCTTCGGCCCGCAGGAAGGCGGCCAGCCCCATGGTGAGACAGCGAATTTCCCGTGGGAGGTGCTGGAGAAAACCCCCGATACGTTGCTCCTTCATATGGATGCCGGGGACATCGGCGCGTGCGTGAAGAAAGCCATCACGCTCAAGCCGGGCCACACCGCACTTTACATCGACCACCGGATCAAGGGGCTGGAGGGAGATTTCAACTACGGCAACCATCCCATCCTCGACCTGTCCGGCGTGAAGGGCCGCGTGACCGTCAGCCCCTTCCGCTGGGCGTCCGTCTATCCGCCCTATTTCTCCGATCCGAAGGACGGCGCGAGCCAGGCACTCCGGCGCAACGCCACCTTCACGGATTTGAAGCACGTCCCGCTGCAAAACGGGCAGACCACGGACCTGACCCACTACCCGGCCCGCGCCGGAAATGATGATCTGGTGATGATGGTCAGCGTGCCCGCGACCGCGGAACAGCCGTTCGCCTGGTCGGCCGTGGTGTTCGACGGCTACGTCTGGTTCCAGCTCAAGAATCCCGCGGACTTCCCCGCGACCCTGTTCTGGCTGTCGAACGGTGGCCGCTCCGCCGCTCCGTGGAACAGCCGTCACACCGGCAGGCTGGGCGTGGAAGAGGTCTGCTCGCATTTCTGCGATGGCGTGGATGTCTCCCGCCAGGATCTGCTCAAGGAGCATGGCATCCCCACGACCCGGCATTTCTCGAAGGACGAAAAGGTTTCGCTCCGGATCATCCAGGGCGTTGCGGCGGTGCCGGAGGGCTTCGGCGCGGTGGCGGAGATCGTTCCTGCTGGAGATGGCACCATTTCCATCGCTGGGGAACACGGCCAGAACGTCAGCGCGGCGGTCGATTGGAAATTCGTGCTCTGACATTATTTGGAAAAAGTCAGACAATTCTTGAAAAAGATCTGACAAGCTGGATATTGGGAGCATGAAAATCAGCGTCGATCTATCCGAGGAGGAGCTGGAGGAAATCAGCCGGGTCACCGGCATGTCCAAGAAGGGTCCTGCCATCCGCAAGCTGGTGGTGGACGCCCTGCAGCTCCGTCGTCGCGCGGAGATCTCCGCCAAGTTCTTGTCCGGCGAATATTCCACAGAGTTGGAAGGCTACGAAGAAGCGAAAGCCTCCGACCGGTCGGAAGCATCTGACTTTGCCACCCTATGGCGCTGATCCTTGATTCCTCATTGTGGGTTGATTTCACCCGGAGAAAATCACCCGCCGCCCTGAAGGCGAAGATCCATCCATGGATCATGGATCCGCGCGCGGTTCTGTGCGAGATGGTTGCGTTCGAGGTGCTGCGGCACGCCACGGTCGCCGAGCGTGGTCCGCTCACGGCGCAGTTTTCCACTCTCCCGTTGCTGGCGACTCCGCCTACCCTCTGGCGGGAGGCCGCAAAGCTGGGCCAGGATTGCCGCGACAAGGGAACCAATGCGGGATCGATGGATCTTCTGATAGCCACCATCGCCCTTCATCACCGTGCGGAGCTGGTGACTTTTGATGCTGACTATCACGCGATCTCCGCTGTTTCAGGGTTGAAGGTCACGGTTCTCAGCAGGGCGATACCCTGATCAGATCCGAGAATGATGTCCCCGATCCTTTCCACTTGCGAGAAAACGGCTTGCCTCCGCCCGTCCATCCGCTGAAATACAGAAATACACGAAAAAAACCACGTTTTCCCACATTGCCCAAAATCCATGAGCCATCCGCGCACCACCGAAGACCTGACGACCACTTCGTCGAATCTCAAGGCCCTCATCGACGGCCATCTCGAAGACACCGGCGGCCTGCTCCGCCTTTCGCCGAACTGGGTTCCCCGTTCCTTCCTCCAGCCGGGCCGCCGCATCAAGCTGCACCCGGACGACACCTACGCCTACGGCCTGAGCCGCGGCGGCATCGACGAGCGCTGGTTCGGCTCCACCACGGAGACCGCGAACGAAGGCCGCGATGGTGACGAGGGACTGTCCTACGTCGTCGTGGGCAAGCAGCGCTTCACCCTGCGCGACGCCATCGCGGAGTCCGGCGCGGGCATCATCGGCAGCGCGCTTTGGGACAAGTACTCGAAGTGGCCGGTCTATTCGAAGTTCTTCGACAACATGGGGCCGATCCCGCACCACATGCACCAGAGCTCGGAGCAAGCCGCTCTGGTCGGTCAGGAAGGGAAGCCGGAGTCCTACTACTTCCCGCCTCAGCACAACAACGTCGGCAACAATTTCCCCTACACCTTCATGGGCTTCGAGCCCGGCACCACCCGCCAGCAGGTCTATGACTGCATCAAGAACTGGCACAAGGGTGACAACAAGATCCTCGCGCTTTCGAAGGCCTACAAGCTGGAACCCGGCACCGGCTGGCTGATCGATCCTTGTATCCTCCACGCCCCGGGTTCCCTCTGCACCTACGAACCACAGTGGGGTTCCGACGTGTTCGGCATGTACCAGAACCTCGTCGAAGGCCGCGAGGTGCCATGGTCCCTCCTTGTGAAGGACATGCCCGCCGACAAGCACCAGGACATCGACTTCATCATCGACCAGCTCGACTGGGAGAAGAACGTGGACCCGAACTTCAAGGACAACCACTACCTCGAGCCGGTCACCTCCCAGAAAGGCGAAGGCTACCACGACAAGTGGATCGTCTACGGCAAGGTGGACGGCTTCCAGTACTTCACCGCGAAGGAACTCACCGTCGAGCCCGGCCACAGCGCCACCATCAAGGACAACGGCGCGTCGTCGTCGATCGTGGTTCAGGGCGAGGGCTACGCCAATAAGCTGCGTCTCACCTGCCCGAAGCTGCTTCGTTTCAATGAGCTCTCGCAGGACGAGTTCTTCGCCACCGAAGAAGCATCGAAAGCAGGCATCACGTACAAGAACACTTCGGACACCGAGCCGCTGGTGATCCTCCGCTACTTCGGACCAGAGGTGAACCCGGATGCTCCTGCAATGGGCGCATATAAGAACAAGTGAGATACCTCCTCACATTCGCGGCGGCTCTCCTCGCTTGCTCCTGCGCTTTTCATGAGCCCAGGAGTGAGCGCGTGACTTTGCGCGAGGGCAGTGAGGTGGCGAGGATCAAGATCCGCGACGTTTACCCTGACAGTGTGGTCGTCTCGTGGCCTTACAGCGTGAAGCCCTCCCTGCTCAAGCCGGGACAAGCCGCTGAATACGATGAGCATCGCCTAACCTTGATCCGAATCAATCCCCGCGGACGCAGCGCTGATTTCGAACACACTTGGCGGTGATCCCGTCCGCATTTCATTTCGCTTCAAAAACACAAAACGAATCCTTCCCATGAAACTCCATAACGCCATGTGGCCCGGCCTTGTCGGGAAAGAACCCGGCACCGACCACCCGCCGATCCCGCTCGACCGCATGATCGAGCTGACCGTCAACGCGTCCGTCAACGGCCGCAAATTCGACGGTATCGACCTGTTCCTGTTCCATCCTCATACGGACCCGGACATTTCCGAAAGCGACCTGCGCGCCATGGCGGACAAGATCGCCGCCGCCGGCCTGAGCGTCGGTTCGCTCGTTGCTCCGGTTTGGCCGGGCACCGTCGGTGGCAGCGCCTTCGGCTCCGCGGAGGACCGGAAGAACTTCGTGCTGGCCATCGAGAAAGCCTGCCGCATCGCGAAGATCCTCAATGACCATGGCGTGCGGAAGTCCGGCGTGCTCCGGATCGACACCGCCGGCGGAGTGGATGCTTTCCTGGAAGACCCTGCGGGCAACACGAAGAAGATCGCCGAGACCTTCCGCGAGGCGGGCAAGATCGCCCAACAGAACGGTGAGCGCCTCGCCGCCGAGGGTGAGATCTGCTGGGGTGGCATGCACTCGTGGAAAGCGATGCTGGATACGCTGGAGGCGACCGGCATGCCGGACGTCGTCGGCTTCCAGGCGGACCTCGCCCACACCTACCTTTACCTCATGGGCTACAACGCCCCGGAGGCCGCGCTGCTCCAGCCCGGCTACACTGACGAGGAGTTCTGGCCGGCCTACAAGACGCTGACCGACGCGCTGCGCCCGTGGACCATCGACTTCCACGTCGCCCAGAACGACGGCACCGTCCACGGCACCGGCTCCCACGACAAGACGGGCCGCCACTGCCCGGCGGACGATCCGAACGGCAAGCTGGATATCGCGAAGGCCTCCACCTACTGGCTCAAGGACGCGGACAAGCGCGGCATCAAGCACATCTGTTGGGACGGCTGCATGTTCCCGAACGAGACGCTCGAGAAGCAGGAAACCTGGAACACCATCCTTGGCGCGATGATCAAGGTGGACGAAGCCATCTGATCACTGGGACCGCGGAATTCATTCCGCTCTTCCTTCCTTACCCAACCATCCAAGCGGACTGAAGTCCGCGCTCCATCCATTCCAATGTCCAAAAAAGAAATCCGCATCGGCCTCATCGGCTACGGCTTCATGGGCCGCACCCACTCGAACGCCTACTCCCAGCTCTCCCATTTCTTCGATACCGAGCACGTGCCCGTCCGCCAGGCGGTCTGCGGCCGTGACGAGGCGAAGGTGAAGGCCTTCGCCGAGAAGTGGGGCTACGCTTCCTACGAAACCGACTGGCGCGAGCTGGTGAAGCGCGAGGACATCGACGCCGTCGATATCTGCACGCCGAACGACTCCCACGCCGAGATCGCGCTCGAGTGCATCAAGCACGGCAAGATGATCCTCTGTGAGAAGCCGCTCGCGCTCGATGGTGTGCAGGGTGAGAAGATGGTCGAAGCCGTCGAGGCATCCGGCCTGCCGAACCTCGTCTGGTACAACTACCGCTTCCTCCCGGCTGTCACGCTGGCGAAGAACATCGTGGATGCCGGTGAACTCGGCCGCGTGTTCCACTACCGCGCGAACTTCCTGCAAGACTGGACCATTTCCGAAGAACTGCCGCAGGGTGGTGCCGGACTCTGGCGTCTGGATGCGGCGGCCGCAGGCTCCGGTGTGACCGGCGACCTGCTCGCCCACTGCATCGACACCGCCCGCTGGATCAACGGTGACATCGTCTCCGTGTCCGCGATGACGGAGACCTTCATCAAGGAGCGCGTCCACACCGCCACCGGAGAGAAGCACCCGGTGACCATCGACGACGCGTGCGCGTTCATCGCCCGCTTCGAGAACGGCTCGCTGGCGATCTTCGAATCGACCCGCTACGCCCGCGGCCACAAGGCGCTCTACACCTTCGAGATCAACGGCGAGAAGAAGTCACTGGCGTGGGATCTCCACGACATGAACTACCTCTCGTATTTCGACCACGGCGTTCCCGGCGACCGCCGCGGCTGGACGAACATCCACGCCACGGACGGGGACCATCCGTATTCCGGCAACTGGTGGGTTCCGGGCCTCTGCCTTGGCTATGAGCACTCCTTCACCCATGAGCTGGCGGAGTTCTTCAAGTCGCTCGACGATCCATCGGCGGAGAAGCGCTACCCGGACTTCCGCCACGCGCTGGGCACCCAGTACGTGTGCGACGCCGTGCTTGAGTCCGCGAAGACCAAGCAGTGGGTGGATGTGAAGAAAGCCTGAGGGTATTCTTTTCGACTGTCTTCATGGCCCCGGTCCGGTTCTTCCGGTCCGGGGCTTTTTCTCGCTCCATCAAGCCTCCTTCCATGCCCGCCGGACTTCCTCCGCGATGATGCGCAGGCCGTCACGGACGACCGCTTCATCCATCGCGTAGGACACGCGGATGCATTCGTGGCGGTGCTTCCAGTCCTGGTCATCGTCGCCGAAGAAGAAGTAGTGGCCGGGGATGACGAGCACCTCGCGTTGCTTGAGGCGCTGGTAGAGTTCCATCGAGGTGATGGGCAGACCGGGGAACCAGAACCACAGGAACAGCGCGCCCTCGCTGCGGTGCATGCGCCATGCGATGTCATCGCCGAAGGCCTCCTCCGCCGCCTGCCGGGCGAGCCGGTTTTTCTCCAGATAGAACGGCCCGACGACTTCCTTGCTCAGGCGGAGGATCTCCCCGGATTCGACGAGGGGCAGGGCGACCTGCTGGCCGATGTTCGGGTTGGACAGTCCCGCGATGGCACTGATGGATCCCAGCGCCCGGATGATCTGCAGAGGGCCGACGACGATGCCGGTGCGCGCGCCGGGCAGTCCGATTTTCGACAGGCTCAGCGTGAGGATCACATGCTCATCCCAGTGCGGGTTGATGTCGGAAAAGAGGATGCCGGGAAACGGCGCGCCGTAGGCGTTGTCGATGATGAGCGGGATGCCGTGGGCTTTCGCCAGGTCGGACAGGTGCCGGATCTCTTCATCGGTGAGAACGTTGCCGGTGGGGTTGGTGGGGCGTGAGGCGCAGATGGCGGCGATGTCGGGCGTGATCTCCAGCTTGTCGAAATCGACGCGGTATTTGAAACCGTGCTCGCTTTCCTCCTCGATGATGGGGCGGACCGCGCGGAAGAGACCCCCGCCGTGTCCCTGGTCCGCGTAGCCGATGTATTCCGGTACCAGGGGCAGCAGGATTTTTTTACGAGTGCCGTCCGGCATTTCGCCCGCCAGCAGGTTGAAGAGGAAGTAGAAGGCGGTCTGGCCACCGCTGGTGATGCCCACGTTTTCCGGCGTGATGTTCCAGCCGAACTGCTCCCGCAGCAAGGTGGCGATGGCGCGGATGAACTTCGGGTTTCCGTTCGGCGGATCATAGGAGGTCAGCGCGCGGTCAATGCCGCCCGGTTCATCCAGCAGTTCCTCCAGCCGCCTGCGCCAGACGGACTCCATCTCCGGGATGCGGGCCGGTTGTCCGCCGCCCAGCATCTTCAGGTCCGGGCCGCCGCCCGCGAGTGCGTGGCCGAGGTCGTCCATGAGTTCACCGATGCCGCTGCCACATCCGAGGCGGCGGCCGAAGTTGGAAAATTCGTATGACATGGGGATAGCTGGTTTGACCGGTGGTGAACCGCTTCTATACTCCGGGTCCAATCCCGAACAACTCCGAAACCACCATGTCCATCAAAGCCGGCGACCAAGCCCCTGATTTCACACTCGTCACGCTCGCCGAAGACGGGCCGCAACTCGTCAAACTGTCCGATGAGTACGCGAAGTCGAACGTCGTCCTCGTTTTCGTTCCCGCCGCGTTCACCGGCGTCTGCACCACGGAGCTGTGCGACCTGACCTCCGGCCTCTCCGCCTATGAGGAACTCGGCGCGAAGGTGTTCGGCATCTCCGGTGACAGCCCCTTCGCCCAAGGCGAGTGGGCGAAAAAGGAAGGCATCACCATCCCGCTGCTGAGCGACTACGAACACAAGGTGGCGGAAGCCTACGGCATCGCCTACACCAGCTTCCTGCCGGAGAAGAATCTCATCTTCGGTGGTGTGGCGAAGCGTTCCGCCTTCGTCATCGACAAAAACGGCGTCGTCCAATACGCCGAGGTTCAGGAGCATCCGAAGGACCTGCCCGACTTCGAAAAAGTGAAGGAAACCCTCAAGGGTCTCTGAACGACTTTTTTCCATGGGAAAGCCGCGGGTGCCCCCCGTGGCTTTTTCATTTTACGGGCGGATGATCTTCACCCGGTAGAAGCGCTTGGTGCCGGAGGCATCGGAGTCCGTGAAGGTCCGCTGGGTGCCGATGGCGGTCGTGGAGCCGACGGCGGGTGCCCAGTCGCCATTGAGGGAGGTGCTGGACCACACCTCATACGTCCGGTTGTTCAGGCACGGACCGAAGATGGCCTTGGGATAGGTGCCGGATTTGTCCACGCGGCAGGTGAAGGTGGAGGTGCGGTCGGTGGGGTTCATGCCGGCCACGAACTCGAAGAAGTTCGTCAGCCCGTCTCCGTCCGGGTCCTTGTCATCGGCGGCGTCACCGGTGTTGGCCGTCGTGTTGAAATGGGTCAGGCGGAAATATTCGAGCGCGGTGATCGCGGTGCCCGTGACGTTGAACTTGAAGGCGGGCAGAAACGGATCGTTCGTGTTGACGGTGACGACGGCGGACTTTGCCCCCGGGCTCGTCGGGTTGAAACGGATTTCCATCACTGCCGATCCACCCGCGGCGATGGGAGCGGCCGGGGGGATCAGGACGCTGAATTCGGACGCATTGGCGCCGGAGATTTCGACATCGACCGGAGTCATTTCCCCCTGGCCAATGTTCTGCAGGGTGAAGGCGGCATCCATCGGGGAACCGACGCCGGTCGTGGGGAAGGAGGTCGTGCTGTTGTGGATGATGGCCGAAGGTGGGTCGTCCCGCATCAGGCTGAGCTCCGGCATCATGTAGCCGATGGTGGAGGAGACGATGCTGGTGGATGCGTTGGCTTGACCAACCGCGATTCTAGCAGAGGCCCGTATCAGGGAGCCGGGAGGAATTGCCGCAGCCTTTGTCCAGTTTGCAGTGGCAGCTTCACGAGTCGCCATTCCGTCCGTATCCACGGGTTCCCATTTAAAGTCCGTATGCACAGATTGTTGTTCGAAGAGAACATTCTGGGTTTCGGGAGCGCTGCCACCGCGCACCCAGCGAATGATGCCATCCTCATAGGTGAGATTCTGAGTGGCGGAATAGTTGGTGAGCCGGGCAGCTCCTCGGCGGTTGGATCCATTGAAGGTGACGAACTCGCCGTGGAGCAGGATTTTTCCGTCAGCTTGCAATGAAATACCATAGACCCGCGGCGTACCATTGTGTACGGAATCAATCTTGGCATCAAAGGTTTCATCGAATGAGCCATCCGGGTAAAGTCGGGCAATTCCCCTACGAACCGCTGTAATCCAAAGCCCTCCTTGTTTCACTGGAGTTCGGATGTTAGTGAAATCCCCCGCGATAAGGATCCTTCCGTCGGCTTGGATTGCGATGCTTCTCACCGCGCCGTCGACGAAGGCAGAGCCGGAACTGAATTGATGGCGTGCGATGAAGTCCTCGTCGGGCTCGCCATTTGGCATAAGACGGGTAAGCCCTGCGGTCGGATATGCCGGAGTATTGAAAGGACCAAATATTCCACCCACAAGGATTCTCCCGTCAGCCTGAACCGCTGAACAATAAACTTGCTGGTTGACGCCATGGGTAAATGCCGGGGTGGTTACTCCTCCGTCGGGTGCAAGACGCTCCAGAAACCCGCTATTTACCCCTGACCCATTTAGGCCAACTAGTCCAAACGGTCCGTTGATAAGGAATTGACCTCCCTGAAGGAGAGTTGTGCTGTTAACGGAACCGCGCAGATAATATGGTTTGAAGGTAGAATCATTTACGCCGGTTCTGCTGATGCGTAGCAATCCTGCGTCCGCTGACAGAAGATAGCCGTTGCGGTGGCTGGTGACGCTTATGACATTTGCGAGTCCGTTCCAAGGTGAACCAAGCGTGAAGCTTGTATCCAAGGAACCGTCCGAGAAGTACCTTGCCACCAGTCTGCGAGGGGTATCGTTCGCTGATGTAAACAGGCCGGCAAAGAGAACTGTTCCGTCCGGTTCCGCCGAGGCATTAAGTACCCGACCTGCCAAATTGGGAGCGAAGCCAGTTAAAGCACCCCCATTTGTGAATTTGGCAACCCTTGACCGGGTCGAAAATGTTGGCTCCGTTGAGGATTTGATCTGAGTGAAAGTTCCGGTGGCAATAATATCCCCGTCTGAGGTAGTTACGAGGGACTCAATGATTTGCGGGTTCCCTGGAGTATCAGGAGTGACGGGGCTAAATGAGCTGTCCAAATTTCCATCCACAGTCACCTCTTGGGCTACGGCAGGGTGGATGGCCGCCGAGATCGCGATCATCGTGAGCAATCTGCTGGCTCTTGGAAGGCGGGTTTTCATAAAGTCATTGTATGGACATTTGAAGTCGTCCGGGCATGCAGCCTCCCGTTCTTCGGGGAGCCTGTCAAGGCGGGGAAATGGGCGGATTTGCCCCGGTCCCCGCGCTGCCCCTCGACGCGGAGTCTGCGGGAAGATACCATCAGACATGGAAAAGTCCGCTCCTTCCGGTCCGCCGCATCATTTCCGGTTCCACCGGTCGCTGTCCAATCTCGCACCGGTCTTCGGGGACGACTGGTTCTCGCTGAAGGCGGAGGGGTTCGCCCGCTTCTTCGGCACGCCGAAGTTCCTGATCGGCCAGACGACCTTTGTCGCTACCTGGATCATCCTCAACCTGACGGGCGTGGTCCGGTTTGATATCTATCCGTTCATCCTGCTGAATCTGGCGTTCAGCCTGCAGGCGGCGTATGCGGCGCCCCTCATCCTGCTGGCACAGACGCGGCAGGCGGACCGGGACAAGGCGCATGCGGACGCGGATGCCCGCCACCGGGAGGATCTGGCGCTGGCCACCCAGCAGCGGCAGGAGCAGGTGGCGGAGCTGTCCACGCAGATGCTGGAACTCCTGAAGCGGAACACGGAGCTGACGGCGATGACGAAGGCGATGAGCGAACGGATCGAGATCCTGACCGTCGAGATGCACGGCCGCATTTCGGGGAAATGACGGTATGGGGCCGCCGGTCAGCCCTTGAGGCTGGCCTCCAGCCAGGCGAGCACCTGCTTCCGGTAGGCGCCGTTGTCGCGGACGAGGGAGCCGCCGTGGGTGCCCTCCTCCACGGTGAACATGGTCTTCGGCTCATGGGCGTTCTCGAAGAGCGAGAGGCCCTGCTTGTAGGGCACCACCTCATCCTTGGTGCCATGGACGACGAGGAAAGGGACGGTGGGCAGCTTCGGGACGAAACCCAGCGGTGACAGCTCGTCGGTCACCAGGTCCTCCCCGAGCTGGCCGCCCACCACACGGGCCATCGCCCGGTAGGAGGCGAAGGTGCCGTCGATGATGATGGCGCACACGCCCGTGACGGGGCTTTCACCCAGCGCCGTGATGGACTTCGCGCCGCCGAGGCTGTGGCCGAAGGAAATGAGCCGCGTCCGGTCAACGTCCTTGCGCTGGCCGACGTAGGTGAAGGCGGCTTTCACGTCATCGATCATGCCGCGGCGGTCCACGGCCCCGGCGGATTTCCCGAAGCCACGGTAGTCGTACATCAGCACGTTGTAGCCTCCCTCCACCAGCCACATGGTGAAGCCCAGGTGGTGTCCGACGGACCCCGCGTTGCCATGGGAAAAAACGATGGTGCCCTTCGGCCGTTTCCCGCGGGCGGGCATGAACCAGCCGTGGAGGGCGGTGCCATCGGCGGAGTCAAAGCGGACGTCCTCGTATCTGAAGCCCCAAGTTTCCGGCGTGGCGGGTTCATCGTGTGTGGGCAGGTAGAACAGATGGTTGCCGCCCTTTTTCCCGAGGAGGGAGGTGGCCAGTTTCGAAAGCTGGCTGTCCGGCTTGTCGAGCGCCTTGCGGATCTCCTCCGCGGAGTCCAGCGGCTGGGGCGGAGCCTGGCCCTCCACCATGCCGGGGACCAGCAGGCCCGTAGCGAGAAGCCATCGTTTCATGATGGAAAATCGACACCCGGTTCCGCGATTTGTCGAGGAAAAGTCCTACTCGGCGCCAACCTGGGATTCATCCATCAGTTTCCGGAAGCGGGCGGCCAGTTCTTTCAGACGCCCCGGTTCCGAGGCGGCGAGGTCCGTCTTTTCGGAGGGATCCACGGCCAGATTGTAGAGTTCCTGCGCGTTGTTCTTTCCTCCGCGTTTCACATATTTCCAATCTCCCTGGCGCAGGGCGCCGTCCGGTTGGGATGCTCGCATGACCACTTCATTCCGGATGGGTTCCGCGGGTGTCTCGCCGAGCAGGAGCGGGGAGAGGTCCAGGCTGTCCGGAGCGGCTCCCGGCGGGATGTCCCCACCCGCGAGCGGCGCGAGGGTGGCGGGCAGGTCATTCAGCGCCAGCAGTGCGTCGGACACGGTCCCGGCCGGGATCCTGCCGGGCCATGAGACCATGAAGGGAGTGCGCACGCCCCCCTCGTAGATCACCCACTTGCCGCCGCGCAGGTGGGCGTTGGGGCGGTGGCCGTCGCCTGTGGTTTCGAACTGGGAACCGTTGTCAGAGGCGAAGATGACGAGCGTGTTCTCCCGCTGCCCGGTCTTTTTCAGTGCCGCCAGCAGCAGCCCGATGTGATGGTCAAGCTGGTGGACGTAGTCGCCGTAGTCACCGGCCTTGGTTTTCCCGCGGAACTCGGCCCCGACGGCGAGGGGGATGTGCGGCACATACGGCGCGAAGTAGAGGAAGAACGGTTCCTTTTCCTTCGCCCTGCGTCCGATGAAGCCGATGGCTTGGCTGGTGGCCAGCGGCAACAGGTCCTCCAGGTTCAGTGCCGGCAGGTCCTTGAATCCGGCGATCTCCAGCGGCTTGTAGAGTTCATGCTGGATACGGGCGGAAACGTGCCTTCCGTCCACCATCAGCAGCTCGCTGGAGCAGATCATGCCGCGCCATTCATCGAAGCCCCGGTCCATCGGGCCTTCCGTGATGGGGCGCTTCAGGTCGATGTTGGTGCCCTTGCCCTTGAAGTCGCCGCGGCCTTCCGGCGGTTTCCCGTCCGTGGTTGGGTATTCCGCGCCGAGGTGCCATTTTCCGAATCCGCCGGTGGCATAGCCCGCTTTCTTCAGCATGCCTGGCAGGGAGAGCTGGCCTTCCGGGATCATCGGGCGGTCCCAGTTCCCCAGCACGCCGCGTTTTTTCCAACTGCGCCAGGGATAGGCTCCGGTCATCAGGGCATAGCGGCTGGGTGAACAAACGGAGACCGGGCAGTAGGCGTTCGTGAACCGCATGCCGGAGGCGGCCAGCTTGTCGAGGTTCGGCGTGGGAATCCCGGACTCCAGCGCATAGCAGCCGGCATCCCCCCAGCCCAGGTCATCCGCCAGGACGATGACGATGTTCGGCCGCGGGGCATCCGCCGCCACCAGATGACCTGTCACGAAAAGCCAGAGCGGCAACCATTTCATGATCCGGGAGGATGGCAGGCAGGCTGGGAAACGGAACACGAAAAAGCCGGACGGTCGCCCGCCCGGCTTTCCCACAAATCAATGGATGCGCTGCTCCAGTGAAAATTCCTCAGAAGCTGAAGCGGAGGCCGGCGGAATAGAGGACCTGGTCCTTCACGATGTTGTCGTTCGAGCTGTCCAGTTCATAGGTGATGCCACCGAACGGCTGCACGTAGTCGAACGCTGTGACGAACACGTTGATGCCCACGGTGGCCACGTCCACCGCCCCGAGGACATCGTCGCTATCGACGCCGATGCTGTAGCCGAAGTGCGGGTTCAGCTCGACCCATGAGAAAGGAGCCCAGCGGAGGCCGATGTGGAGATCGACGTTGCCGAGGTTCTGGTCACCCAGAATGCCGAAGTCGAGGTCCGTGTACTTGTAGCCGATGCCGTAGTAGACATCGAGGGTGTCGGCCAGCGGGAGTGCGCCGCCGAAGCCTGCTTCGGCGCGCCACACGTCGACGTCGAAGTTGCCTCCGCCGATGAAGTTGGTGCGGATCTCCCCGTTTTCATAACGGACATAGCCGAAGAAGTTGTCGGTGAATTCGAAACGGCCGCTCACATAGAAGCCTTCGGTATCGAGGTCATCATCGAGGGCGAGAAGGGTTGCGAAGTCCCTGGGGAGGTCCGCTTTGCCGTTGAGGTAGCCGATGTCGATGTTCGTGTAGTTGAACTCGGTGGCCATCGCGGAGGCAGTCATCAGGGAGGCGAGCAACAATACTTTCTTCATGTATGGCAGGGGCTTTGGATATGGGTTGGATTTCCCGCACAACCGGCGGCGGGGGATAGGAAGACTACCTGCCATCTAACAGATTTGTCGATTATCTATTCGATCATAAAATACTCATTTTACGTCAGTTGACGCACTAGTGACTAAAAATTTCAGGAGGGCGCGGTGGAAGTTTTTGGAATTCCTCCGAAGAAGGTTCAACGCCCCGCCTTGCGGACCTTCCCATCCTTGCCGACGATGGTGAACGATCCTCCGGTGCGTTTGGCGAGGTCGGCCATGGGTTCTTCGGCTCCGGGTTCCATCATGGCGACGGTGTTGATGGTCACCTTCCGCGCCTTTGCCTTGGCGGCGATGCCTCGGGTGAGGCGCATCATGTCACGCTGTTCCATCACTCCGTCGGTCATGAAGAACACGACGTCAGGCGGTGGGTTCATGGCGATGGCCATTTCCAGCGGTCCTTCCCAGTCGGTGCCGCCGATGGTCTTCACGTCATCCACCAGGGACAGCGTGCGCTTCACTTCGGAGGGCTTCGCGTCCAGCCAGGGGACTTCCATGGTAGGGCCGCGGTGGGTCCATTCCCACAGGCTTTTGGAATCCCACTGGTAGGTCTTGCCGCGGGATTTCACGATCCCTCCATTCACCTCGTCACCGGGCAGCCAGACCGGGCCGGAGAAGCAGATGACGGAGTAGCGGGCGGTGGTGGGGAGTGCCTTGAGGGCTTTTGTGAGTTCGGAACGCATCAGCGCATCCTTTTCACCGGCCATGGTGACCGAGAAGTCGAGCACGTAGGCGATGCGGCCGGCGGGACGCATGTCGGCGATGGTGAAGATCCCCGGGCCGACACCATCACCGGCGACCTGCATTCCGCCTGTGCCGCCGAGATTGTCGGAAAGGTTTCTTCCGGGTTGGAACCCTCCACCGGATGCGGAACTGATGGAGCCGAGCGCGCTCAGTCCGGCCATGGTCTCCGGTTCCGGCAACGTGAAAGAGGACACCGTCCCCATCGCGGAGACGCGTGAAAGATCCGGGCGGGAGAGTGCCTCACGCTGCTTGCGGGAGGCCGTCTTTTCCCCCGCTGGCGGGCCTCCTTGATTCCCGAAGCGGATATCGGCCCTCGTCTCCTCCTCGGGGATCACCTGGAGGATCCAGACCACGCCGACCGCGAGCAGGGCACCATGGACGGCGATGGAGGTGATGAGCGATCCGCCGCCGATTTTCGAGCGGAAGGATTCGCGTGCGGGTTCAGTGTGGAGGTCGTTTTCCTGTTTCATGGAATTTGGGTTTCAGGGGAGAAACGACCACAGGCGGATTATCTTAGGATCATGACGCTTCCCAGCCCCCTGAGGAAATCCGTGAGAGTTTGGGATGGCCTGGAAGGTCAGTTTTGGGAAAATCGTGTCCAATTTTCGGTGCTGCCGTCCTTTATCCCGTGCATCCGCCGCGAAAAAGTGGTTGAAGCATCAAAACCCCTCCTCCCGATGATCCGAAAAATCCCTCTGTCCCTCCCGGTGCCGGCCGCCTTGGTTCTCGCCGTCTCATCCGCTTCCGCGACGATCGTCTTTCCCTTCGATAACACGGCCGCCACCTACCGGCCCGCCAATTTCATCGGCTGGAATTCCTACCATCTGAATGGAACGACGGTCACGGATCTCACCGCCACCGCGCCGGACGGGAGCACGGGTGGCGCCAATCAGATCGGAATCGGCAGCGCGAACGGAGTGGGCGGCACCCTCAGCTACCTCTTCTCGATCAGCGATGGTGCCAACCAGCGGTTCGCCGCGGTGGAATCCGTCTCATCGCCCGCCACCACCAGCGTGACCTGGCAGATGGGGAACAGCACCAACTCCACCACGGTGCGCCTCGTCGTCCAGACCGCCGGAAGCTGGTATGCCACCCAGACAGGCTACTCGACCGCCGCCACCACATTGGCCCAGTTCCAAGGCACCGGAGGTTCCGCGACATTGGTGAGCGTGGATTTCAGCACCGCCACCTGGTTTTCCTATGATCTCACCACGATGGTAGTGGGATCGACCGGGGTGGCCCTGCCTTCCAACGATCTCGCCGGCGTCGGGTTCCACATCTTCAACTCGGCGGACAACGCCGTCACCCGCCTCGACAATCTCACGCTCGTTCCGGAGCCATCCGCGGCCCTGCTTGGAACCCTCGCCGGATTTGGTTTTGCAATCCGGCGGAGGCGCTGACTACCGCGGGGAAGTTGACTTCCACGGTGGCGGGGGATTGATGAAGGCATGCTGGAAAGCCTGCACATCCGTGGCTACCGCTCGCTGCGGGATTTCCGCCTGCGGCTGGGTGGGGTGACGCTCGTCACCGGACGGAATGGGGTCGGGAAATCCAACCTTTACCGTGCGCTGTCCATGATCCAGCGGATGGCGGACGGCAGGTTCGCGGAGACCATCGGGGCGGAGGGTGGCATGCCCGCCATCCTGTGGGCGGGGGACCTGAGGAAGGATGAACCGCGGCGGGTGATGTGGAACCTGAAGCACAGTGACTTTGAGTTTGGCATCGAGTGCGGGCTGATCCCGGCGACTCCGGGAGATCCGTCCAAGTTCAAGACAGACCCTGACATCAAGATCGAGACGCTGCATTTCACGGCGAAAAGCCGGTTGATGGCGAAGCGGAAAGGACCGGCCATCGAGCTGCGCAATCCGGCGGGAAAGATGGAGCAGTCACCACTGCCATTCCATGCGCCGGAGTCGATGTTGTCGGAGGTACGGGATGCCATCAGCTACCCGGCCTTGGCGGCGGCGCGGGAGACCTTTCTGGAGTGGCGGTTCTACCATCAGTTCCGCTCGGATGCGGATTCGCCCATGCGGAGGCCTCAGGTGGGCTTCTGGTCGCCGGTGCTGTCCCATGACGGGGTGAACCTGGCGGCCACGCTCCAGAGCATCCGCGAGTCGGGAAAGGGAGGGCGGCTGGATGAAATCATCGGCTCCGCGTTTCCGGATGCGGAATGGAGTGCCGTGGACGGGCAGGGGAAATTCCAGCTCCATCTTGGCCAACCGCATGTGAAGCGCAGCTTCGATGCCAGTGAGCTGTCCGATGGCACGCTGCGCTTTTTCTGCCTCTGCGCCGCGCTGCTGACGGAGAAGTTACCACCTTTCCTGGTGCTCAACGAGCCGGAGACCAGCCTGCATGCGGATCTGCTGGAACCGCTGGCGGATCTCATCGCCGGAGTGCCGGAAACCACGCAACTGCTCATCGTCACCCACTCGGCGGCACTGGCGGATCTCATCGCGGAGAAGCGGGAAGCGCGCAGGGTGGAGCTGGTCAGCTACGAAGGTGAGACCCGTCCGGCGGATGAGGCGACGGGGCGCAGGGTATGGACGTTTGGTAATTAAATTACTAAATTGCCTAATTTAATAATTTAATGGTTGACGGACGGTCGATCCGCCGCTTTGTTTGCGCCGTCGCCCGGTTCGCCGCAGTGACGCACCCCAACCGCCACGTTCAATGAAACGCTCCTTCAAGTCCGCATACTCCATGCCCGCCGCCGTGGCCTGGATGTGTCGATGTGCTTGAAGCCGGGTCCGCGGCACCTTCGCCGCCCACCCATCCTTTTTTTCCTGAGGAACTTTTCCTCACACCCGTTTTCCGGGGATTCCATGGTTAGTCAGCGTGATTGGAGATCCGCCCCGGTGACCCCGGGGCGGATCCTCCAGCAAAGCCGGAACCCCACTTCTGTTTTCCGAATCATTTCCAACCAATCCAATTTCATGAACCTTCCATCTTTCCAATTCCTGCAACTCACCGAGTCCACCCTCACCACCATCTCCTCCCCGAAGCTCGATCTCATCGCGCGGACCTGGGAGCACATCGCCAGCCGCTATCTCCGCCGCCTGGAATCCAACCGCATCCTCGCCGGGCGCGTCCGCTCGATCCGCCTGCTGGCGGTGCATGACGCGATCCACGGCGTGATCGATCCGGGCAACGGCCACATCTACAAGAGTCCGTCCGAGGGCTACACCACGGAGGCGGCCTTCGCGGCGGCAGTGCGGGCATCCCACGATGTGCTGGTGTCCGTGTTCAATGATCCCGCCAGCGTCAGCGATCTGGGCCACCTGCTTGAGGAAAGCCTGGCGCTTGTCGGGAATGAAATCGAAAAGGCCGCGGGCGAAACCAGCGGGGCGGAGAGCGCGGCGGCGTACCTCCAGACCTTCGCGCCGTTGCTGGTGAACCACCACACGGCGGTGCGCCGGGCACCCGCGCTCCGGCCTGTATCGACACGCGAGCTCGCCGGGGTCGGGTGGCGCAGGTCCGCGTGATGGCGTGAAATCCCAACCTTCGTCCGAGGCCTCCATCCATTGGTGGAGGCTTCGTTCGAGGGTTGCTTCCTTTGCAGCGGATCAACTGTTCTTCACGCGGTCCCATTCCTTTGTCCACAGGGGCAGCTTGTCCCCGAGGTCGGCGATGGGTTCGCACTTGGCAAAGACCGCATCCGGCGGGAACAGCACTTCGCTGCCGCGAAAGTCTTCGGTGAGATGGGAATAGGCGGCTGAGTTCGGCGCGCGGTAGCCGATGGACTCCATGTTTTCCGCCGCGATCTCCGGACCGCTGACGAAGTCGATGAACTGGTGCGCCAGCGCGGCGTTTTTCGCGTCCCTCGGGATGCAGAGGTCGTCACAGGAGAAGGCGGCGCCTTCCTCCGGGATGAAAATGCGCACGTCCTCATTCTCGTCCGCCGCCTGCATGAGATCGCCCGCGTAGCCTTGGACGAGGAAGAATTCACCGGAGGCGATGCCGGACTTGTACTGCTCGTTCTCGAACTTCGCGATGTTCTTCTTCCAGGCGATGGCGATGTCCGCGGCCTTCGCGAGCTGCTCCGGATCGGTGGAGTTCAGCGATTGGCCCAGCACTTTGAGCGCGGCGCCGATGACTTCCCGCATGTCATCCAGCAGGGTGATGCGTCCTTTGAGATCCGCCCGGTCGAGGATGGCCCAGCTGTGTTTCGCGTCGCTGACCTTCGACGCCAGGTAGCCCAGACAGGTGGGGGCGGTCATGTAGGGGACGGAGATCTCCATCTTAGGGTCGAGTGCTTTGGGTAGATAGGCGGCGTCAATGTTCTTCAGGTTGGGGAGCAGGGAGTGGTCCAACGCTTGCAGCAGGCCCTTCCGCTTCAGGGCCTGGACGGCGTAGGAGGAGGGGACCAGCAGGTCGTAGCCGGAGGCACCCGCGTCCAGCTTGGCGAGCATCGCTTCGTTCGAGTCAAAGGTGTCGATCACCACCCGGCAGTTGTGGGCTTTCTCGAACTTCTCCTTCACCTCCGGCTTCAGGTAGTCGGACCAGGTGAAGATGGTGAGCGTTTGCGCGCCTCCGCTTTTCTTGCAGGACGGAAGGGTGGAGAGCGCGGCGAAAGCGGCGGACGAAGCGATGAATCGGCGGCGGTTCATGGTGATATGGGCGATAGGATATCAGGAGGGGAAAGTGGAGCAGGAAACGCACCTAATTTTCCACCTGCCGCCGCAGCAACCGGTGGGAAAGGGCGACCGCGGCGAAAGTGACGACCAGCATGAGGGAGGAAAGCGCGTTGATGACGGGCAGGTCCCGGCTTTTCTTGATCATGGAATAGACCAGCGTTGGCAGGGTGTCCGCCCCGGGGCCTTTGACGAAGAAGGTGACGACGTAGTCGTCGATGGAGAGGGTGAAGGCGAGCAGCCCGCCGGCGAGGATGCCCGGGGCGAGCAGGGGCAGGGCCACCTTCGTGAAGGTCTGGAAGCGGGACGCGCCGAGGTCGCGCGCGGCTTCCAGCAGGGTGAAGTCGAAGCCCTCCAGCCGCGCCAGCACCACCAGCGTGACATAGCTCATGCAGAAGGTGATGTGGGCCAGCGTGATGGTGGACATGCTGAGATCCACGCCGAGGGCGATGAACAGCAGCAGAAGGCTCATCCCCATCAGGATGTCAGGGATCACCAGCGGCACCGTGACCAGCAGGCGGTGGGCGTCCTGCAGGCGGGAGCGGTGGCGGTGCAGCGCGAAGGCGGCGGCGGTGCCGAGTGCCATGGAGGCGATGGCGGAAAGCACGGCGATCTTCAGGGAGGTGCCCAGCGCGGTGATGATGTCATCCCTTTCTGCGAGGCGTTCATACCACCGGAACGAAAAGCCCTGCCATTTCGCGGCGAAGCGCGACGAGTTGAAGGAATTCACCACCAGACCCAGGATGGGGAGGTAGAAGAACACCATCACGGCGATGGTGACGAGAAGCGGAACGCGGCTCTTTCTCATGCCTCCCTCCTTTTCCGTTTCAGGGCCATGGGTGCCATTACCAGCAAGGTCAGCGCGGCGGAGAGCGCGGCGGCCTGCGGCAGGTTCCTGTCGCTGAAGTTCCGCTGGGCGATCTTGTTGCCGATCATCTGGGAGTCCGCGCCGCCCACCATGTCCGGCACGACGTAGGAGCCCAGCATGGGGATGAAGATGACGATGAAGGCCGTGATGAGTCCCTGCCGGATGCCTGGGAGAAAAACGGAGGTGAAGGCGGTCATCGCCCTCGCCCCGAGATCACGGGCGGCGTCGAGGAGGCCGAAGTCGAATTTCTCCGCCGCAGCGAACAAGGGCAGGATGGCGAAGGGAAGGTAGGTGTAGATGCTCACCAGGATGACGGCGAACGGTCCGCCGAGCAGCCGGTCGTTTTCACCGAGCAGCCAGGTGGCGCGCAGCGCCTCCGCCAGCCATCCCTGGGCATGGAGGATCTGCTGCCAGGCGAAGACGCGGATGACGAAGTTCGTCCAGAACGGGACGATCACCAGCAGCAGCATGCGCGCCCGCCAGGCCGGACCCATGCGCACCATGGCATAGGCGACTGGCAGCGCGAGCACCAGGCAGAGGACGGTGACGGTGGCGCTCACCCAGACCGTCCGCCAGAGCAGCACGAGGTAGGAGGGATCCAGCAAGGCCCTGACGGCATCCAGGCTCCAGCCCGTCCCGACCTCGCCGCCATGCGCCGCCGGCTTGAAGGCGATGGCGAAAATCATCACCAGCGGGACGAGTACGAACGCCGTGAGCCAGAGGAAGCTCGGCGCGCTGTCCAGCCACTCGCGGGTGCGTTTCATGCTTCCGGCAGGGTCAGCAGGTTCTCGTCCTCCTCGCGGTACTGCTCCAGCAGGAAGCCATCGTTCGCGTGCCAGCGCAGCCAGACCTCGTCCCCCCATTTCGGCGGCGTTTCATCGAGCAGGAAATTCCGGTGCTGGACCTCCGCACAGAGCCTCAGTTCCCCGCAGCGGACCCAGTAGCGGGTGTGGGAACCAAAGTAGATCACATCCTCGATCTTTCCCTGCACGCTGTTTTCCAGGGGCGAGTCCGCAGGCTTTTTGCAACCCACCACGATCTTCTCCGGGCGGAGGGAAAGATGCACCCGGTCGCCTGCGCGGACGGGCTTGTCGTTGTCGATGATGATGGTTCCCAGTCCGTCCACACCGCAGCGGGAGAAGCTGCCGTCGATGACGCAGGTGACCTTTCCCTCGATGAAGTTCGTGTCCCCGATGAACGCGGCGACGAAGGAACTACGGGGAGTCTCGTAGATTTCGGCGGGCGGCCCGATCTGCTCGATGCGGCCCTTGTTCATCACGGCGATGCGGTCGGAGAAGGACATCGCCTCGCTCTGGTCGTGGGTGACGTAGATGAAGGTGATGCCCACCTCGTCATGGATGGCGTCCAGCTCCACCAGCAGGCGCTGGCGCAGTTTCAGGTCCAGCGCGGCCAGCGGTTCGTCCAGCAGGAGGACCTGCGGCTTGTTCACCAGCGCGCGGGCGATGGCCACGCGTTGCTTTTGACCGCCGGAGAGCTGGGCCGGTTTCTTATCCGCGTGGGCGGTCAGGTCCACCAGGGCCAGCATGCGGTCCACCTCCCTTTTGATCTCAGCGGCCGGGCGCTTGGCGATCTTCGGGCCGAAGCCGATGTTATCCCGCACGCTGAGGTGGGGGAACAGCGCATAGTTCTGGAACACGGTGTTCACCGGCCGCTGTTCCGGCGGCAGGTGGGTGATGTCCTTTCCATCGAGGAGGATCCGCCCGCTGTCCGGTGTCTCGAAGCCCGCCGCCATCCGCAGCAGCGTGGTCTTTCCGCAGCCGGAAGGACCGAGCAACGAAAAGCTCTCCCCCTTGCCGATCTCCAGAGTCACATCGGAAACAGCGGTGAACGAGCCGAAGCGGCGGGTGACGTTCTCGAAGATCAGGTGGCCGGGCATCCGGCAGCAGACTGGAGCACAAATGGGTCCATGTTAAGTAATCTTTGATGGACTCTAATATTCCAAAGAGCGGCAGAACTCGCGGAACGCATTGACTTCATCCTCGCTGGCGACTCCGGCGACGATGTGACCCGCAAGGCTCCGAACCACGATGCCCTGCGTCTCCTCTATCTCAATTCCCGTGATAACGTCGCGGATGATCGCCGTGAAAGTGTTGCCATTATAAAAACAAAAGGGTGCCATGCGGTGGCAGCGGCGACAGATTTCCACAGCCTCGGGAAGATCCATCGATTTCCGGTGCTGATCCTCCCATAGCTTGCGCGTCGCTTCGTAGCCATCGGATGTCGGCTTGTGCAGGGCATGTTTGGCCAAACAGAGGACCGCGTTCTGAGCCACCACGAAGTCCCATGAATAGAGGGCTAGCCAATCCCGTTCCGGCCCCATTACCTGGCTTTCCTGGATGTCTTGGCTTCCCGCAATTCGTCCACCCCGCTGCTTCTCAGAAACCCTCTGCCAGTCGTTGCATAGATTGGTGCGGCTGAGAACCGATCTTGGATCGCCAGGGCATCGGCCATCACCCTCTTGAAGACGGGATCCTCCAGAAGTTTGGGATCAATCGAAGGTGGATTGGCTTCCGACATGAATGAAGAATAGCTGCAATCCCTCTCCGGCGCAATCCGCGTTTCAGTTTGCCGCAGCCACCGCCTCCAGCTCCTCCCACCGTGCATAAACGGCCGCTGCCTTCGCTTTCGCGGCGTCGAGCTTTTCCACCAGTGCGGGAATGTCGTTGAAGTTCTTTGCCTGGAACTCGGGGTCGTTGAGTTGGGCTTCCAAAGTCGAAACATCCTCTTCGGCGGCGAGGATGGTGTCCTCGATGGACTCCAGTTCCTTCCGCTCCGCCAATGTCAGCTTGCGGGGTTTTCCGGAAGAAGTGGCGGTCTTCTGCTTTGAGGAGGTGAGCTGTGCATAGGCCGCGGCCTGGGCGCGCTGGGCGGCTTCGCGGGCCTGCCGCTTTTCCAGATAGTAGGAGTAGTTCCCCGCCTGGACGGTCACGCCATCATCCTCGAAGGAGATGATCTGGTCGCAGATGCGGTCAAGGAAGTAGCGGTCGTGGGAAACGACGAGCACGGAACCGTCGAAGTCGGCCAACGCCTCTTCCAGCATCCGCAGCGACTGGAGGTCCAGATCGTTGGTCGGCTCGTCCAGGACGATGAGGTTGCCGCCGTTCTTCAGCACCTTCGCGAGCATCAGGCGCGCGCGCTCGCCGCCGGAGAGGAGATCGACGCGCTCGTTGATGCGCTGGTCATTGAAAAGGAAACGCCGGAGATAAGCGCGGGCACCGAGTGTCTGGTTGCCGAACTGGACCTTCTCGTTGCCGTCGGAAATTTCGTCGAGCAGCGAGCCGGTGCCGTCGAGCTGCATGCGTGTCTGGTCGATGTAGTTCACCTTCACGCGCTTGCCGGTTACCGCGCTGCCTTCGGTGGGCTGGATCTGGCCGAGGCAGAGCTTGAGCAAGGTGGTCTTGCCGACCCCGTTGCGGCCGACGATGCCGGTGCACTGGCCCGGACGCAGGGAGAAGTCGAGGTGCCGGAACAACCAGCGGGGATGCGCGGCGGTGCCCACGTTCACGCCCGCGCCTTCCAGCTCGACGACGACATTTCCGAGATCGGGGGCGGGCGGGATGAGCAGGTCCATCTCCCGTTCCTCGGGCGGTGCCTCCAGTCCTTCCACGGCATAGAACTGGTCCATCCGGTGGCGGGATTTCGTGCCGCGTGCCTTCACCCCGGAGCGCACCCACTCCAGTTCGGTGCGGAGGAACCGCTGGCGGCGGCGCTCCGTCTGTTCTGCGATTTGCTGGCGGACGGCCTTCGACTCCAGGTAGGCGGTGTAGTTCCCGGGATGGGAGTAGGCCTTGCCGTTGTCGATCTCGATGATGCGGGTGGCGATCACGTCGAGGAAATAGCGGTCGTGGGTCACGAAGATGACGGCTCCGGGGAAAGTTTTCAGATAATCCTCCAGCCAACGGATGGACTCCGCGTCCAGATGGTTCGTCGGCTCGTCCAGCAGCAGCAGATCCGGTTGGCAGGCGAGCGCGCGGCACAGGGCGACGCGGCGTTTTTCACCACCGGAAAGCGGGGCGACGGGTGCCTCCAGCGGCGGCGCGCCGAGGGCGGTGACGGTGGCCTTGATGCGGGCGTCGAGATTCCAGCCGTCCGTGTGGTCGATGAAATGGAGGAGGTCCGCCAGTTCCGCCTCGGAGCCCTCGCCGTTTTCATAGCGGCGGATGGCGTCGACGATGTCGGCGGCCCCAGCGGCGATGTTCTCGTGGACGGACAGTCCGGGATCCAGTTCGAACTCCTGCGGCAGATAGCCAACGCGGATGCCGCGGCGGAGGGAAAGATCCCCGGAGTCCGCCTTCTGCTGGCCGGTGAGGATCTTCAGCAGGGAGGTCTTTCCGCAGCCATTCCGCCCCACCAGGCCGACCTTTTCCCCGGCGGAAACCGCGAGCGTCACGCCATCGAGGAGATTCTGGTATCCGTAGGACAAGCGGATTTCGTTGGCGGAGAGCAGGGACATGGGCAGCGGAGAGTGGAGGTGTCCGGCGGAAACGTCCATCGCGGAGATGAGGGGGGGGTACTTCCGGCCGGAAGCTTCAGGCCACAGCGTGATCTTGCAATCGGCGTGCCTTTGCCACAGAGTCTGATCCACATGCCAACCCATGCGGCACCCCGCTGTTGACGTTCGGCCAATCCACCAAGACGTCATGCCCGATCCCGCTCCGCCCGCCACCTACCGTGCCAGGGGAGGCGCGAGGATTGGCTGGGTGAACTATTCCTGGCCGCTGGCATCGCTCTCCGTGGATTCGTCGGGCCTGACGATCGTGACCTCGATGCTCGGGTTGTTCGAGACAGGACGTTATCGCTTCACCCCTGACCAGGTGACCCGGATTGAAAAATATGGCTTCATTCCTTTCGTTGGTGAAGGCATCCGGCTGCACCACACCGTGGCCGGCTACCCTGCGAAGATCGTTTTCTGGTGCAGGCCGGCTTCCGTGCTGGAGGGTATCGCTTCCACTGGCTGCTTCCAGGTGAGCGAATAACCTCAGGATTTCACCTCCCGATGGTCGGGCGGCGGGATTGCCTGCACTTCGCTCCGGCCAAGCGGAGTGTGGCTCCGCCGATTTTTTCTGAGGATGCTGCGAGCATCCGAAGGCTTTCGAATCCACGGCCTCTCCGTCCCGAACGAAACGCCAGAAATCGGTCATGATGTTTGGTTATCAGTGGGTTAGAATTCGGGAATTGAGAAAAAAGGAGGGATTCCCCTCTCTCTCTTTGATAGATCGTAACTTATTCGTTTTCAGTTCATGCTGAGTCAACTCGCCTCCTTCTTCCCCGTCCAAACCATCATGAAGAGGCCTATTCTCCACTTTCGAACGCTAATGGGCCTCCGTATCCTCGTCCTCCACTACGACCGGCGGCATCCCTCTCACGGGCTGAAACGAAAATGACCTGCGGCCAACCTTCCC